>NZ_JADEXP010000139.1 GCF_015207065.1 Leptolyngbya cf. ectocarpi LEGE 11479 | reverse complement strand
CAGATACCATGCAGCTAGCGTTTGATGCAATGGCGTTTACTGCATCTAGACGACGGTTGCCGCTGGCAACAAATGCCTTCAGGTCTGCTAGGTCGCCGACAGCAGCAGTACTAGCATCAGCGGATACAACCGCTCTAGAAAAAGCGTCAAGCATTGAGAGCTCTCCTTGTTTTGTTAAAAACTTTTCATAGTGACAACAAACTCACTGTGTTTGTTTTAGTCACCATAGAGACAATAAAGAATTGCGGTTACCACTGTCTCAATTAATGAAAAGAAAGCAATATTCCGTTACAAAGACCACAGTTTGCTAATTTTCAGACCCTATATCCGTTCATCAAAACGGGTGTGAAAGCTGCCGTACTTAATCCAATACTGTTGCAAATCGTGGTGGGGGGTGTGGAGACTGGCCTTGGCTTGATACAACACCACGCGTCGATGCTGACCAATCCAGATTTTCTTAACAGGATTGACGCAAATCAAGGTGCCGCCCAAGGCTGTAAGACAGTCTTGGAACTTTTCTACCGTTGAATATTCAACGGTTTCAAACACAAAGAAGTTACCCGAGCGAATCAGATGACGGCTGCGGATCCACGCTTTCATTTTTTTTTGGGCTTGGGGAGGGAGCATGGAAATCTGAACCGCGTTACAGTCTGTGTCAAGGTCTGCTTCACGCTCTTTATATAGGTAATTCATGTTCGAAACTGGTACGCTTGCGGAACTGCAAAATTCCTTCTGTTGACCCCCATACATACTCGTCGGTCTCAACATCCATTCCCTGATCAATGCTCATCCAGGTGCTTGCAGTAATTTCCACATGGCTGGTGAGATAGGTGACTTTACCTTGTTTGGGGATAATGCAGGCCTTACCCGGTTCTACGCTACCAACAAACATATCCCCCGCGCGCTTAAACACCATTGAGCAGCCTTGACGACGCTCAATGCAATCAGGAGTAATGGTTTTCAGAATATCTATGTTATGACCCGCTCCGGCGTACAGTAGCCGATCTTTGATCCCATAATTTTCAATATAGATGCGATCACCCTTGTCAACAAGACGATGAATACCCTGACGATAGGGCATCCACAGATCATAATCCTGAGTTTGTTCAGAATACAGCCCTACCCCTGAGAAAAAGTCATAGGGTAATGGGCGAAAGAAAATGCGAATGTGGGCGAATTTCGTGGGTGCATCAAAGGCTTGCTGTTGATTACTAAAGTCCCCAGACATCCAACGGGCAAGGGTTATAAAATCCTGAGAATAGGAGACGTCGGTATTACTAGAAAGCACCATTGCTTAAATAAATATTCCAGTTTTCAATATGGATCCATTATAAAAATTAGGGCACCTTGCTTTCTTAGATCGCTAGCTTACGAGCTAGCACTACGCCGCACCTCGGAAGAAAAGCTAGCAGTCGTTACCCCTTTACCGCTACTGGTTTTAATCAATGAAACTCGAAACCGTAAGTTGGGAGTAGCAAACCAAATTTTCTCCTCAGCTGCGGCTCGCTCATAAGCAGTTGTCAGAATAAATGTCCCATCATCCGTCAGGGTATAGGTCCCCATTGACTCCATGGTCTCCGCATAACCCTGTTCGCGCAGGAGCTTGCCAGTCATGGCACCTGTGGGTACAGGCACCAAGATTGTAGATCCTTCGATCACCTGCTCCTCATCCCAATCGGACTCACCTTTCCAACTCATCCTAAACGGACTCACAATTGAATCAGGAGAAACTTCATAACGCTGACAAAGCTCTAACACCCCAGGGGCATCCACACTCATCGATTCGATGTTAATCGTAGAAAGAACTTCTTCAAAGTGTGCAAACGCTAAGTGATGGGCACTACGCTGAGAGCGCCATTCTCCCAGCGAGCGCTCGACAAAGGTTTCAATATCCATTGAGGTTAAACTAAAGTCTTAATCAGCCTATTATTGTATCTCTCTATCTCTTTAGGTAACCCTGAAAGGATGCCAATCAACCAAAAGCCTTCAGGAAACGGTATGCAGATCTACCTGTCCCTGAAGGCTTTACCCATATCAAGACCTAGGGCAAGAAACTACACCTCTGCGATGGTAACAATTTTGGCACCAGAGCGCTGCATAGCCTGAATACGGTTGGATAACTGACCGTAGCCAACCTCCACACTATAGTTACTCTTAGTAACTCGACTACCAAAGTTCGCCTTAGACGCTACGATGCGGAAACGCTTACCCGTATTGCTGTAAGCGCCTGAACCAGTGGCTGGTGATTTGATTTTGGTGCCCAAGTTACCGGCTACATCACTGATCAACTTGGCAGAGGCACCCGTATCGTTGGCCGCATAGCCCCGATCAAGTGCAAACAAACGATTAAACGCGACATTCTTGATACCCGTCTGGGTGCTAGCACCACAGGCATAGGGAACAACGTTTTCACCAAAAGCTGCGAGATACTCATCACTTCCTAAATAGGAATCGATTTCAGCGTCATAGCCAGCCGCATTGTAGGTCTGCACGTGGGCAGAAATTTCTGATTGATCCTGGGGAGCACGGCCCAGTAAATGCTTAAAGTTCAGCTCAATAAAGCGGTAAGGAGAGGAGTTTTCAAAGAAGCGAGCCTTGTAGAGATCCGATGTGGCCACAGACCGGACGAAGCCTCTCACAGTGATCTCACCATTTCTTAACATGGACTCTGCACTCGTGAGTAGCTGGCTCTCCAACACATGGGCATTACCCAAAACTTGCTTATAGACCGCACGAATGACAACCTGCAAGTCTTCTTCGGTGGCGTTGGGACGCAATTCAACCGCAGCATCATTGATCCATAGTGACATAACCGTTTCTCCTAAATAATAGTGATGATTAACTGACCAGTACGAAGGTGTTCTCCGAAACTTAGAGTCGAGTTTACTAAAGGCTCACCGTTCAAACTAACCTCGTAAGCAGGGCTAGATGACGGATGGCAGACTAATCGCAGAAGCATCAAAAAGAATTTTCCAGACCAACAGAGTCAGCTATCTATCTCGATCTGAGCACGACTACGATTCTTGAAGCTGACACTCAGCAACAGTGCCTTATTTAGACAGATATCGGATTTCGAGAGTAAAATGAGAGCAACTTTAAACTTCTTAACAATGAAAGCTATTACATCCGCAGTCAGAGAGTAAAGCAAGCTACTATTCGAACTAAAAGTGCCGTCATATAGACGTTTTAGGCATCTCTCGAAGGATGCACAATGCAATTTTAGTTTTCTATAGGTAACAACTTTAAACCTACGAAATAGGCCATCTTGACAAACAAGATGGCCAATCAAGTCTAAGTTATTTAAAACCTAAACAATCTCAGTGATGCTAACAATCTTGGCACCCGTGCGGTGAATACGCTGAATCTGGGGCGTCATTTTGTCAGCTGATACGATGTATTCGTTCATGCTGACACGACGGGGCGCATCAAATTTAGCGGCTGTGGTCTTAATCTTGAAGCGCTTAGTAGTCCCTGAATTTAGGTTAGTTGCTGCACGCTTAACTTTATTACCCTTCTCAGCACCAGCTACCTGAGACACGAGCTGAGCTGACTTCACCGCACTGCTAACCTGAGCAGGACCGCGATCAAGAGCAAAAATACGGTTGTAGCTTACCTGAGATTGACCCACCTGAGTAACGCTAGCATTGTAGAATGGCACAACATTCTCACCAAAGCGAGCCTGGTATTCATCACTGTCAATGTAGGAATCAATTTCAGCATCGTAGCCTTCTTCCACACAGCGACGAATATGCTCGGACAGCTCAGCCTGACTCTCAGGAGCACGCCCTAAGAAATGCATGAAGTTAAGCTCTACAAATCGGTAAGGAGCACATTTTTCAAAATAGCGACTGCGATAAAAATCAGATTTACCGACAGCACGCACAAAGTCACGCACGGAAAGACTGCCATCACACAGCTGAGATTCAGCAGTAACTAGACGCTCACTATCCATGACATGGGGGTTACCCAAAACATGACGGTAAACAGCATTAATCACAGCTTGTTTATCTGTGCTGCTGCTAACAGGCCACAACTCAAACGTTGTCATCGGAAATCTCCTACTGATAATTATTAAACAGTCTCAACAAACAGCTATTAAATAACCAGCTAGAGTAAGCACATAGCTGTGAAACACCCTAGCTGGTTAGGTCTTACCTAGGAAACAGGAGTAATACTGGCAATTACGCCACCCTGCTTATGAATGCGCTGATACTCTTGGGAGAGCTTGTCAAAGGGAACCATGTACACCTTATTGGCGCGGCGGAACTTGGATACACGATTGACAGCGTTAGAGCGATAGCTGGTAACTTCAACCCGATAGATCTTGCCGTTAGCACCCGCACCAACGCCGTGGCGAGAGCGAGAGGAGTCGTCGGGAGTCTGGAAGGCTCCTCCAGCAGATGACGGTGATACAACAGGAGTCGGTATCGCATTGATCACCAATGAGTTTAGACGAGGTTTCTTCCCGTTGATGCTGCCTTTTAGGGAGCTACTGGAAGCACCGCGCACCAATTCAAAGGTGTGGGTAAACCCGACCATATTGCTAGCTTCAGTCTTGTAACCACGAATGTAGGGTACAAAGTCTTGACCGAAGACAGTTTGATACTCGTCACTATCGACGTAAGAATCGATCTCAGCTTCAAAGCCTTCGGTGTCAAGGATGGCACTGTGGGCCTTCATCTCTGCGAAGCTATTGGGAGCTCGACCTAGCAGATGTCGAAAGTTGAGTTCAATATTGCGGTACCGAGGGCAGCTCTCAAAAAAGCGAGCACGGTACATATCTGATTTAGCGACTGCACGAACAAAATCACGTACGGTCAGCTCGCCGCGCTTAAACTGGGATTCGGGCACCGCTAGGCGCTCGCTCTCCATCACATAAGCGTTACCTAAAACCTGTCTGTAGACGGCTTTGATAATAGACTCGAGGCCCTCACTATCAAGGCCAGGAACCCACTCGACTGGAGGGGTCTCGTCGAAAAGGCTCACGCCCAATCGTGAAGCTGGTCCAAAAGCCATTAATGCTATCTCCTAGACGACAACAATGGTCTAAATAATTTATCTCGGAATGTTAAGAAGCTTAGGGGTGACTCTGCCCTTAAAGCAGTACTGAACCCCTTGCAAAATCGCTAAGATCGCAGGCTGAACCCGCCAAACTAGCGTAGGAAGCTCAGATTAAGTCGTACCGAAACTGGGCATAAACACTCACTAGGTAACATCTTCGTATATAAGAGTGGCTTCTAATCATCAAGAATTATAAACTGCACGAAATTTGCACAGAATGCTATTGCTGGAGTCAGTGGAACGTTTTTTTAAATCTACTGATAAGTGCATCAAACCCTTATTGAAAGGCTACTTCACCTTCCGGTTGCCAAGCAATAGCAAACGTCCCCAATTACCTCTGAATCTTTTTGCTAAAGATACAAAAGTACACAACTCTCAGTAAAAAATGAGACGAATGAGGTTAAACCCCAAGGGTTGGGAATGGCGAATCGCTTAAGACAGGCTCAATCAGTCGCATGAAACTGACTCAGCGCCTGAATCAAATGGTCAAAATAGGGGGTGACATGGTCATCGTCAAAGGCTAAATCTAGCTGGGTAAGCTGTTGCTTGCTAGCCATTTTGAGGGCGCTCAGCCCATACACCATGGCATCTAGGGGTACGTGTAGCTCATGGTAAAGCTGCTCCATGTAAGTCAAGCCAGTGGCGCTAGTGTAATCAGTCCGCTGAGCCGCAATGCCATAGGTGGTACAGCGTAAAAAATGCCAAAAATCTCGCCAGCAGGCTTCGGCTCGCACGGCGGGGTACAGCCCTCCCCCAGGCTCGGTAATGCCTGGAAATTGCACTAGGAGCTGGGCCCGAGCGCCATCGACAATAACGCTGGCGTGATTCCGTAGAGCACGGGCTATTGTCCCGCCAGCCATAGTCTCTAGCACAGCATCATCCAGGTAGCAGCGTTCATCGTCAGCGGTTTGTAAAGCTGCGATCGCATCCGCTCCAAACTGGTCCTGCCAGCCCTCAAAGCTGACAATTCGCGCTTTCAAAATTAACTCTTTGACCCGAGGACTAAGGGGCGACACCATAATTATTCCTACGCTTTCTCATTATCTTTGCAAAATGTTACAATTAAGATAGAAATCGTTGATCAAAACCGACCTAAAAGTAAAGCTTTGTAAATGAGCCGATACCGTTCGGTTTATTCAACCCGATTCACATATCCTGACTCACACATTCTATGGAACTCTCCGATATCAAACATGTCCTTGAGCACTCCGATTCTCAAGAGCGACTGAAGGGGATCGTAGCCCTTAAAGATTATGACGCCGACATCGCCAGCCCGCTACTGCTGGGCAAAACAAACGATGCTGCTTTTTTAGTACGTTCCTTTGTAGCCATGGGTCTGGGCCGTAAGCGCAGCGATGCTGGGTTTGCAGCCTTGCTGAACATGATGAATACAGATCCAGATAATAACGTGCAGGCAGAGGCGGCCAACTCCTTAGCTATGTATGGTGACACCGCCACGTTGCACCTAGTTAACACCTTCCACGCCAATCACCACTGGCTGGTGCGGCGGAGCATTTTGGCCGCCATGATCGACCTCAATAGCCCGGTCCATATGCTTGACATTTGCCTAACTGCCATTAAGGACACCGATTTAACCCTGATTAATGCGGGTGTAGATCATCTCAGCACCCTGGCAAAAACCGACCAGGCCGAGGCTGCACTGGCTGCAATTTTGTCCCTCAAAACGGCAGAAAACTGGTACACGCGCATGCATGTAGCCTATGCCCTCAAATGCTTTAATGCACCAGCGGCGAAAGACGCCTCACTAGAGCTGCGTCAGGATCAGCACCATAAAGTGGTGGCCGCAGCCCTGGAAGGTTTGGTAAATTGAAGGTTAGTGCGGAGAATCACACCACTGGCCTGTAGCTATATCCCAGGGCCATACGCTTTGTGATTTGTTAGATTGAGTGGCCTTGAACAAGAACTGTAGAGACGGCTACAGCTTCAAACTGAAAGTGCTGTTAGATTCCCCTTCAGCAGGAGACTGATTGGGTCAACCTGAGGCAGCTCAAGGTCGATGTCCCTTTACTAAGGCTTTATTGCCGTTTCCAGGGATTTTCGCTACCTTGAATGTAAATAAATATAAATTTGTTTCGTCATAGCTTGCATTCAGGTGCGTCGCTTAAACTTAAGGTCCTAGATTCTATGTCATTATCTGTGATTACTACCTCCGCCAACCCCCTAGAAACCCTGGCTATCCGTTTTTTTAAGCAGTCGGCTGGCGCCTGGACATCCCAGCGCCGTTACTACACCCTCAAAAATGGTGAAGCCCAGGAGGTTGTGAGTGCTCTAGAAGTCGAGTTTTTAGAACCTGAGCATCCTGCTCTCAAAGAGTTAGCAGCTATGCATGGTCTGGACCGGGCACTGGTGTGCGGCGCAAAATCCTCATGGGAAAGTAACTACCTGAGCCCCAGTCGAAAACAGGCTACTGGCTCTACGATTTTTGGTATTCAAGGTGACATCCTCTATCGCGACCGAGGGTTTGCCACCCCAAAACCCGTTGTGGCCACCTATCAATTTCGCGATCGCAACACCATGCAGCTGCACACCGAATACAGCGGCTCTGCCTTTGATGAGGAACTCAAGCTGGTCGGCGACAGCTACCGCACCCGCCAAACCATTATTTCGCGGGCCGGTCAAGAAATAATGATCGGTCAGTACTTAGAGACACGGGCCTAACCAGTGCGGGCCACTGAGACTAAACACCTTGTCGCTGAGGGGGGACGACTTTACTGCTTATCCTGCTCTAGCTCTAAGCTCCGGCGGGTTGTGTTACGGGTCAGGCCGTTCCATACATCCAGTTCACTGGTGGGGTGCCTCAAAAGTTGCCCTCTGGACGTTGGGGTAAGTCCCTGGGCCATTGTAAAGTCGGCTCCGGCAATGCTGCCTACCATCTCAAAGTCCACACCCGTTAGATCGCTAGCCCGCAGATCGGCTTTTTGAAACTCAGTCCCGCTGACTCGGGCATGGCGGAGACTGGCCCCTGTGAGAAAAGCCTTCTGCAGGTTAGCGCCGCTCAAACTGGCATCATCCAGGAGTGCCCCAGTTAGGTTGGCACCACTGAGGTAAGCCCCCAAAAGCTTAGCTCCCCGCAAATCAGCCCCCCGCAAATCAGCCGTATTTAAAAACGCTCCATTCAGTACAGCTCCTGGTCCTACCGCCCCAGAAATTTTGTGCCGAAAGCCTTCTGGCCACTGGGTCTGATCATCGTAGAGAGCAATGTTTAATTGAGCCTGATCCAACCCGGCACCGCTCAAGTTAGCACCCCGTAGATCTGCTCGATGAATAAATGCACCGGTTAGATCAGCGCCGCTTAGATCCGCATCCGTGAGATTCACTCCCCGCAGATCAGCCTGCTGCAGCTCAGCCTTGTGCAGGGTAGCGCCTGACAGGTTAGCGCCAATCAGAGTAACTCCCTGGAGACAGCTACCGGCCAGATTTGCCGCCGATAAATTTACCCGATACAAATCAAACCCGCGCAAATCTTTATCAGTGAGAGCAGCCCCTGCCAAATCTCGCTGGACCGATAAGCGCTCTAGCAAAGACGCATCTAAGCTTGGAGTTTCGAGATGGCTCATAGATAGCTAAACTTTGTAGAAGATAGAGGTGAACATTGCTGAGCCTCGGGATCAATCCTCGATATACCTCGATATAAATTAATCTGTGAGGTGCTGACAAATTAGCCCCATGACAGAAAGGTTCAGCCCAAAAATCAGCAACGGTGAAGAGAATTACAAAGATGTTCTTCAAGGCCAGTGTAACAGTGCCCCTGAACACCCTTCTTAGCAAAATGTTTATTTAACACGGACGGTATCCTATGCCATTTCAGACTCCTATGACCATGATGGATTTCTTTCGCAAAAGTGAAGGCATCTGGTTTATTCAGCGGGCCGTACATCACTTTGATTCGGTAGCCGATGAATCGGGAGAGTCTAACTTGATTGTGGATGTTATCGAAGCTCAAGATCCACGCATCATAGAAATTTGTAAGAGTCAAGGAGTAGAACCGAGTAAAGCCGCAGGGGCAGCCCAGTTTTCTTGGCAGTCCAACACTAAAGAGTTTACCTATGACTCTAAATACGCGGCTATTTTGGTCGATATTCCCAACAACGAGAGCGGCCGCGCTGGTCAGCTCCTGCGGGATCGGGGCTATGTGGAAAATATGCCAGTGGTGGGGCGCTATGGCTTTGCCGATGATGGTGTCCTGACCATCGACAATGAATATGACAAAAATCAGGGCCAAGAACGGTGTTGGTTTCTCTCCGATGACTTTCGCGTGCGGGTGAGCACCGCCCGCCTTGCCAACGGCATCAATCTCATGACCTACTGCTCAGAGCGACGCTTTGTCACCCAGAATGACCTCGCCGCAATGGTCCAAAGAAATGCGGCTCGACTGCCTACGGTATGATGTAACGGAATGTGTCTTTGTCTCTAATAAACAGGACACAGCTCTTAGATATCTCCTATGCTGCCAGTGGCAGAGGGTATCTGTCGTAACCGTTATCAATTATCAGGCGCAGACAAATGTACCGCCCTTTCCTAGAGCATTTAGAAACCTCTTTAAAAGAGAAATTTGAACTTCAACCGCGAGACATTCCGAAAGGCTTGGAATGTCAAATCAGCGAGCGCGGACGGCACCCAGCTTCGATTCAAAGTTGGTGCTATCAGTCACCCGAGCTTCGCAAGATTCGCTATACCTACATTGATGCCGGTAAGGGGGCCCAAATATTTAACAGTGTCCTTTATCCCAGTCATTGTTACGATGTGCCCCTATTAGGAATTGACTTTTTGTCTTTTGGCAAAGTCAAAAATTTAATTGTTCTTGATTTTCAGCCTTTGTTTCAGGATGAAGCCTACGAAGCCAAGTATTTGATGCCGCTCAAAGAGCTACGGGACAACTATGCCGAGCTGGCCCAAGGGCTAGAAATGAAATTCTATGATGCTAATCAATACTTTTCAAAGTATTTGTTGTTTGCCAAGACAGACACTGAAACCGTATCCACTCGGGTTTTGGCCGCGTTTAAAGACTATCTAGACCTCTACTGGAAGATCCTTGCTGAAGCAACTCCGCTTACCACGGAGCAGGAAATCGCACGGGTTAGAAAAGCTCAGATTGATTACGATCAGTACAGTGCTGAGCGCGATCCGGCCCACGGGCTATTCAGCAGCTATTTTGGGTCGGAGTGGGCCGATCGTTTTCTCTACGAGTTTTTGTTTGAGGATGCAGCTCCACTCGCTGTTCAGGCTCATTAGTCGTAGGCTGCGCCCATACTGATGTCGTAGGGTAGTCTTCGGGGCTACCCCCTTACTGTTATTTCCATGACCCTATACCAACCGTTTTTAGACTATGCGATCGCAACTCTCCAAGATCGCTTAGCGCTTTCCCCATACCCAATTCCAGCTGGCTTTGAGAGCAACACCGCCACCACGGGCAAGGGCAAGCGTACCGTGACCGTACACACCACCAGTCATGGCTACTGCTCCCCGAAGCTCAGACAGATTCGGGCGGCCCATGTGCAAGCAGGTGACAGTTTGCAGGTGCTCAACTTTGTGATCTTCCCCCGGTTAGAGTACGACCTACCTTTTTTTGGCGGAGACTTGGTGACATTGCCTGGCGGTCACCTCATCGCTATTGATATGCAGCCACTTTTTCGCGATAGCCCTGACTATCAGGCCCGCTATAGCCAGCCGATTATGCCCATGTTCGAGCGCTATCAGCAGCATCTACCCTGGGGCGGCGATTTTCCAGAAGAAGCCCAGCCTTTCTTTTCTCCCGCTTTTTTGTGGACTCGCCCCGCTCAGACAGAGGCGGTCACCACCCACGTGTTCGATGCGTTTAAAGACTATCTGAATGCCTACCTAGACTTTGTAGAGCAAGCCCAGCCAGTGACCGATCCAGCCCAGCTCAAAGCCATTGAAGCCGCCCAGCTGAGCTATATCCGATATCGAGCTGAGAAAGACCCAGCCCGAGGCATGCTAACCCGCTATTACGGTGCCGAGTGGACTGAAGAATATATCCATGGCTTCTTGTTCGATTTAGAACGCCACCTGCAAATTGCTTAATCCTACCCTTACCATTCAGAGTCCCTAACCATTTTTTTCGGCAGATATTTCCGGCAAATGCTTCCGGTAAATACTGAGAAGACAGCGAGAAATGTAACGATATAATTCTCTCAATTTTCTTTGGCTTTTCTACTTGACAGAAGGGTGAAGTCATGAGCTGTAAGGGATTGACCTGCCAGACGCAGATTCATGAATGCAGCTAGTCAAATTAGCGTATTTTTATCCGTCTTGTCTGTTAGCAAATCCTTACACCCCTTATAATTCGTAATATATTGCGACCCCACCGCAGTATATAAAATAGACTGATGGCTCTTGATAGACAGACTTGTAGCTGTTTTTCACAGACGTCCCAGAGCATCTATTGCTTAAGGTGAAGTTTCTTTAACTTTGTTAGATTCGTCCCCTATTCGCTTTAATCTTCAAATTGGGGAGAGCGAAGTTTGCTGAGATGATTAATGGCTTCTGTGAAAGATGTTTCAGGTTGTCTGCATTCGTCCATCTCTTTATGAAACTGTTTTTTGATACAGTTACTTGACGGGTTCTCGTCCCCACTTTTTGGAAACTTACTTCGACGAATCAAATTTAGGAGAGTCAATCTATGTTTGATGCGTTTGCTAAGGTCGTCTCCCAGGCTGATGCAAGAGGCGAATATCTCAGCAGTGCTCAATTGGACGCTTTGTCAGCAATGGTTGCTGACAGCAATAAGCGTATGGATGCGGTCAACCGTATCACTAGTAATGCGTCCGCTATCGTAACTAACGCCGCTCGTGCCCTGTTTGCCGAGCAGCCCTCGCTAATCGCTCCCGGTGGTAACGCTTATACTAGCCGTCGGAACGCTGCTTGCTTGCGCGATATGGAAATCATCTTGCGCTATGTAACATATGCCACGTTCGCTGGCGATGCTAGCGTACTTGAAGATCGTTGCTTGAACGGTCTGCGTGAGACCTATCTTGCGCTTGGTACTCCCGGTGCTTCGGTTGCCGTTGGCGTTCAAAAAATGAAGGAAGCTGCTATTGCAATCGCTAACGATCGCAACGGCATCACTTCTGGTGACTGCAGCAGTCTCATGTCTGAGATTGGTGGTTACTTTGATCGTGCAGCTTCAGCTGTTGGCTAAGTTAACTTTCTAAGTAGTCCTTAGTAAGTTGGTATTTGGCAGAAAAAGAGAGTTCTCTAATCATCTACTTCTTTTTCTGTCCGTCTATTTTAGAAACTTTGGGAGATATCTCAAGCAATGAAAACCCCTCTGACTGAAGCAGTATCAACTGCTGATTCGCAAGGTCGTTTCCTGAGCTCCACTGAAATTCAGTCTGCCTTTGGTCGTTTCCGTCAAGCAAGTGCTGGCATCGAAGCTGCTAATGCTCTGACTGGAAAGGCTGACAGCCTGTGCTCTGGTGCTGCTCAAGCGGTCTACAACAAGTTTCCTTTCACCACCAATACTCCTGGCCCCAACTATGCGGCCGATCAGCGTGGTAAAGATAAGTGCGTTCGTGACATTGGTTACTACCTACGCATGGTTACCTACTGCCTGATTGTAGGCGGTACTGGTCCTATGGATGAGTACTTGATTGCTGGCCTAGATGAGATCAACCGTTCCTACGAGTTGTCTCCTAGCTGGTACATTGAAGCGCTGAAGTACATCAAGGCTAACCACGGTTTGAGTGGTGACCCTGCTACTGAAGCTAACTCCTACTTGGATTACGCTATCAATACTCTAAGCTAATTGAAACTGTAGCCCTGCAGCTTACTGTGGTGGTTGAGTATCAATTTCTATCCCAGAGGTGTTTGCGATCGCTAATTGGCGTTTGCTTCTATCTCTGGGATTTTTAATACTGAAGCTCGTGTACTGAGGCTCGTGTTTTTAAGGCCCGTGGTTTAAATTTTTGAGGTGATTTGTGAGTGGTGTTCCCCACAACCCAGACGGTCAGCCGCTAACCCTTGACCAAGCGTTTGTAAATATTAACCAGACCGCCGATCCAGGGTTGCGCTACTATGCGGCCTGGTGGCTGGGTAAGATGCGGGTGCGTCAGCCAGAAGCCATAGACGCGCTGCTCTTGGCCTTAGAAGATAAAACCGATCGATCGCCAGACGGTGGGTATCCCCTACGCCGCAATGTGGCTCGGGCTCTGGGTAAAATTGGTCAAGGCTATGAGCGGGTGGTGCCTGCTCTGTTAGCCTGTCTCCGCTGCGATGATTATTATGTGCGCGAAACGGCAGCCCAATCTCTTGAAAGTTTAGGTGATACGGCTGCTGTGCCCGACCTTGTTGCTTTGCTCGATGGAGGAGTGGCGGTAGCCGTCCAGGTGGAGGACAAACCTCACTTGGTCCAGCCTTACAATGCCATTTTGGAGGCATTGGGCACTTTGGGAAATGCGGATTTAGCCACGACTATCGCACCGTTTTTAGAGCATGATGTTCCCCAGGTGCGTAATGCAGCGGCTCGGGCCATGTATCAGCTCACAGGAAAAGCTGAGTATGCCGAACGCTTGGTTAAAGCATTGGACCATGAACAGCTACAGCTGCGACGGGCGGCCTTGATGGATCTAGGTGCGGTGGGTTATTTAGCGGGAGCCGATGCGATCGCAAATACGCTGGCAGAAAACAGCATGAAGCTGATTGCCCTAAAAGGTGTACTAGAACGACAGCTTGAACCGAGTCAACCCTCTGGCTCAGCCTCCCTCTCTGACGATAGCCGTCGAGTCATGACCTTAATGGATAGTTTGTTGTGATGGCGTCCTCATCTCTAAATCCTCCCAAAGCCCTCAAAACTTTTGAAACCTGTCTGCAAGCAGTTAACGACGCAGATTCTGCCCAGGGCTTACTAGATGCGGTGGAAGACTTAGCCGCCCTCAACGATCAGCGCTCTATTCCCACACTGATTCAAGTACTGGGATTTAATAATCCAGGGGCGGCGGTGGCCGCTGTAGAAGGTCTGGTTCAAATTGGGATTCCGTCGGTATCTCCCCTATTGGAGAAACTGGATGGCTATAACTATGGCGCCCGAGCCTGGGCCATTCGGGCATTGGCTGGCATTGGCGACCCCAGAGGGCAATCCCTACTGCTCGAAGCCGCCAACGACTTTTCCCTCAGCGTCCGGCGGGCAGCAGCCCGAGGGTTGGGCACCATTCGCTGGAACAAAGTCAGTGACCACGAGCGCCCAGAAGCCATGCTGCGATCGCAGGCCGTGCTCCTACAGGCTACTGGGGACGAAGAATGGGTGGTACGATATGCCGCTGTCGTCGGGTTAGAGGCTCTGGCAATGCAGATAGCCCAAACCGATCTCATTATTAGTGGCCTGCAACAGCTGCGGCATCAAGATGACACCCCAGCTGTGCAAGCGAGAGCCCAATGGGCTCTAGAAAAACTCAGCGAGAAGCTTTGAACCTCCCAGAGTGTGTTGAGTATTAAACAACCGCAGGCGATAAATAGCCCAGCTCTTCCAGCTTGGCCATCACCTTATTGACCGACTCATCAACTGTCTCATTGGCAGTTTCACAGCTAACCTCAGGGGTGAGGGGCTCTTCGTAGGGGTCGCTAATGCCGGTAAAATTCTTGATTTCACCAGAGCGGGCCTTTTTATAGAGACCTTTAACATCACGCTCTTCACACACTTCAAGCGGAGTGTTGGCATACACTTCCACAAAGTCGCCAATGCGCTGACGCACCTGATCGCGCACATCGCGATAGGGAGAGATGGCCGAAACCAGAACAATCACACCGTTGCGAGTCAGCAAATGGGAAACGAACCCAATCCTGCGAACATTCTCGTCGCGATCTTCTTTACTGAACCCCAATCCTTTAGTGAGGTTGGTCCGTACAATATCACCGTCGAGAACTTCAAGTTTGGCACCCGCTGCCCGCAGCTTTTTCTCTAGAGCTTGGCTAATAGTTGTTTTTCCCGAACCACTCAAACCGGTAAACCAAACAGTTACGCCACGATGCTGCATAAAAAAACTCCTAAAAACTTTATCTGAGTGCTATCTAAACCAGGTCCCGGCTAGTATCCGGGATTTCATACAGGGAAAAACGTTCGAACACAGGTCGTATTCTTCCAATTAGTAGTATACGTTACTAATCTTCATAACCCGGTGATCAAAGCC
>NZ_JADEXP010000138.1 GCF_015207065.1 Leptolyngbya cf. ectocarpi LEGE 11479 | reverse complement strand
CTGTTTTTGTCCCCCGGAGAGCGATTTGGGTTTGTAATCGACTCGATCGGATAGCCCGAGGGCACTCAGCATGGCAACCGCCTGGTCCCGCTTGGAGGAAAAATTCCCGGTCAGCTCCACCGCCATTTCTACATTCTGGCTAGCGGTGAGTGACTCAAATAAGTTGTGGGCCTGAAAGATAAAGCCAATATTGCGGCGGACGTTGACCAGGGCGCGATCGCCTAGACCGACGAGTTCTTGGCCCAGTATCTGCAAGCTGCCATCTTGTATGCGTCGCAGCGCTCCGGCCAACGTGAGCAGGGTGGTTTTTCCAGAACCGGAAGGCCCGGTAAGAATGACAATCTGCCCCTTGGGCAGCTCCAGGGAAATATCAAACAGGACCTGCTTACTCAGGTCGTCTGCACCAAAAGAATAGTTAAGGTGCTGAATATAAACGGCTAGATCGGGTGGGGCAATGGTGGAATTCGACATGTATTTAATCTAGCTCAACCCCGGAATACAGTCGTTCAATCGCTAAATTCAGCCCTAAGCTTTTGAGGACTACCTGTTCACCTGCTGTGTAGTTAGCGACCATTGTTTTATGACTCTAAAACACGTCTGCTGGGTCGGTGGTTTGGACTTTACGGACTGCGATCGCACCCGACACCAAACACATAATAAAAGTGGCAATCAGTAAGTTAGTAATGCGCTCCGGCGTCATCTGAAAAAATAAGCCCGTGGCATTACCGGCTGCGGTGTAAAGCAGCTGGCTAACTAAAACACCGGGGATAAACCCTAGCACCGACAAAATCAGAGCTTCCTGCATGACCACTCCTAACAAGTAGCCGTTCTTATATCCCATAGCTTTAAGGGTGGCATATTCAGCCCAGTGGTCAGCCACATCGGTATAGAGAATCTGATAGACCAGGATAATTCCCACAAAAAAGCCCATGCTGGTCAGCAGCGAAAATACAAAGCCGATGTTGGTGTTTTCCTGCCAGTATTTGCGCTCGCGAATGACAAATCCGTTTTCGCCATCGCGAGCCATTACTAGCACATCGTTAGGCAACGTGTCCCGCAAGGTTTTAACCATTCGTTCTACATTAGTGCCAGGAGCTAGCTTAACCACACCAATATCCACCGTGGCAAAGCTGCGTTTATCTTCTTCGGGACCCCGATCGGCAAAGTAGCGCAGAAAGTTCTGATCGCTCATGATCAAGTTGCCATTGCCCGAAGCAAAGTCAGTCCCCATGGTAAAAGTGCCAACCAAACGAATGCGCCGGTCTGCTAGTTCGCTGACGATACCTGCTTCAATCGGCCCGACTTCAGCCCGAGACTGAGTATCCATCAGAGCGGTTTCCGGTAGCTTGAGGGCCTGACGATGGGATGCAATGGCCGGAATATTGAGCACTGGCTCATCCGGGTTAATAGCAATCACCCTGACAACGCGAGACTTACGATTTTCTGGATTTTTCCAGTTCACCTCGCTAATGTACATGGCGTAGGCATCCTGCACTCCCTCAAACGCCCGTGCCTGGTACAGCCGTCTGCGGGCAAAGGCACGGGGCACAAACATGTTGGTCCGCAGCCGATTGACGATAACGATTTCACCATTAAATCGGTTAAGCAGCTGTAGCTGGCTGTCGTAAAGGGCATTCATAAACCCGTTAAACATAAACATCAGCAGGACAGCAAACCCCACACCCGCCAGAGATGTAGCAAATCGGCGGCGGTCATGGGTGAGATTTAACCAGGCGAGAGGAATCCGTTTAAGCATCGAGTCGTTCTCTTACCCAGCGGCGAAAGCCGCGGACAGCAGTGTTGCGTCCTTCGCTCAGACTTTGCTGCAAGCGCTGAGGAATTTCAGTTTGTAACGGCCAGTCTGGAAAGTTAAGGCTGGTACTCGCTTCAACGTACTCGCCCGATACAAGGTGATAAATTTTTAGAATTTTACCCTCACGCCGCCACAGTTCTGGAACACCTAAGGCAGCGTAGGTTTTAGGATGGGTGCGCGAGGTAATGTCAATTTCTAATGCTAAATCAGGGGGCGGATCGACGCTGAGGTCAAGTCGCTGTTTGCCTCGGATCGCGGCTTCATTGGCAATGTAAAAACACTGATCGGGTTCAATGCCTTTGAGCATGGTCTGATTTTTGAAAGTGGTGGACCCCAGGGCTCGGAAATTGATATCAAGTTCTTCAAGCAAAACTTTAATCAGGTCGCTGATGATTTCCTTTTCGTCTTCGTGCCAGGGTAGTGGAGCCATAATTTCCAATGTGCCACCGTCAAAGGCAATGCGAGTGGCGCGATGTTCTCCCAAGTCGTCAAGAATAGCTTCAAATTCGTCCCAGCCAATGTCTTCTAGCAGCAGCCGCTGACCGGGGGGGACATGGAGCTGTCGGACTTGTAGTAAAACCATGGAACCTCCTAAAAGATTTCAGCTGGGTCAGCGGTGACGGCTTTTCTGACAGAAATTAGCCCCGATAGGCTGCACATCAGCAGCGTTAATATCAGTACAAACATGACGCGGCCACCGTTCATGGCAACGGGCAAGGTGCCAGCGGTCGCTTTTGCTGTCAGGTGATACAGACCCAGGGCAGCGGCAAGGCCGGGAATATAGCCGAGAACAGCCAGAAAAATGGCTTCCTGCAGGACGATCTTAAACAAGTACTGCGAGCGGTAGCCCATGGCTTTCATGGTGGCGTACTCGGGCAGGTGATCGCGAATGTCGGTAAACAAAATTTGATAGACAATCACGGCCCCTACTACAAATGAAACCACCACGCCCATGCTAAAGATAAAACCGATGGAGGTGGCCTCTAGCCAGTAGGTGGAGTCATGTTCAATGATGCCTGCTTTGGTGTAAACGCTCACATCGGCGGGCAGCAATGAGCGCATGGTTGATGCCACTTTTTCAGGGGAAGCTCCAGGATTAAGTTTAACCAGTCCCACATTGACCAAACTGAGGGGTCGGGGCTCTAGGTAGCGGACAAAATTTTGGTCGCTCATGACCAGCGTGCCGTCGGCGGCGAACCCACCCCCCAGGGCATAGGTGCCACCAATGGTGATCCGCCGCCGGTCGGCTTCTGTGGTTGTCCCCACGTCCTGAGGGCCAAATTCGGGACGGGAAAGCCGGTCGATAAACGCAGTATCGGGTCGGCTCAGGATACGACGGGCCTCATTTCCCTGCAGCTCAGGCATCAGAAAGGCGGGGTCGTTGGGATTAATGCCATAGACAAAAATGGCCCGACTGACGCCCGTTTCTGGGTTACGCCACAGCAGGTACTCGCTGTAGAGGGGCATGATCCGCTCGACGCCGTCTACTCCGGCGGCCTGGTAAAGCCGTTCTCTAGGAAAGGCGGTGGACGTGCTGATCTCCAGGGTTTCGGGGGAAATTAAAAATAGCTCGGCGTTAAACTGCTCATAGAAGTTGGTGGCGGTGGAAATTAGGGCACCCATAAACCCCAGGTTCATAAAAATGAGGATGACGGCAAAGGCGACACCTGCGATCGCAACCACCAGCCGCGTCCGTTCATGCATCAGATTAGACCAGGCCACCGATACCCTAGCCATGGTTAGCTCTCCCCGGTCCCGTCACCCGAATCACTATCAGACTTAATATCAATCAGCACATCCACCTGGAGATTGGTCAGCATCGCCACCGCTTCATCCTGATCCACCGCGATCCGTACCTCCACGATGCGGGCATCGGCATTGGCTGCCGGGTCGTCATCTAGCACGTCATTTTTAAAGATCTGTAGGCCGATGGTTTCCACCGTGCCGCTCAGGGCGCCTTCAAACGCACCATTGCGGCTGGTGATGGTTGCTTTTTGACCTGGTTTTACTAAACCCACATCGGTTTCATAGACTTCGGCCACCACATACATCTCATCCGTGTTGCCCATGGACATGAGCCGATTCTCGGCAACGGCTTCTCCAGGTCGAATATAAATATCTAAAACTTGCCCCGCTGAGGGGGCTTTGACCACAGCCCGGTTAAGCCTAGCATCGGCTAAAGCCAGGTTTTGTTGGGCCGACTCTACGCCGGTTTCCACTGAGGCCAGTTGTAAATCGGCCTCAGCCATAGAGACTTGGGCCGCCGCATTGTCCAGGGCTGTATCGCGGGCTAGTTCGAGCTGCTTTTTGGTGGCAACCGCATTGGCCACGTCGCTAGTGAGTTCATCTACCTCAGTTTGCTGACGGTCAAACTCCTGTTGGGTAATGGCTCCCTGGCTCAATAAATTCTCAAATCGGGCTAGATCGATTTTGGCTAACGATAGCCGAGCTTCTAGGCTACGAATTTTGGCGGTCTGAGCCTCAATGGCTTGAATTTGGGGCTGATCGATCTGCCCTGCTTGAGTATTGGCTTCAACAATGCGGGCGGCCCCTAGACCGCGCTCGGCGTTGAGGGTTTTCTGGGCTTCTGCCAGCTGGCTAGCGGCGTAGTCCCGCTCAGCTTTGCGAACGTCATACATGTCTAGCTCGGCCAGCACCTGCCCCGTCTGTACCTGGGCCCCTTCTTCCACCAGCAGCCGGGCCAATACACCCGTTTCGGCAGCAGCGATATCAATCACTCGGCTTTTGGGTTCGATCCGACCCAGGGCGGCCACATCCACCCGTTCTGGGGGCGGCTTGGCAGCTTCTTCGATGGCGGCCTGTCGAGCCTGGCGGACAGAGCGTAGAGTCAGTAAGGAAGCACCACCCACCAGTAAAAGCAGCGCCATCCCAATCCAAAAACTTGTCTTTTTAAATGGCCGTTGAGCAGACTGGGTCACCATAGCGATTGTTTGTTTCCCTAGGATGCAGGCGCTAGAGAAAATTTTACAAACTACCTTATTTAGTTTAATGCTTCGCTCACGCCTTATGATTCACGCCTCGCCCACCAAATTCATCAAGGTAACTTCCCAGACGAGACGGGGTTGGACATAGCGCAGCAGCTGTTTGCGGGCTAGTTCTAACTGTTCCATGCCTTGGGCCAGTCCCTGCTGCCAGCGGCTTTGTTGTAGGTAGTCCAGCAGCCACAGCTGGGATTCGGGTTCTAGGGTTTGCCCAATTTGACGGGCTAACTCTAGGGCAATGCGCAGGTTAGGGATGGGTTGACTGATGTGTGCGAGCAGGTCTGGAGGAATGGTTTGTAGCTGTTGCCAGCTTGCGATCGCACCCCCCGGACTGCCCTGGGCCAAACCGATGACTTCGGGATGCTCCAAAATTTCTTGATGTCCCTTCTGTGTGAGTACCTGGGCCAACTCGGTTGGACTTAATCGCCGGAAAGGGATGGTCTGACATCGAGAAATTAAGGTGGGCAAAAGCGTTTGCTGGTCGGGAGCAATCAGCACCACAGTGGCCTGGCCCGGTTCTTCCAACGTCTTTAAGAGACCATTTGCAGCCGCTTCAGCGATCAGTTCAGCCGCTTCAATCACCACCACCGCTTGAGCTGCCTCTAAGGGGGGGCGTCCCAAAAAGCGAGCAATGTCTCGAATCTGCTCCAAACGCACCTGGGGGCGTCCACGGCGCTTAATGCCAGCGGTCTGGGCTTCTGCTACCGTTAGCAGCTTACCCTGATGTAAGTAGGTGGGCTCAACCCACAATAAATCAGGATGGTTGCGAGACTGAATACGGCGTTTGAGATGGTCGGGGGCTTCATCTGAACCTCCTAAGAGCATGGTGGCAAATGCTGTTGCCGCCAGACTACGGCCCACCCCAGCCGGACCGACAAAGAGATAGCCGGGGGCAATGCGCTGTTTAAGCACCGCTTGCACCAGTAAATCTACAACCTGGGCCTGACCGACAATATGGGCAAAATTCTGGCTCAAACTCTGGGTCAAATTCTGGCCCAACGGCTGTTTTTCTGCCGAGGTTGGAGACGCGCTAGAGGTCATACCATTGTTGCAAATAGGTGGAAACGACCGCTTGAATCTGCTCAGCCACCCTCTCCTGGTCCAGGCTACCATCCACGGTAATAAATCGGTCCTGCCCCTTAGCCTGGGCGGCAAACCCCTCATGGACTCGCCGATGAAAATCGATGCTGGCCTGCTCAATCCGGTCGGCCTGCCCCCGTCCGGCTATTCGCTTTAGGCCTGTGGCCACGTCCAGCTTTAACCACAGGGTAAGATCGCTGGCGAGCCCTCCGGTGGCCAGCGTATTGAGGGTTTTAATTAATGTGCGGTCTAGCTGGCGGCCATAGCCTTGGTAAGCAACGGTGGAGGCGGTGTAGCGATCGCAAAGGACCAGGTGCCCTGTTTCCAGAGCTGGTTTCAAAATTCGTTCCACATGCTGGGCTCGATCAGCCGCATAGAGCAGCAGCTCTGATGTGCTGGTTAAAATTTCAGTTCCCGTGGCAGGCTGTAGCAGTACCTGTCTGATTTTCTGACCAATACTGGTTCCCCCCGGTTGCCGAGTAACAATCACCCCCGTTGGATAGTCAGCAGGCTTACCGTTAACGAATGTCTGATCTAACCACTGCCGCAGATACTGAATCTGGGTAGTTTTACCACTCCCCTCAATCCCTTCGAAAACAATAAGTTTACCGCGCATTTTTTACAGCCCTGAACCTGTCTATTGGGTAAAGTCACATCCCATGGCTTAACCTGTATTTATCCTGAAAAGCTTACTATTCTCTAGAAGGGTAAACTTGGATGCAGATTTTTAGTTAGATTTACTGACACACTGGCTCCAATCTAAAAATTGCAAGTTTTGGACTTATTGTTTAGTCTAAAATTACTGTTTCCCCTTAATCACACTGTAGATTCTGACACTGTGCAGTAGCTTTAGCATTTTCTATGGCCCGGTATACCAATCTTTTTGTAAGCGTTCTTCCAGTTCGTAATCTCCGTGAATCTTTAGCAGATGTTCTCCAGTCCTGCGGGTTACATCTGGTTTATCAAGACGGAGATTATCTGATGGCGAAGGAACGCCCCGGCATGGTTTCTTACAGCCAATTAGCGACGGTAGAAGTCTTGATCGGCTCCACCGATGAAACCGAGCTAGTTTCTCAAGATCCTGCCGCTACTGTGAACTTAGTCGTGAAAAATGAGGAATTACCCTTAAAGACTAATAACCACTGCCACAAAATTTTTCAGCTGGTTAATCAAGCGATTGAACGTAAGGCTAGCTAATCAGATTTAGGGATTCCTTAGGGGGGTGCATGGAACCCCCTACATAGGCGATGTCGGACCGTTAGCCTTCCTCATCTTCATCAATCATATTGGGGCTAATCAGCGTGATATCAAATTCGTCAGGAGGCACCGTTGACGTGGTGTCACGCTTCAGTTGGTAGTAAATAGCTCGGGCTTGAGGACCAAAGACAATTTCGTCCTCATTCTTTAAATCATGAGCCTGTAGCTTACGCCCATTGATCAGCATGCCATTGGCACTAGGCTTACCTTTTAGGTTGCCATCCACTATCCGGTAGTAATAACTTTCATCGTCTCTAGGCAGCTGAACCAGTGTGGCATGGTGTCTAGAAACAAACTGTGACGCCAGACGGATATCACACTTAGCATCGCGACCAACGGAATAGACAGAGCTGTCAAGGACGATTTCTCGTCGGCCTTGACTATCTTCGACGATAAGAATACTACTGAGATGAGAACCTGAAGCCATGCTAACCGTGAAATGATAAATCTTAGAGAAAAATCAGACCGTCAATAATTTCTTTACTGTACTGTCAGTATTTAAGCCTTCAGGATTTTCCCTTGCTATTTAGCTTTATGCAACGGGGTTACCGTATTTTGTGATCGCCATAAATACATAGGAGTCAATATAGCATTCCCGACCAAATACTGGAATATGACAAAACGCTATCGTTAGGCTGAGGACCATCCAGCGGTTTAAATACCCTCAGATACCCACAGTAGGTTAACCAGCTATCCATTGTCATCACAAACGAATGCCGCTTTGCTCAATCAAACAAGCAAAGCGGCATTCGTTTGTAAGAGCACACTATGTGCGGAAACTAGGCTACGCCTACAGGAACACCACCCGCCGCTAATGAGCTAGTCAAGCGTTCATAGGTTGCTCGCATTTTGAGACCCACAAGCACCTGGAATAGGCCGGTACCGTTGTTAGAACCAGGATACTCCCGATGCTTTAATAGCAGTTCCGTCATTTCACCATAGCTGCGAGTGGAGATATTACTGAGGTGCTCCTCAACATAGATGAGTTCCTCCAGCTTCTCAAACTGGCCATCAATTTCCAGAATGGATACCTCATTGCCCATGTAGGTATCAGGACCGTAGGCCATGCGAATACCAGGATAAGAGCAGGTTAGTTTACGACCGCAAGGCACCCAGTTAATGGTAGACCCCTCGTCGAACAGGTAGGCAGGCTCTAAGCCTTCTACGCCTTCCTTCTGAATCATTTGTACGCGCAGAATCTTACGCTCCTTATCATCCTTGATCAAGTTAGTGGGTAAAACTTGCAGAACGATGTCGGCATATTGCTTTTGGACATCAATGTAGGCTTCAAAGTCAGGCTTACGAGCCTGGATGGAAGCAAGAACATCTTCATAGGTATGGCCCCGCTCTGCCATATCGCGCTGGATTTTCCAGGCAATTTTAACTTCGTCACTAATGTCAAGATAGACACTGAAGTCGAGCAGCCCACGCACACGCTCGTCATACAGGGGATGGAGACCCTCTATAACAACAACATGGTTGGGTTCAATACGCTCGGGCGGATCAATAAAACCGGTTTCATGGTTGTAGATCGGCTTATCAATAGCAGTTCCTGATTTAAGAGTTTTGATTTGCTCATACATCAAGTCAAAGTTGTTGGCCTTTGGGTTAAGGGCCGTCACCCCAGCTTCTTTGCGTTGCTTACGATCCAGACTGTGATAATCATCTAGACAGATGACAGTCATAAATTCTTCGCCGAAAAGATCGCTGAGGCGCTTCAAAAATGTAGATTTTCCACATCCTGAATCACCGGCAACACCAATTAGAACCACGCGGTCGGGCTGACTGGTCATGGAGTCCTCTTATGAAAACAGTTAACAAAGTTGTGTGAAACCAATCAACGAGCCTATGAACCCTGGCTCAGTTGGGTATCAGCAGTGGGTTTTGAACGTTGCAAAAGTTAAAGCTAATCGTATCAGAATCTGTAGCCTTTTGAAAGATTGGCGTAGGGGTTGTTTTAATCAGATTATTAGGGTCGATATATCCGGGGTAGATTGGTATATTCACCTGCAATACTTGATAGCCTAATAAAGGATTCAATCGTCTGCTTTAACACCGATGTATTGGCTGTGCTGGTCGTGGATCAGTCTTAGCAACTCATCTAAAATATTTTTTCTAAAATCAACATGGCTGTTTCTAAGGCAACTGTTTCTAACACAACCGATAAAGATAGTGTCCTGCGTCGTGAAATTCTAGGTGCTCGTCGCTGGAGTAATTATTGGTGGGCTGTGGTGACCACCGTTGGCGGCACAGGTTTTTTACTGGCTGGTATCTCTAGCTATACAGGTATCAACTTTCTACCGTTTGCAAATCCGACTCAGCTCATCTTTATTCCCCAGGGATTGGTGATGTTCTTTTATGGTGCATTGGCACTGCTGCTCTCGCTATATCTTTGGCTGATCTGTGCGTGGAATGTTGGTGGTGGCTACAACCAATTTGACAAGGGGGCACAGGAGGTTCAGATTTTTCGATGGGGCTTCCCAGGAAAGAATCGAAAGATCGACTTTAAGTATCCGTTAGACTCTGTTACAGCAATACGAGTGGATATCCGCGATGGGTTAAATCCTAAGCGAGCGTTGTACCTCAAGGTTAAGGGAAAGGGAGATATTCCCCTAACTCGTGTGGGTCAACCTATATCGCTGGCGGCAGTAGAGAATCAAGGGGCTGAACTAGCTCGATTTCTGCAGGTTCCCCTAGAAGGGCTGTAGTTTAAAGGCGCGCTTTGGCCATGGCACACTGTTGAAAAGGCAGGTTTCCTGTGACAAGATATGGTGCCTTATATGGTGCTCTTAACACAGAAGGAAGTAATCATGATTTTGGGTTTCCGCATGAGATGGGCCATGGGTTTGGTCGTGGCATTGTTAATGGTGAGCTGCACGACTGGAACAACTAATCCTTCGGAGTCAGTCGCTGCGGAGCCTGCTGAGTCACCTGCTAGGTCGACAGAAGTGGCTGTGGCTCCGGCTCCTGAGGGCCTCGCCCAGCTACAGGGTACGGCTACTGTCGAATTGATGGTGAATGGAGAGCGTATTGTTATTGAGGTGGATGGGACCAAAGCGCCCATTACGGCGGGGAATTTTGTCGACCTAGTTGAGCGCGGCGTTTATGACGGCACGGTGTTTCACCGGGTAGTTCGGGAGCCTCAACCGTTTGTGGTTCAGGGCGGAGACCCCCAAAGTAAGGATCCTTCGGTACCGGTACAACAGCTGGGTACGGGGGGATTTATTGACCCTGATACTCAGGAAAAGCGTCTGATTCCTTTGGAGATAACACCTGCTGGCGCAGAGCAGCCAATTTACAGTCAAACCTTTGAAATGGTCGGTGAGACGGCTAAACCTGCCTTGCAGCATACCCATGGGGCTATAGCTATGGCCCGTTCCCAGTTTCCTGATTCGGCCTCGGCCCAGTTTTACTTTGCCCTGGCAGACTTACCCTTTTTGGATGGTAGCTATGCTGTCTTTGGCTATGTGACCGAGGGACTAGATGCGGTAGATGCGATTCAGCAGGGAGATGTGATTGAATCAGCTGTAGTCACCGATGGGTTGGATCGGCTAGTCACTGAATAGGGCTATGGGCAACTACACGGGGCGCGCTTTAGGTTTCCTCTGTTTGATTCAGGACGCTAATGGTTGATGTCGTCGTGACTGGCATCGGGTTATGGACAGCGTTGGGGGCAACTGCGCAGACCACTTGGACCCACTTACTAGCCGGTAAAAGTGCGATCGCATTCCGTCAGCCCTTCCCCTCACTCCCTGCTGTGCCCCTGGCCATGGTGGGCAAATTTCCCCTGGACCCCGACACCCTGGTTACGGAAACGGTTAAGACCGCTGTAGCTGACGCCGGACTGACGGTGCCTTTGGCTGACTGTGGTGTGGTCGTGGGGTCTAGCCGCAGTTACCTTAACCGTTGGGAGGCCATGGCGCGGGGCGAACAGTCCCTGGAGCCTTGGCTATCGGCACTGCCCTGTGGCCTATCGCATCAGGTGGCTCAGGGAGTGGGCTGCCAAGGGCCAGTACTCGCTCCAATGGCGGCCTGTGCCACGGGACTGTGGGCGCTATTTCAGGGCTATATGCTGCTCCAGACGGGGCAGTGTGAACGGGTGGTGGTGGCCGCTGTGGATGCACCGATTACGCCTTTGACCCTGGCGGGCTTTCGACGGATGGGGGCCATGGCTAAGGAGGGCTGCTATCCGTTTGATTGCGATCGCAATGGTTTAGTCCTGGGGGAAGGAGCAGCGGCTGTAATCTTAGAAACTAGGACAGCCGCCTCTAGAGACTCCCCTGATGGTCAAATTTACGGCCAAATACTCGGATTTGGTCTGAGCAATGATGCCTATCACATTAGCTCTTCCCAACGGGATGGCACCCTCACTGTGGCCAATCAATGTCTGCAGCGCAGCGGATTGCACCCCGATGACATTGACTATATCCATACCCATGGCACCGGTACCCGTCTCAATGATGCCAACGAGGCGTACATGATTGAGCAGCTGTTCCCCAGGGCTGCTGTCAGTTCCACCAAGGGAGCCACCGGCCACACCCTGGGGGCCGCCGGTCTAATCGGCACGGTGTTTAGCCTGCTGAGTCTGCAGACCCAGTGTTTACCTCCCTGTGTAGGTCTGAAACAGCCTGAGTTTGCCCTTAACTTCGTCGATGGCAGCGCCCGCTGGCCTCATCCGATCAATCATGTTTTGTGTAGCAGTTTTGGGTTTGGGGGTCAAAATGTTCTGGTGGCCTTTAGGCGAGGAAAGCCCACAATCACTCCCCTGGTTAGCAGATGAGAACGCTAAACTGGGGATTGTAACTAGATTGATTTTAACCAGCCTGTCCTTCAGGCTGCCGTCATAGCCTAATTTTTAGTCATCTGTTTCTACTTATTTATATGAATAAGCCCACTCCCTCCCGTTTTCGTCCAGATTCATTGAGCCGTCGCACTACCCGTGGCCTAGCCATCGGCTGGTTTTTGCTCCAGAGTGTGGCCACGCCCTTGGTCGGGATGCAACCAGCGGCAGCCCAAGAAACCGAAGATATGCAAATGACCTATGGTCAGCTCCTAGAAAATCTGGAACAAGGTGACGTTCAGCGGGTGGAGTTAGATAACCTGCGCGGGGTGGCAAATGTGCGCATTAAGGGAGATGACGAGGAAGCACCGCTGCATCAGGTCACTCTGTTTGCCAATGATGTCTATAACCAGCAGCTATTGCAAACGTTACGGAGTAGCGATGTCGATTACGAAGTCCTAGAACGCTCTGATAACAGTGCACTGACAGGGTTAGCTGTGCATTCACTACTCGCGCTGATTGTCGTATTTGCATTGTTGATGATTCTGCGCCGTTCTGCTAACTCCGCTAGCGGAGCCATGAACTTTGGTCGTTCTCGGGCTCGGTTTCAAATGGAAGCCAAAACAGGCGTCATGTTTGACGATGTGGCTGGCATTGAGGAAGCCAAGGAAGAGCTGCAAGAGGTGGTTGTCTTTCTCAAAAATCCTGAAAAATTTACCGCCATCGGCGCCCGCATTCCCAAAGGCGTCTTGTTAGTGGGCCAGCCAGGCACCGGTAAAACCCTGCTGGCAAAAGCCATTGCCGGCGAAGCAGGTGTTCCTTTCTTTAGTATTTCAGGCTCCGAGTTTGTAGAAATGTTTGTGGGGGTGGGGGCATCCCGTGTGCGCGACCTCTTTAAGAAGGCCAAGGAAAATTCCCCCTGTATTGTTTTTATTGACGAAATTGATGCCGTCGGTCGTCAGCGGGGAGCTGGCATCGGTGGCGGTAATGATGAACGCGAACAAACCTTAAATCAGCTGCTGACTGAAATGGATGGGTTTGAAGGCAACGGCGGCATTATCGTGATTGCTGCTACTAACCGGCCCGATGTTTTAGATGCCGCGTTACTGCGCCCAGGGCGATTTGACCGACAGATTACCGTTGATTTACCAGGTTATAAGGGCCGCTTGGGTATTTTAGAAGTCCATGCGCGGGACAAAAAAGTCGCCGATGATGTCAACCTTGATGCCATTGCCCGCCGCACTCCAGGATTTTCCGGTGCCCAGCTAGCTAATCTGCTGAATGAGGCAGCGATTCTAACAGCTCGTCGCCGTAAAGACTCCGTGACGATGACAGAAATTGACGATGCCATTGATCGGCTGACCATTGGCCTCACATTAACCCCCCTGCTGGATAGCAAAAAGAAACGGCTGATTGCTTATCACGAAGTGGGCCACGCGTTGGTCAGTACCATGCTCAAGCATTCAAACCCACTGGCCAAGGTCACCATTATTCCGCGTTCTGGTGGTGTGGGTGGATTTGCCAGCTACTTACCCAAAGAAGACCAGGTTGACGATGGCTTGGTTTCCTATGCAGAGCTGATTGATCGAATCACCATGGCCCTGGGGGGGCGTGCTGCCGAGGAACTGGTTTTTGGCCCAGATGAGGTCACCCAGGGAGCCGCCAACGATATTCAGCAGGTAACCAGTATTGCTCGACAAATGATCACCCGATTTGGCATGTCAGAGTTAGGCTCATTTGCCATGGAAGCCCCCAGCAGTGCGGTATTCCTAGGCCGTAGCGACTTAATGCAACGCTCGGAATACTCAGAAGAAATGGCAGCAAAGATTGACCAGCGGGTACGCGAAATTGCAATGACAGCCTACGATCAGGCCAGCTCAATGCTCAAAAATAATCGTTCCCTACTCGATCGATTAGTGGATCGATTGGTGGAAAAAGAAACTATCGATGGTGAAGAGTTTCGTGGCATTGTCAGCGAATACGTCGATATTCCCTCTCTGAGTAAGTAAAAAGGTAGCTTTCCTAGGGGAGCGGAAAACCGCCCAAGCACCCTTTCACATTGCCCCTACATCAGGGGCAATGCAGCTTTTCGCTCAATCGGTGCAGGGAAAAGAGATGGAGCTGCTTACTCGAGGGGCTCACCATCCAGCAGCTCAATACTGCCAGAGGACCGCACACATTCTAAGCGCCAGCGTTGACCGGCAACTCGTCCGGGTAGAAAACCCGAAATAGTTAGGTGATTTTCGCCCCGGTCAGTTTTTACCTTAACCAGCAAATCACTTTTACTTTGACTTAGGATAAGTGCCTCTATTTCGAACTCGCCTTCACGGTTCCAAGGAAGTTCATACTGTAACTCGGGCTCTTGCGAACGAAGAACAGCGCGAGTGTTTTCAGCTTCAGACATTGGAGCAGTCATAGGTAATTGGGAGGTTGTCGAACAGGGGTACAGCTGTAATGTACCCAGCCACTCGCAAAGATGGCTTTAGGTAGACGATAACATCTTGACTGGTCGATAGATTGTGCTGCAGATCATAAAGCCCAGATAGAGATGGGATGTACTTATTACACGCCCTTACCGAATAGCCTGCTGATCGTCATACATGGCCCGCAGCACCATAGCTGGATCTACCCAGCTGCTCTCAAATTTCAGGCCCCAGTGGAGATGAGGTCCGGTAGTGCGTCCGGTCATCCCAACGCGACCGATGGGCTGGCCTGTCGTAATGGTGGCTCCTTCTCGGATCCGCAGGTTCCCATTGGGATCCACCATGACTCGCTGCCCCCCTTCGTAGGTGACATATCCCTGCATGTGGCAGTAGATATGCTGCCACTCACCTGATTCAATCACAACTGAGGTGCCACAGGCGCTGTTATCCGAGACTTCAACAACTCGACCTTCCCACCAGTTGCGAATATAGCTGCCAGAAGGAGCCGCTATATCTAAACCGTAGTGAAACTGCTCACCGCCATAGGGGGATTGCCGATAGCCAAAGGGAGAGGTGTAGGCTTGAAAGTTTTCCACTGGAAACGAGGCGAAGCTCCAGGGGTTACTGGCTCTGGCCAGTTCAATTTCAGCGGCTTTGGCAGATTTACGCTGGGCGGGGAGAACCAGGCCAGTCAAGGTCCATAGGGATAACCCACCCACCAGCAAGATCCTGGCGTAGGTACCTGAGCGCCCGCGCCATAGTTTTGTCCGTTTTAGACGACCCACGAGAGTCTGGGTAAACCCTTTTGCAGGATTGGATTTAGCAGAACTCGATTTCATATATCCAGAAAGCGTAGAACGATTGGCGATGGATGCTCTAAATATTTCCCTGGGTCACCGTCTCAATCAGGTG
>NZ_JADEXP010000641.1 GCF_015207065.1 Leptolyngbya cf. ectocarpi LEGE 11479 | reverse complement strand
TCTCTCAAAATGCGGTGGAATATTTCTATGTCAACAGTGACGGAGCCAAGCGCAGCGAAGCCCGCACCTCCGCATCGGTTTATCTCTACACCAAAACTGAGCAGGAGGGTCGCAAACCCCGTTCTGGCCACGCCGTACGCATTGGTGTGGGTCCCGACCAGCTGGATGTCGATGGCTGTTTGCAAGAAGCCACCGACAAAACCCTCAGCCATCTAGAGTACAAAAAAATCGAGTCGGGCAAATATCGTATTGTCTTCTCGCCGAGCGCATTTTTGAGTCTGATCCGGGCCTTTGGCAATCTGTACAACGCCCAGAGTGTGCTCGATAAGCGCAGTCTGTCCACCGCCGAGAGCCTAAATACTGCCGTGGCCTCACCCCTACTGTCGATCTATGACGATGCCCTGCATCCCGGCAATGTTGGTCCAGAAACCTTTGACGGTGAGGGTACCCCCACCCGCCGTCTGCCCATTATTGAAAAAGGCGTACTCACACATTTTCTCCACAGTGCAGGAACTGCCAAGCGTCTGGGGGCCACCCCCACTGGCCACGCTAGCATCGGTGCCAAAGTCAGTGTGGGCTCCCACTTTCTCCATGTGACCCAGGGCGAAGCCGCAGACACCACCTACAGCCTGGAAGGGGCAGAAAATGTGGTTCTGATTGATGATTTGCAGGCTCTCCACGCCGGGGTCAATGCCCTGCAAGGATCTTTCTCCCTCCCCTTTGACGGCTGGCTAGTCCACAAGGGGCAACGCACCAGCATTGAATCGGCCACCGTCGCTGGTGATTTCCATCAGCTGCTCCAGTCGATTATTTATGTCTCTCCTGATGAAGAAATTACCCCCAGCGGTGTGGCTCCCCATGTGTGGGTAGATGAGCTATCGATCACGGGAGAATAGTACTCATCAGGCCAGGCAGTGCATCAGACCCACTCATTTTGTGGTTTACCAGGGCTGTGTGAAGCTGTCCCTTGAACTAACTTGAAGCTTGTCTTAAGTGTCAGGAAAAATGGCTGAATTCACGGCCATTCTTGCGTAAGATGAGATGCCTGATTGTATCGGTACACTGTCCTTTCATCGGTGTCAACACATCATTCACCAGATTTAGATATTTGCCGTGGCTAATTCTGAGGATAGACCCATCTGTTAAAAATGCTCCGTACCGGCATATTGCAGATGAAGTCATACTGCGGATCAGCAACGCCAGATATTTTCATGTTGAAGAT
>NZ_JADEXP010000137.1 GCF_015207065.1 Leptolyngbya cf. ectocarpi LEGE 11479 | reverse complement strand
GTGTATAAGAGACAGGGTGTTATGTTGTTTGGGCTACTGTTGGGACAGCGCCCCTTTACGGGTACACCCACCACTTTGCAATCAGCTCATCTAAACCAGCCCGTCCCTAAGGTTGCCCCGTTAATTGAGCCGCTCCAATCTAAACTTCAACCCATTATTACCAGAGCCTTAGAAAAATTGCCTGCCCGCCGTTATCCAACGGCGGCGGAAATGCTGGTAGATCTAAAAGACGTCGTTGTCTCCCAGGGAACTGACCTTTATCTTCCGCTCGGTGAAGCCGAGACGGTTTACCATCCCTACACCGGGGCTCCCTTGCAATCCCTGACTCAGTCTGTAGGGAATCTCAAAGAACTAACCCTCTCATCTGTTAATCCACCCGTGGTTTTACAGATGTTGATGAGCCAAGATTGCCAACTTGCCGTATTACAGCAGCGTTCGATCACTGTCTGTCGGCAAGTTTTAGATGGCCCAATCCAGGGGCTATATCCCTCTCGGGCGGGTCTAGGGCTCATGGTCAGTACCCAGAAAGCACTATGGTCCGGTATCCATGCTGACTTATTAACTCCCCTTATGCGTTGGCCAATGCCTGCGATGGTGACCGTTGATCCTCACCATCGTTGGGCTGCTACGGTGACTCCTAACGCCAGGCAGCTGACCGTTGTACAGTTGAAAACGCCTCACCAGGTAGCCCATCCCATTCGGCGGCCCCTGTCTCCGGATATAGATATCAGCCAGGTGCTTGCCATTGATAGCGGCCATTTAGCCATTGTTGGTCATGCGGGAAAAACAGGCACTCAACTACAGCTATGGAATCGGCGTGGTACCTATCTAACCTCGCTAAATCTCGGCATTACGCTAGACAAACTGACCTCCATGCAATCCCCCCATCAGTGGATGGCTGTTGATGTCCATGCACCGCAAACGGTCATTTTTCTCACCCTCAAGCCCCTACGCATGACCCGCATCATCCTGGATATTTGCCCCACAGTCATGCTCGAGCTGCCCTGGGGATATCTCTTTTGTAATGGGGAAGGGCGCATCTTACTCCTGGATCGTGACCTGTCTCCCATCGGTGGTATCCAAGGTCCTCCTAATGTCACAGCCATTGCCCCCATGAGTCCCCATGAGTTACTTGTGGCTACTTGGCAGCCTGATCTAGGCGCGCTCCACTGCCTAGATCTACGAGATTATGACCTAGATATGATTTTTTGAGGTTCAATTGTTATTCTCTCAAATCAACCCTGCTATCAATCCCATTTTCTTGCAGCCATGTCAACCGTTCTTGGGCCTCGGCTTCATCGACGTAGGCTCCAGCCTGCATAAATATCCGACCTCCTACCTGGGTACGAAATGCATCGGGTACCAAATTCTGTAAATCATCTGCATCTGCCATGTCTACCAGTACTCGATAACGAAAAGCTCTTGCTAGAGAAACCGTACCAGGGGGTGTTAGATTGCCTGATCCGCCGCCACTGGGAATAGCCGCTGACGGTACAGGTAACCGTTGGCTGGAGACTGCTACCACATCAGCTGGCGGAGTGACATTGTTAGTGGGCGCAGTGGTCGCAACTGCAGCGACAGGCTGCTGTAACCGTGCCAATAGTTTAGAAACGCCCTCTCTGTCACTCTCGTGAGACTGAACCTCGTGTTCCAAAGTGGGCTCAGTCTCATCGACAGTGGGCTCAGCCTCATCGACAGAAATGACCGCTATGGGAATTCCCTCCTCAGTTGATAGGGGCTCCGCAAAGTCCGCAAAGTCAGTCTGAATAGCATCATTGTCAGCCGCTGTGGACACTGATAATGGTGCCCGCTGCAGAATAGGAGGTGGGGATTCATTGGCGACGGGTGCAGATGACGAAGACAAGGCCAGATGTTGCCTAAATGATGCGATCTCACTTATGGCCCCATCAACGGTCCCATTCCCCCCCTCATCTAAGTCGATCTCAGGCGTTTCAGCCATTTCGGTTATTTCCGCTGCAATCGGAGCAGTGGGTGCAGTAGTGACTGCCACGGGCTCTAGACTTGTTGTCTGATTAGCGGTTACTGCGGGTAGCTTTACAGCGACCGTCTCTGGTCTTGTGAGTACAGCGGGCACCTCTTGTTCTGAGGCTGCTGTCGGTGCTGGTGCTGCTATATCTGGGGGTGTTGAGTCTGAGACTTCCGGTAACTCCGCTGTTTCCCTTGGTATCTCAGAGCCTCTAACCGCTAGACGATCGGTCTGAGATCTCCCAGGTGTCGTTGGCAATCCAGCTGGTAGTGCAACCGTGGTTGGCTCTACTTCCACCACTCCGTTACGTTCATTTCCATTGAGAATATTTGCGGTCAAGACAGGGCGGGCATTGTTTTTGAGGGCTATGCCCACATCATTGCGAGCAATGCGGTTGTTATTAATCGTGGGTGTGGCCGGACTCGCTACAGTAATTGCCCGTCCCGTGGCCTCAAACAAATTTTCTCGAACAGTTGCGCGACTATTACCTTGAATTGCTAAACCATTGGGATTTTGGTGAAAATAACTGTTTTCGATCAACGGGGCACCTGCAGCCACATGGACACCAGCCACGGCATTCGCCACTAGCGCTACCCGACGTAAAATAGGCGCACCTCCACTGATCCAGACACCACTGCCCTTGGGATTGGAAACTGTAATGTTTGCTAGCCCCGAACGATCAGAGGTGACAATGGCAGTATTTTGTGTCACGGGACCATCTCGAAATTCGCCGCTGCCGACAATTATGGTATTTCGAGTTGCACCTGCATTTCCCTGGATGGTAATGCCAGGCCGAAGGTGCAGGGGAAACTGCTCTCCAGAGGCTGAACTGTAGTGCCCCGGCGCTAACAAGATTACCGTACTAGTAGCCGGGGCCATCTGTAGAGCCTGCGTAATGGTCTGATAGGGCTGTTCTTCGCTACCAGAACTCCGCTGATCGTTGCCCGTTGCGGCATCTACATGGAGCACAGTATAGTTTTGCGCTGGCTGGCTGAGCGTAATTTGAGTATGGGGAACGGTTTGAGCTTTGGCTGAGCCTGTTGTCATCAGCGTAGCTAAAGCCAGCAGCATACTCCCTAAGGTTTTGGCACGTGTTGTTGCGATCATCGTCAAATCCACGAACGTAATCAATCGAAACCCTAATAGGCTTCGAGGTAATTGCGATGACGCTCTGCCCACTTTCCCAAACCCAGGGTTACTAGTACTGCAAAATTTGTGGTGGATGCGTGAGGCAGGATGTCGTTTATGTTTAGGTTGTTTATACCCAAGGACTTGGATTGTTATACCCAAGGACTTGGATTGCTTATACCTAAGTCCTTGGAATTCTGGTGGGGGTTTGGGTATTTGTCAACCCTTTGTAACGGATCTGATTAGATTTATCGGTTGCTTTTGGCTGGACCCTTGCAAGACGAACGTTCTTAAAACATTCCTGCACCGAATTTACAACTGATACCATAGGAAAACTTTTTTGCGCTAATGCCCACTTTTTTGTCTATGAATTCTGTGTCAATTGTTGATGATCACTCTCAGCGGGTGCTGTATCGAATTTTGGATGCCAACCTAGACCGGGCTCGTGAAGGTTTACGTATCGTTGAAGAATGGTGCCGGTTTGGTTTAAATGATGGGACGCTCACGGAACAGATTAAGCACCTGCGTCAGACCCTGGGTGGCTGGCACAGTTCCGGAATTCGTCAAAGTCGTGATACTCCTGGTGATGCTGGGACGGCTATTAGCCATCCCCAAGAAGAACAGCGCGATACTCTCCAAACGGTGGTACAGGTCAACTGTTGCCGGGTGCAAGAGGCGCTGAGGGTTCTAGAAGAATATGGCAAACTCCATTCTGCTGAGATGGCGAGTGGTGCTAAGCACATGCGCTATCAGCTCTATACCCTAGAAAGCAAATTGCTAGGCTATGATTTGCGCCAGCGGTTGGCAAAGACGAATACCTATTTGGTGACGTCTCCTAGTGAGCACCTGTTAGCCATTGTGGAATCAGCCCTCAAGGGGGGAATTGATATCGTTCAGTATCGAGAAAAGTTAGCCGATGATGAGGTGCGTCTAGACCTGGCTGGTAAAATGAAAACCCTTTGCCATCAGTACAATGCGTTGTTTATTGTGAATGACCGCGTCGATATTGCGGCAGCGGTGGGTGCGGATGGGGTACATCTCGGGCAGCAGGATTTGCCCATGGCAGCGGCTCGACGTATTTTAGGGCCATTACCTATTGTGGGCCGGTCGACCACAAGTCCTGCAGAGATGGAGCGAGCGATTGCCGAGGGGGCTGATTATATTGGTGTGGGGCCTGTCCATGCTACACCCACCAAGCCTGGCAAAGCGGCGGCAGGTTACGACTATGTACGCTATGCCGTGGAGCATGCCCCGATGCCCTGGTTTGCCATCGGTGGTATCGATTTGACTAATGTGGCGGCGGTAAAAGAAGCTGGGGCGACTGGTATTGCCATTGTGCGGGCTATTATGCAGGCCGATGACCCCACACAGACCACCCGTGAATTTAATCAGCATTTTAGTTAACGTTTTGTCGTTCCCATCGCCCATGAACAATATCTCTGAGCCCATCGCCGTTCAGGTCAATGGGACACCCCAATTGTGCCCTCAGGGCACCACCCTGCCTCAGCTACTTATTCAGCTAGAGATGGATCCGCGCTTGGTGGCGGTGGAATATAACGGTGAGATTGTGCACCGTCAGTTTTGGGACACAACGGTCATGCAAACAGGCGATCGATTAGAAGTGGTGACAATTGTGGGAGGTGGTTAGTGGGGGGTGGTTAGCTATTTTGGGATTTGACTGGTGGCGGCAAAACTATTCCCAGGATGGGACGGTAATCCGTCCATTTGTAGCCATCTACTTGAGCTAACTAAAAACGTTAAAGTAAGGATGGCTACACATTAGTGGGCTACTTGAGCGTTTTTTGGCAATCTGCATCATGAGTCGATTTAAGTCTTGGCTACGTCTCCTACTCAAGCCTGTTTTGGTGGGTGTCCTGGCATTTCTCTTGGTCTTTTCTCAGGCCGATGGTGCTATGGCCGCACGCGCAGGTGGCCGTATCGGCGGAGGCAGCTTTAGAGCGCCTAGTCGAACCTATTCGTCACCACGGAGCTATCGGGGGCCGTCTAGCGGCTATCCGAGAGGTGGTTTTGGTTTTGGCTTTCCGCTGATAATGCCGTTTTTTGGCTTTGGCGGCGGTGGTTTATTTAGTTTGCTGGTGTTTTTTGCGATCGCATCTTTCCTCGTGCGTAGCTTCCGCTCCAGCGGCTTCGGCGACGGGGAAGCTTACACCCCAAATCCAACCGTGTCCGTCGCGCGTCTGCAAGTGGGGCTGCTGGCTAAAGCTCGTCATCTACAAGACGACCTCAACCGTCTAGCCACCTCCGCTGATACCAGTTCATCGGCTGGTTTAACCAAAGTCTTACAAGAAAGCACCTTATCCCTGCTGCGCCATCCCGAGTATTGGGCCTATGCGGATACCGATACCATCGCCACCAAGCTAACCTCGGCAGAAGCCGAATTTAACCGGCTAGCGCTCATGGAACGGAGCAAGTTTAGTTATGAGTCCGTTTCCAACGTCAATAATCAGCTATCCGGTAATAGTCCTACGGCACTGCCCGATACCGACGGCAATCAAGAATCAGGGGAATACATCATCGCGACCCTGATTGTGGCCACCCAGGGAAAGCTAACGTTGCCAGATGTCCAATCTGAACAAACTGTTCGCAATGCGCTCAACCAGATTGGAGCGATACCGAGTGATACATTGATGGCCGTTGAGATATTGTGGACACCTCAAGCAAGCGGTGAAACCCTGACCAACGATGAGGTGATCGCCCAGTATCCCAACCTTAAGCTGGTGTAGTTTTCTAGCGTCATTTCTCCTGCTCGATCGCAGGGAGATAGTTTAGATATATAGGGCTGAAAGAAACTGACGGGAGTTCTCCATGGACTCCCGTTTTGCGTTGGGGTCCCATGGCGCTGCACTCGGGCAATACATAGATGTTTTGTCAAATGTTTTTGCAGTTTTGAGCCCATCTACGTACAGATCCGGGTATATTGGTTCCGACTTGAGGGGCTACCCCTATAGCCGAAACTGAGCTAATGTGCTTAACTCTTGAACAATCCCGCGCCTGTTCTTTAAAAGGTCTCCATGCTTGTCCTGCTTACCCGCATTTTACTTTGGGCCACAATTGGGCTACTAGTTTGGTATATTTTGACCAAAATTATCCCCAAAGCATACCTGACATGGTTTGGGGGAGTCGTTGTTCTAGTGCTGATTGTTGCCTCATTTGCAGACCCAAATGATGAGACTATCGGCACTATTTGGCGATTAATATCACTACCGTTGACCCCTTTGGGAGCAACAATTTTACTTTTAGGGTCAGCCATGAGCGAGGGGGTCAAAAAGGTCAAAGGACAGCAGGTGGCTGTAGCCCTGGCCATTTTACTGGTCACCAGCCTGCCCATCGTTAGTCGCTCTATCGTTAGTCGTTCAGAGTCGGAAGTGCAGCAGGCATTTACCGATCGAGCAGCGCAGTGTGGGGAGGTTTGCCCAGCGGGGGTGCAGGGACCTCGGCTAGATCGTACAGGAGCCATTGTTGTCCTAGGTAATGATGCAGGGGACTCAAGAGAATCCGTCGCTTTTCAGAGCGCTAGCGATCAGGCCTATAACTCCTCACTTGTTCCCCGATTAATCTATGCCGCTCAGCTTTATGGTGAAGCTCGTCAAGCTGGCGCTAATCCGTTTGTCGTTGTCACAGCCGATCCAGGCGGGGACAGCGAGGCTAGCCAAGCCAAGCGTCAAAATATTAGAACGGTGTTGCTCAACAATGGGGTACCGGCTGAAAGTATTCGATTTGAATCTACAGGGCTAAACGTGCAAGGTACGGCGAATCGGGTAGACAGATTTCTCCGGGATCAGCAAATTCTGGCAGCGAGGGAAAATCGGAATGAACCCACCGATGCACGGGTAATGCTGGTGGCTCCAGCGATGACCATGACTCGCTCAGCATTGACCTTCGAAAACATGGGGATGCAGGTTATTGCTAAACCAACTGATTTTTATTCGGTTAATACCTGGTCGAGCAATGATACGTTTTCTCGATTGCCTGACATTATTCCTAATGTCGATGCGCTGCAGCTCACATCGCGCTATTGGGATGAAGTACTGACGTCCACGTACTACTTCTTACGGGGCTGGCTGCCTGGCTTTAACTTTGGTTGGGATCCCAATATTGAAGTTTAGGCTGATGTTACCAATGAGGCTATAGCAGCCAAGCTTGTGGAGTACTAGGATAGTGAAGCGGCGAAGGCCGCAGACACGTTTCGAGTATTTCTATGGCACAGTCTAGGCTGCAATATTTGACCAGCTATCTTCGACCTCATCGAGGACAGCTAGCCCTGGGGGTGGGGGCACTGTTACTTGTTAACATCCTCAGTGTTTGGATTCCCTTGATTATTGGGGATGTGGTTGAGCGACTCAAGATCACCCTGAATCATGGCACAATCCTGCGCTATGTAGTGCTGATTTTGGTGTTGGCAACGATTATGTGGGCTATCCGCATGGCCTCACGGGTGACGATCTTTGGGGTGGGTCGCCAGGTTGAATTTGATCTCAAACAGCGCATTTTTGAGCATTTGCTGTCGTTAGAGTCGGCGTATTTTGCCGAAAATACGATTGGAGATCTAATTAATCGGGCCACCAGTGATGTCGATAATATTCGACGGTTACTGGGTTTTGCTGTGCTCAGTTTGGCGAATACTCTGTTTGCCTATGTCTTTACTGTGCCGGCGATGTTGCGCATCAGCGTGCAGCTTACGCTCGTTGCTTTGGCTATCTATCCGGTCATGATGTTTCTGGTTGGCTTCTTTAGCAACCGTCTCCGGAAAGAACAGCTCGATGTGCAACAGTCTCTATCTGACTTGAGTACGCTCATTCAGGAAGACATGAGCGGAATCGGACTGATCAAAATTTACGCCCAGGAGACTAACGAGCAGCGAGCCTTTGGCCAGCGTAATGATGCTGTACTAGATGCTAATTTGTCCCTAGCGCGTACTCGCAACACACTATTTCCATTATTGGGTGGTCTGGCGAGTCTGAGTTTAGCGATTATTCTGGCGGTGGGGTCTCGTAGTATCGCTGCTGGTACGCTGGCGGTGGGTGATTTTGTTACCCTGCTGCTTTATGTTAACAATCTGGTGTTTCCAACTGCCCTACTAGGATTTACAATTACGTCCTATCAGCGGGGTGAGGTCAGTGTTGATCGCATTGAGGCGATTTTTGCGGCTCAACCTAAGGTGGCGAGTGCGGTTAAAGCATCTCCCTTGCCTGTGGCTGAGGTGACGGGACAATTGCGGGCTCAAGGGCTGATGTATCAGTATCCGGGTACCGTGACACCAGCTCTTCAGAATATTTCATTTACCATCGAGCCTGGGGAGACTGTGGCTCTGGTGGGTCCCATTGGTTCCGGGAAATCTACCTTGGCGAAGGCCCTGCCTCGAATTTTAGAAATTCCTGAAGGCCAGTTGTTTATTGATAATTATGATGTCACCCAGGTGGCACTGCCGGATCTGCGCCGGGCCATTGCCTTTGTGCCCCAGGATAGTTTTTTATTCAGTACAAAGGTAAAAAACAATCTGCGCTATGGGATGCCCCTGGCTGAGATGCCTGAGATTGAACAGGCGGCGAAACTTGCCCAGATCCAGGGGGAGATTTTAAACTTTCCAAACCAGTATGACACGGTGGTAGGTGAACGGGGAATTACGCTGTCTGGGGGCCAAAGGCAGCGTACGGCGCTCGGACGGGCGCTGCTGATTGATGCGCCTATTTTGGTACTTGATGATGCTTTATCCAGTGTGGATAACCAGACAGCGACTCAAATTTTGGATAATTTATCCCATGGGACCCAGCGTAAGACGGTGATTTTTATTACCCATCAAATGTCGGCAGCGGCGAATTGCGATCGCATCATCGTCATGGATCAAGGCCACATTGTTCAGACAGGTACCCACGATAGTCTAGTCAATGCTCCTGGTCTCTATCAGCAGCTTTGGAACCAGCACAAGCTCAAGGAAATCCTTCAATAAGCGCCCCAAAAAACATAAAAACAGCGTCTGGCATATGCCAGACGCTGTTTTAGTAACGACTAAAATCTTGTTAGACAGACACCCATGGCTTTAATGCTATCCTTTTTATCCTTATCCACCCACAGCATTGGGAAGGGCAAAGATGGGCAAATACATCGCCACCAAGATTGAGCCCACCATACCGCCGAGAAAAATGATCATAATGGGTTCCATGATGCTGGTTAAGGCCTTAACCGCCTGTTCAACCTCATCTTCATAGAAGTCCGCGACTTTCATCAGCATCTGATCCAATTCCCCCGTTTCTTCACCGATGCTGATCATTTGAATCGCCATAATTGGGAAAACTTGATGCTTTTGCAACGCTAAGCTAATCATCCCACCCGTTTGAATTTCTGAACGTGCTTCCTCAATGGCATTAGCAATGACTTGGTTCCCCGATGTATCTCGCACAATTTCCAAGGCCGTTAAAATTGGAACACCTGAGCGAGAAAGAGAGCCAAACGTCCGGCAAAACCTTGCAGTAGCTGACTTTTGAACCAAATCACCAAATAAGGGTAGCTTCAAATACATCCGGTCGATCATTTCTCGACCGGCCCGAGTTTTGTAGTACTGACGGTAAATAATACCTGCCACTACTAACCCCGCAATGCTTAGAAAAACTAACAGAGGATTACGTAAAAAGTGGCTAATCCCAATCATAAATTGGGTAAAAGCCGGTAATTCTGCCCCCAACTCCGTAAAGATATTCTCAAAGATGGGCAGCAAAAACACCGTCATACCAATAAAAATGGTGACAGCAAGTACGCCTACGGTTACCGGATAGGCCATGGCAGACTTAATCTGGTTCTGTAAGCGATTTAGATCCTCTAGGAGCTTAGCTAGACGATTGAGTACTTCATCGAGTACACCACCCACCTCACCAGCCTGAACCATGCTGACATAAAGCAAATCAAAGCTGCCTGGATGCTTACGCATTGAGTCAGAGAGGTTGTTTCCCTGCTGAACATCAGCATTAATCGCCAACAAAGCTTTTTTTAGCTTGGGGTTTGGACATTGTTCACCTAGGATGCCAATTCCCCGCACTAGGCCTACTCCGGCATTGACTAGAGCTGCAAACTGTCGCGAAAAAACAGCCTTGTCCTTGACAGAGACCTTAACCAAGGACGTTCTAATATCTTCAAGATTAAAGCTTATCGCTCGATCTTGCTTAATGCTTTGGATGAAGACTCCACGCTCCTTGAGCATTGTCCGAGCTTCACCAGGGGTAGCCGCTACAACTTTTTCTCGGCGAGTACGGCCTGTGGTGTCTCGTCCTGTAGCAACATAGGTAGGCATGGATTTTACCTCTGCAAAGTTTTATGCTTAGACATCATTGAAGGCTTTATACAGCGTTGCCTAATTTTTAGGCAACCCCCACTTGCAACTGGATAGAATAAGTAGGCTCTTCACTATCTATCGACGGGCACCGGTAGCTGGACGTCCTCGTTGGGCCTGACTCCTATTAGCGCCTGTTCCGCCTGCATTGATCAATCGTTGTAACTCGTCGGCTCGAGATGACTTACCGATGGCCTGCTCAAAACTGATGGTGCCAGCTTTGTATAGATCCGCTAGAACCATCTCTAGGGTTTGCATACCTAATTTAGCGCCAGTTTGAATGGCACCATAGATTTGCGCTGTCTTACCTTCCCGAATCAGGTTGGCAATAGCTGGGGTAACCACCATAATTTCTTGAGCCATAATCCGTCCAAACTCTCCGGGCTTTGGATTTGCCTTAGGCACAAGCGTTTGACTAAGCACTGCCACTAGAGAGTTAGAGAGCTGTACCCTGACCTGTTGTTGTTGTCCAGGAGGGAAAACATCCACCATCCGGTCTACCGTTTGAGCGGCAGAGCTAGTGTGTAGAGTACCGAAAACAAGGTGACCGGTTTCAGCTGCTGAAATCGCTAGGGAGATAGTTTCCAAATCCCGCATCTCACCGACTAGAATCACATCGGGATCTTCCCGTAATGCTGCCCTTAGGGCATTAGCAAAGCTTTTGGTGTCTTCCCCAATCTGCCGCTGGTGGATCAAACTTTTGATCGGTTCATACACAAATTCGATAGGATCCTCAACTGTGAGAATATGTTCGGCCCTAGTATGGTTAATATCATTGATCATGGAAGCCAGGGTGGTGGATTTCCCTGACCCCGTTGGTCCGGTTACCAAAATCAATCCGCGAGGTTGCCGTGCTAGCTCAATCACAATGTCGGGCAGACCCAGGAGTTCAGCGCTAGGAATCTTAGAGCTTAGGGCTCGCAAGCAGGCGGCATAGGTCCCTCTATCTTTGTACACATTGACCCGGAAGCGTGCTAGACCCTTGACACCATAGGAACAGTCCAACTCCCAGTTTTGTTCTAGATGTTTTCTCTGGGTGTTGTTTAACATGCTAAAAATTAGCCGTTGACACTGCTCAGGTGTCATCGGCGGATGTTCAGTGGGGGTGAGGTGACCACTGACTCGGATATAAGGTGGTAAGCCAGCTGAAAGGTGGAGGTCAGATCCTCCCCGCTCAACCACTTCTTCCATCAAGTCTTCGATCATCATTTCCATGGAGCCACCTCAGGTAGATATCTACAAAAACCTTATAAGCAAGGGTATAAAAAGAGTAACCGGATTATTCCAGGCTTAAATTCAAGTGATGGGGATGATTTTACCCACTCTATAGTTGTGAATTACACCTACGTAGCCCAGTTAACCATTTTGAAAGCGGGGAGTTAGACAGTAGGGACAATCCAGCCAGTCATGATGTAATTCTGCACTACAGGTAGAACAACTGAGGATAGTCTTACGTCTCGCCTTGAGTTCAGCTTCTAGTCCCGTATCAGTGAACGTTACTCGCTCTACTTCTTCAAGGGTTGTATACCCCTGCTCTACTAGTTTGAGACTGTAGGAAAGTAGCGTTTGCATACCTTCTTCAACAGCAGCTTCCTTAATATGCTCTGCAGGTAAACCATCCGAAATCATCTTTTGTAAGTGTTCGGTGATGCGCATTACCTCGTACACACCAACTCGACCTTTGTAGCCTGAGCCTTGACAAGTTTGACAAAGCTCTCCAGCATCCCGCGCAGCCTCAACTTGGTCTGGGGTAATTGTTTTAGCTCTGTAGAAAGAAATATCGCTACCAGAGGCGCTCAAGCCAAAGCGTGCCAATTCTTCATTGGTCGGTACGTAAGCGACTCGGCAATCAGCACAAACCTTACGTACAAGTCTTTGTGCCAGAACCCCAACTAGTGAACTAGAAACCTGAAAGGCTTCAATGTCCATCTCATTCAGCCGTGAGATCGCACCAGCTGCGTCGTTAGTGTGCAACGTAGTTAAGACTAGGTGCCCCGTCAGGGCTGCTTCAATAGCTGTTTTAGCGGTTTCAGAATCACGGGTCTCACCAACTAAAATAACGTCGGGGTCCTGTCGAAGGAACGCCCTCAGAATCAACGGGAAATTCATTCCCTTTTCACGAATGACTTGTACCTGGGTAATACCCGGCAAAGCATATTCAATCGGATCCTCTGCCGTACTGATATTGATGTCAGGATCGTTGCGTTCTGAAAGGACTGAGTAAAGAGTCGTAGTTTTACCTGAACCTGTAGGCCCTGTTACCAAGATCAGCCCGTAGGGAGAACTGGTCATATCTCTGACGATTTTCAAGGTTTCATCATCAGTAATCAGCTTATCCAAGCCCAGCTGAGTATCTGTATTGTCTAAAATTCGAAGAACTACTTTTTCGCCATATCGACTAGGCAGAGTACTCACCCGAAAATCTACCTTACGTCCCTGAAATACCCGACGAATTCGACCATCTTGGGGGACACGCCGTTCAGCAATATCTAACTCAGCAATAATTTTGAGACGAGCCGTTACCGCTGGAATAATTTTCTTGGGTAGTTTCTGAAAGGCTTGCCGTAAAACACCGTCGCGGCGAAATCTGATCCGTAAGAACTCCTCTTGCGGTTCAACGTGGATATCAGAAGCTCCTTCTTGGAGTGCTTTGACCAATATCTTATTGACTAGTGCGATCACAGGGGCTGCCCCTGCATCCTGAACTGCGGCCCCTAAATCAGCTTCTTCATCAAGTGCCTCTTCGAGATCAGCTCCATCGAGATCGAGGTCCTCTAAGTTAGTGTTAACATCAACGGCCTGTTCAAAATCTCGTTGCTTTTCCTTGGCAACCTGATCGTCTAAGTATGCCGAGATCATCCGCTGATAGTCTTCAACGGTGATGACCATGCGGCGTAGCTTTAGGCTTTTTGGACGCAATATACGGTTGAGATCGTCCTGGGCTTCCAGATTTTCTGGATCCACCATGGCAACAAGTACCGTGGAGACCCCGTCTTGATTTGTCTGGGAAAGCGGTAACAGGCGATGGCGACGACAGATATCTACGGGAATTAAGTCGTCAATGAGGTTACCAACCTTTGTATCAGAGACGCTTTCAATTTCTGGGTCTAACGACTCCACACCGTAGAGGATTTTGAGCTCAAATAACTGCTGCTTCTTATACTGACGTAATAGCTCTGGACTCAGCTGCTGCCCTGTCAGTGACTCTAAAACATCTGTTAGCGAGCGCCCTGACTTTCGGCTTTCAACCAATGCCTGTTGCATTTGGTCCGTATCGACGTAACCGGTCTGAATAAGCTGGTTACTAAATGGCGAAAAGCTTCTTTGTAAAACAAGCGCTTTCCGAGATGATGAGGAATTGGTCATAGTCGCCGCAGAAAATCCTTACAGAAGGTTGCCCACAAAACGCTTTTCTGTAGACAGCTACAGGGGGGAGAATGCCAACCCTGTGGGTTGAGTTGCTCCAAGTGTCACAGCATATCGTACGATGCTGCGCCATTCCCCGATAATAGCTTGAACATTGGTATCCAGCTAGCCGCATTCCCGATCATTGTGTGCTGAAAACGGGTGTAAGAGCAGAAATTCCATTCCAGATGCGGCTTAATTTTATGTAGTCATTACGTTGCAAAATGCACTATTGTGATACCGAAAAGGTAGTTAAGCAAAAAACTACGGACCCGGTTGGTGGCGAGCTTTGTGGTCTTAGTGTTCGGGGTCTTTATCTAAATACTTTCATTTAGATAAAACTCGTTGGTACTGTGCAACTCGCTTAAAATATCAGCGTCTAAGGCAAGTATTACCCCCCTTGTGTTCTGTTTTTGATGAGGTTAAACGATGGTAGAGGACGTTAATTCCGCAGAAAATAGCTCTAATGAAGCAGATGAGGCCTCTGATGCTGCTGGTGAGGCAGAGGCCAATATTGAAGAGCTGAAGCTTGAAGACGCTGACGTTGAAATTGATTTTGACAGTAGTTTTTCTGAGGCATCTTCCGATGATGCCGCTGCTGATAATGCCACCGATGTTAACGCTGCTGCTGCGGGAGACGTTGCTGAAATTGCTGCCTTGGAGGCGCAAATAGCGCAACTTAAAACGCAGCTAGAAGATAGAAACGGTCAGTATTTGAGGCTTACTGCGGACTTTGAAAATTTCCGTAAGCGTACGAGTCGAGAAAAGGAAGACCTTGAAGTTCAAATTAAGTGCAATACGATTAGTAATCTGTTAGAGGTTGTTGATAACTTTGAGCGGGCTCGGGCTCAGATTAAACCTCAAAACGAGGGTGAAATGACTGTTCATAAGAGCTATCAAAGTGTTTATAAGCAGCTAGTTGAAGCTATGAAGCGTATTGGTGTGGCACCTATGCGGGCTGAGGGGAAAGAATTCGATCCTAATTTGCATGAAGCTGTGATGCGCGAACCCACCGATGAATATGCTGACGGTACAGTTATTGAGGAACTAGTCAGAGGTTATATTCTGGGCGAGCGGGTTTTACGTCATGCCATGGTCAAGGTAGCAGCGCCCTTAGATGAATAGTTTTCTAAGCACTAGTTTTCTGGGCACATAAATAGGCAACAATAGAAATCGAAACCAGTTGAGCTGATTATAAAACTGGCTCAGTTATGAAGCTTTCTTGAATATCGGGGAGTTTTATTAGAACTTATGGTTTTGGGTATTGTATCTATATGAGAAGGCGATTTTCATACTTTTAGCTAGTACGGCTAGCTACAGATATTTTCTGTGAGTATGTTCTAAAGTCGGGGTGTAACCATATAGCAATTTCTACGTAAGCCTATTTATCAGTTTATCCGTACGGCTAATGCTTGCTCGTGTTCTGAATATCTTCAGTGGTTTTTACCCAGCTCTAAACTTTTAAGATA
>NZ_JADEXP010000136.1 GCF_015207065.1 Leptolyngbya cf. ectocarpi LEGE 11479 | reverse complement strand
TCCTTCTCCCCCAGGGAGAAGGACTTTGAGTCTAGCTTCCCTTCTCCCCCAGGGAAAAGGAGTTGGGGGATGTAGAGCTTTGCTCTTCTCGGAGAGTGGGCTCGAAGCTTTGAGCTTACTCTCCGACCTGTGTATACACGGCAGGGAGGGAATAGGGAACGCCGGTTGTAGTAAATGTTGGCTGAGCGGAGTCGAAGCCAACATTATGCGTGGGACGGCTACAAATAGTGTTTTTAGAAAGCAGCCCTATTTCACCTTAGAAAACAACTTAAAGTAAACCGACTGCATCATTTCCTTGATGGGAAACAAGATATAGGTAATCGGATTGATCGTGACGATGATGTTGCGAATATCCCGTTTCGCCAGACCCACAATGGCCCCGGCTACCCAATCAGCGGACATCACCCCCACCGGGTTGAGCTTGCTTTTAAAGGGACCCAACACCAGTTTACGAATCACACAGGGGGCATCCTGACGACGTAGGGTAATCAAATCCCCCAGTAGCCGCTTTGAGGTTTCATACAGGGGGCTAAAGGCCGGGTTCACCTCAGCTTCAGAGGTGTTGACCCATACTTCTTTGGTGGCAGGACCTAACCGATTGTCTACGGTTTCTAAAAATACTTCCGTCAGTCGCCAGGCGGATAGGGCATTTACCTCTAGGGAGTTTGCGATCGCACTTGCCGACCGGTCACCATATACATTCACCCCATGGTTAATGACCAAAATATTCACCCGGTTTAATACCGCTTTGAGCTCGCTCTCTTGACCCGCGCACCAGGGGACTACTTTTACCGCGCCTTCAATCACAGCATCGGCTGAGCGCGTCAGGGCCAGCGGCTTTGCCCCTTGGGCCGCCAGCTGTTTGATCAAGGCGCGGCCCAGGGTGCCAGAGGCTCCGGTGACAGCCACCGTTTTGCCCTTGAGTGAGAGTGCTGTTCCCATCAGTTTGTCCGATAGGGTGAAATAGCCTGCATAGTAAGCCGTTGTTTCATCAAAGTGATGCCGCCAGTGATAGGTCCGATTGACCAACCACACGCTGGGCGGTGTTGTTAGGGGGCCAGGCTCGTGGGTCAGGTCGGTGGTTTGGAGTAAGCCTTGCGATCGCAACAGCGCCGCCCCCAAAAAACCGGCACTATACAGAAATCCTAACCAAAATCCCCACAATGGCGTCAGTACCGCCACCGTCGCCATGGTCGCCATCATCACCAGCGACTCAGGCACATCATTATAGAGCTGAGCCTTCTGATATAGCTCAGAACTAATGGGCGTAAAATCTTTTCGATAAACCTTGTGGTGCCAATTGTGCAGCCGCATGAGTGGCGGCCAGAGATGACTCGCCACATGGTAGCCATCCCGCACCATTTCCACTACAAATACAGACACCAAACCCCACAGGCATTGAAGCATCCAGGGTGCTCCTAGGCCTTCAACAGTATTCCACACAGGTCTAAACCCCTACTGCAACACTGCACCAGGAGACAGACGAACACCGGCTGCCATCAACGACATTACAGTTGTCAGTCTTAGCCAGCACAGCCCGGTCCCAGATAGCCTTAGGCATCACTCCTGTCCCCCCAGTGTTGCGATTTGTTTCGTCCTTGATGGTAAATCTTAATCGAACTAGAGGGAAGGGCTGTCTTTACGAGCGGCAGGTTAATGTTTTCCCACTTATACCTTGATCTGGCCTTCTAAATATTCAATAATTTTGCCCGCAATATCCACATCTGTAGCCCGCTCAATACCTTCTAATCCGGGCGATGAGTTGACCTCCATGACCACTGGGCCATGGTTCGATCTGAGTAAATCCACCCCGGCTATCTTTAAGCCCATGGCCTTAGCCGCGCGAGTAGCGGTACTGCGCTCTTCAGGCGTTAGCTTAATCTTACTCACTGAACCGCCCCGATGAACATTGGATCGAAACTCCCCTGGAGCCCCCTGACGCTTCATCGCGGCCACCACCCGATTACCCACCACAAAACAGCGGAGGTCTGCCCCCTTGGCCTCTTTAATAAATTCCTGAACTAGAATGTTGGCATCTAAGCCTCGAAATGCCTCGATAACAGATTTGGCCGCCTGGGCCGTCTCCGCCAGCACCACACCGATACCCTGGGTACCTTCCAGCAGCTTGATGACCAAGGGGGCTCCCCCAACCAGTTCAATCACCCCTTCAATATCTTTAGTGGAATGGGCAAACCCTGTTGTAGGTAGCCCCACACCTTCCTTAGAAAGCAGCTGTAAACAGCGCAGTTTGTCGCGCGATCGCGAAATCGCATCAGCGCCATTGGCGGTAAATACTCCCATCATCTGAAACTGGCGGACCACAGCGGTGCCATAGAATGTTTTAGTCGCGCCAATACGAGGAATAATGGCATCAATGTCTTCTAAGGGCTTGCCTTGATAAATCACCTTAGGGCTATGGGCCGTAATGTCCATGTAGCAGCGCATATGGTCAATAATGACCATTGTGTGGGCTCGTTCGTTTCCAGCTTCTATCAACCGACGCGTAGAGTACAAAGAGGCATCGCGGGATAGTACAGCAATTTTCATAGCGGGCTAAGACGAGGAGGAGTAATGTCTTAAGTAAGACTATCAAGAGAAGTCATCCCCATTAGATAGATCGGTTAAATCTGTACTTCCTTCCTTAGAAATATCCTGACTTTGAATATAGGACTGGCCGGGGTTTACCAAAAACCGATCTTTAACAGCCTGACGTCCCAACAACATCCGAAATCCCATCACATCTCTGTTGGTCAACGTCAGCTCGATGGGCCACTGCAGTTCCCCTAGACATACCGACGTCATAATCACAGGCCGAACCTGTTGATGACCACCAGAATCAGTAATTGCACGCTCTTCTAGCAACGTTGTTTCCACCATGACAAGTCGTTCGTTATCTGACTGTACAGGCGCTACTTGAAACCGTACTTTTTTAATTCCGTGGGCCTCAAACTGTTCAATATTGATGGCATGAATAGCCGAGGAACGGGCTCCGGTATCGACTTTAACCTTAATATTGGGGACGCCTAGTTCTGGCAAGGATAGCCATTCACGCCATCCAATAGTTGATAACTGTTTAGAATTCATTCACGGGTCGTGACTACGATAGCTGCCTTAAAAGGGCAGCAAAATCCAAGCGGCAGGAAGAGCCGTTAAACACCGCCTACCGCCCTGATCTTACCGGTTTAACGAGCCGGTTTAACGATGCCGAAATCCTAACAAGGCAGCAAATCCCGCTCGTATTCCACCATAAATACGTTGGAATACAAGTTGGCAATAATTTGCTTGCCTTCCTGGGTGAGCGCTAAATAGCGCAGACTGTCGTGGATATAAGGATGAACAACTCCCCAATAAAATTTGGGATAGTTACTCCGCAGATCGTGGGGAGTTTTATAGTTCAGCTCTTGATTTTGTCCGGTTTCTTCAAACTCATAAAAGAGGGCGCTAATTTTTTTGAGATAGCGCGGATCGCTCAGCTGCCCGATTAGATCGGCGGCCCGAATTAACCCTGGGTAGTGAATCGTGTCCTGGTGATCTTCTTCTTTGGGGACTGGGAATCGGGTCAGCTCAATATTGTTTTGAATGCGCTGGGAATCAATCCACTGATTTTTACCAAATCGCTCCTCAACAAATAGCTTGCCGCGATCGACATGGTAGGGCGTTAATGACGCATCCGTGGCACCGGGGGACAGCTCAATTATTTGCCCATGGCCGGTCGAATAGCGATTCTCAAAATCGCTATCGTCACGACACACACCCTTGACATAGCCAATGTCATGGCAAACCAGGGAAATAATGAAATGCAGCCAATCTTCAGCACTCACACCGCCTTCGCGGGTATGTTTGCCCCTCAAGATTTCCTGGCCTACCAGGGTTACCAAAATCGTGTGCTCGACATTATGGTAAAGCGCGTCGCTGTTAGCAATATTTTCAAGGGCCATACTACCGGCCCAAGCAATGATTTCTTCGTAGTCATGGTGCAGCCCACCATAGGTACGTCGATAGCCAAGACGCAGTTTTTCAACAAAATCAGCGATTAGAATCTCGGTGACATTGAACATGGTAAGGGCGGCTTTGGTGGGAGGAAACAAGTGCACGGCGTTTAAAGCTGAGCTAAAGCTAACATACCGTTGGGTTACCCTTGTATACGCCAAAGGTCCTGTAACGGAATGCACAGCTCAGGTTGCGTATGGTTTTCTGAACGGAAATTAAAACTAGGTACTGACAGCGAACGGCTTTTGGAAATATCCCCAGACATTGTCACCAAGGGATTTTCGCTCACGCATTACACAGCGCTTTATTACCAGCGGCCGCCGTACCATCGGATAGATACCTGACTCGTGGAATATACGGCAACGGTTGTGATAGCCGCGACATTCATGACGTTCAGATTGCCAAATAAAACTGTCACTGACTGTGATCACAGTCATACGGAGATAGGTCATAATGGCAACAGGTTTACATTTTGTAATTTTTTAAGATTGCTGCGTAAGGATTGTCCTGTAGTCGTTCTGGTAGTTGCTAGGCTGTGACGTATCGAGATTTTCAACACGAACCGCCCACGAATCCATCCCATCAGGAATCTGCCAACGGCCAGTATGTCAATGGCGCTTCATTAACCAACACCGTTCCTAAAAAATCGCCATGGTCAGGGGTGAGAGGGATTGGTTTGGGTTTATTACTGGGGGTGGGGGTGTCTCTTATCGGGGGCAGGCTGAGCCGGCCGGCCACGGACCCACCGACTCAGCCCACGGAAACGGCCTCGGCAACGGCCGCTACCAGCGTTACCGTACAGCGGATCCAAACCGCCACTATCCAGCAATCGCTGAAGGCCACTGGCACTGTGCAAGCCTTTGATTTATTAAACATTTCGCCCCAGGTCAGTGGCTTACAAATTCGTGAGGTGCGGGTGCGTGAGGGAGACCAGGTTACCCAAGGACAGGTGCTAGCGGTGCTCGATGATTCGGTGCTGCGCACACAGCTAGCCCAGGCCCAGGCTAACTACGCCCAGGCCGAAGCTCAGGTAGCCCAGGAGCGGGCAGAACAAGCCCAGGCTGAGGCTAACGCCGCCGAGGCCCAGGACAACTTTGAACGCTACCAGACGCTCTATGACCAGGGGGGAATTAGTTCGGAGGAGTTAAACAGTCGCCGTACCCAGGCAATTACAGCCCGTGAATCGGTGGGTGTAGCCCAAGCAGCGGTACAAAGTGCTCAAGCCACGGTGACTAGTCGAGAAGCTGAGATTAGACGATTAGAAACCCAGCTGGCCCAGACAGTGGTGAGAGCCCCCGCCAATGGTCAGATCGCTGAGCGTCCGGCCACTGTCGGTGATACATCCTCCACGGGAACAGCTTTATTTACGATGGTGCAAGACGGTTTATTAGAACTGGTGGTTGACCTGCCCCAGCGGCAGCTGGCTGCTGTGCAGGTGAGTACTCCGGTCACCGTTACCGCCTCCACCAATGATCGCATTCGCTTGTCGGGGGCTGTTCGCTCCATTGACCCCTTAGTTAATCAGCAAACACGACAGGCTGAGGTCCATGTCAGTTTGTCGGCTAATGCAGAGCTGCGCACAGGGATGTTTTTACAGGCAGAATTTATGACCGGTCAGCGCACTGGCATGGTGCTAGCTGCCGCCGCCATCCTGCCGCAGACGGACAATAGCTTTAAAGTTTTTATCCTCAATGAGGCAGGGACGGCAGACCTGGTGCCGGTTACTGTTGGTTCCCGACTACCGGCGACGGCCAATCAGCCTGAACGCTTGGAAATTCTATCAGGACTCGATCAGGGCGACCAGGTGATTGTGGAAGGGGCTAGCTATTTACAGCCCGGCGATCCGGTGTCTGTGGTAACTGCTCCCTTTACAGAAACATCCAGCACGCCATCTACTGAGCAGCCATCCCAGACTAAAGCGGAATAACCGGAGACAAGACCCATGAATTGGAATATTTCTGAGTGGTCGATCCGTCGACCGGTGCCAACGCTGGTGCTGTTTTTGGTACTTACCCTATCGGGGTGGCTGTCATTTAATCAGTTGGGTATCGACGCCAACCCCAATATTGATATTCCAGCTGTTATTGTCACGGTTGGTCAGCAGGGGGCCGGACCTGAGGAGATGGAAACCCAGATCACCAAAAAGGTGGAAGATGCGGTTTCGGGTCTCGGCAACATTGACAATGTGAGCTCAACGGTGACGGATGGTAATTCCACCACGGTAATTAGTTTTGACTTAGGGGTGGATACGGAGCAGGCCACCAACGATGTGCGAGACGCGGTCACCCGCATCCGGGATAACTTGCCCCAGGATGCTCAGGAACCCCAGGTGCGTCGGCTGAAGTTTGAAGGGGGGCCGATGCTCACCTACACGGTGAGTTCAGATACCCGCTCAGTGGAAAATCTGAGTGATTTGGTGGATCGCACCATTGCCACCGAGCTGTTATCGGTTAAGGGCGTCGCCCAGGTCCAGCGGTTTGGTGGGGTGGACCGCGAGATTATTGTGGACCTGGATCCCAATGAACTGGATGCCCTGGGAATCACCGCAACCCAGGTAAACAATCAAATCCGTAACTCGAATATCAATTTGCCCGGTGGTCGCAGCGATATTTTAGGCCAGGAGCAGGGTATTCGTACCCTGGGTAGTGCACCTACGGTGGAGATGCTGCAGTCCCTGGGGATTGCCTTGCCCGATGGCAATACGGTGCCCTTGAGAACCCTGGGTTCGGTGCAAGATGATTTTGGTGAGACTCGCCAGTCGGCTTATTTAGATAATCAGCCTGTGGTGTCGTTTTCGGTCTTTCGCAGCAATGGCAGTCTGCTGGTGTCGGTGGAAGATGGGGTAAGGGATGCGATCGCAAACCTGACCGAGACCCTAGACGACGTCCAGTTTGATCTGATCTACACCCGCGCCACCGACGTGCGCGACTCCTACAAAGCCTCCATCGACGCCCTGATTATCGGTTCGCTCCTGGCCGTAGTTGTCGTCAGCGTTTTCTTACGCAACTGGCGCACCACTCTGATTACCGCCACCGCACTACCGCTGTCGATTATCCCCACCTTTGTGGTACTGCAATACCTGGGCTATACCCTCAACAGCATGACCCTGCTGGCCCTCACACTGGCAGTCGGCAACCTGGTGGACGACGCCATTGTCGAAATCGAAAACGTTGAACGGCATATTGCCATGGGTAAACCCCCCATGCGTGCCGCCATGGACTCCACCGCTGAAGTCGGTCTGGCCGTAGTCACCACCACCGCCACCATTGTGGCCGTGTTTTTACCCGTCGCCTTTATGGGCGGTGTCCCCGGTCAGTTTTTCCAGCCCTTTGGTGTCACCGTGGCTGTGTCCACCATGTTCTCCACCCTAGTGGCCCGCCTGATGACACCGATGATGGCCGCCTATTTGCTCAAACCTAAACCCGTTCAAGCAACCTCATCAGGCCAACCCGACGGCTACCGCGCTGGAGATATCTACGTCCCCAAAGGTCTGTTACCCTACTTTCGTCTAGTACGGGGGGCATTGCGCCATCGGATTCTTACCGTGGCACTGGCCATCGGATTTTTTATCGCCAGTCTGATGCTGTCGCGGTTTATCCCCACCAGCTTGTTCGCCGCAGGTGACACGGGGCTCTCAAACTTGGAGATTGACCTGCCCCCCGGTAGTACCCTGGCCAAAACGGAGCTGGTGACCCAGTACATCAGTGACCAGCTCAACGCCAATGACGCGGTGGACAGTGTCTATGTCTCCCAGGATCCGGCGGATGCATCAGTGGTTGTCCGACTAAAGCCCAAAAATGAGCGGGTGTCCCGAGGGCAGTTTGAAAATGAGATGCGTCAAGTTCTGACCCAAATTCCTGGCACCCGCATTAATTTTGAAAATCAAGGCGGTGCTGGTGGCGGTGGTAAGGCGTTAGAAGTCACCCTGCGCAGCGATAATGCAGCGGCCCTGCGGACGGCCTCCGATACCCTCACCCAAGAAATCCGGCAGATTCCCGGACTGGTGGAAGTCAGCTCTAGTGCCAACCGGGTGCAGCCTGAGATTTTAATCCGTCCCGATGTGCAACGGGCAGCGGACCTAGGGGTGACCGTGCGGGATATTGCCACCACCGCATCCCTGGCCACCCTGGGAGATGCGGAGTCCGACCTGGCGGAATTTGACGTGGGGGATCGGCTGATTCCCATTCGGGTGCGGCTGGCCTCGGAGTTTCGCAATGACCTGGCCACCCTGGAAAATCTGAAGGTGTTAAATAACCAGGGGCAGCTGGTGCCCCTGATTGCCGTGGCCGATGTGGAATTTGGCAGCGGCCCGGCCCGCATTAATCGCCTAGACCGCTCCCGACAGGTAACCATTGGTGCCAACCTGGACGGTATTACCCTGGGGCAGGGACTGGAGCAGGTATACGCCCTGCCCGCCTTTATCAATTTGCCAGAGAGTGTGTCCCAGCAGCCCTCTGGCGATGCGGAAATTATGCGGGAGGTATTTAGCCGGTTTGGCATTGCCCTAGCGACCGCCATTGTCATGATCTATGCCGTACTGGTGCTGTTGTACAACAGTTTTATCTATCCCTTTGCGGTGATGGTGGCGTTGCCCCTGTGTATTGGTGGCGCACTACTGGGACTAATGATTGCCCAAAAGCCCCTGGGTCTGTTTGCCCTGATCGGCATCGTGTTGCTCATGGGTCTGGTGACCAAAAACTCAATTTTGCTGGTGGACTATGCCCTCATGGCGCGCGCTAAGGGCATCTCCCTACGGCAGTCGGTGATTGAAGCCGGTCTTACCCGACTGCGCCCAATTTTGATGACGTCGATTTCTACGATGGCGGGGATGATACCCATTGCCCTGGAGTGGGGTGCTGGTGGCGAAACCCGCAGTCCCATGGCCATTGCGGTGATTGGCGGATTCTCTACAGCGACGCTGCTGACCCTGGTGGTCGTACCGGTGTGCTTTACCTTTATCGCCCAGTTTAATGAGAGAATCGGCAAGCTATTGGGACGACTGACCGGATTGGGGAAAGATGATGGTAGAGATACCAAGAAAGAAGCCCTGCCTTCGAGAATACAGTAGTATTTATTCGACACAGGTTGATGTAGCATGGCTGCCCTTGGGTAGCTTCTAAACCATGCAAATTAATCCACTCTAAGAAGTCTCATCGTCGATGGAATTGCAACAGCTGTCCGCTGCAGCTACGGTGTACACACAAATCGAAGAGTAGCTCAAGCTGTCGAGCCCTCATCCCCCAACCCCTTCTCCCCCAGGGAGAAGGGGAGCTAGACTCAAAGTCCTTCTCCCCCAGGGAGAAGGATTTAGGATGAGGGGTAATGCAGGAGTTAGAGCCACTTTCCAGTTCAATCTTCTAGATGTGTATACACCGTAGCCAATCCCAGGAGAAGGAGAGCAAATCCCTTGTAGAGTGAGTAGCCTGCTTTCATAAATCACTTTAACCAAAGATGTGTCTGTCCTCTCAAAATCCCTCTCCCAAGTTTGGGAGAGGGATTTAGGGTTAGGTCCGCTGAAGGGGCAGGACTAACGGATAATATCCTTTGGTATCCGCGACGTGACCGATTAGAAAGCATTGCGGATGCCAAAGGCTGATTGAACGGGCTTTTGCAAAAAGTAATAGATATAAAAACCGCTAAAGGCAATTGAGGCCAGGCTAACCGGGCTCAAAAACAGCAGACCGCCCAGGTTACTAAGAATCCCCAGCCCCTGGAAAACCAGGGTCAAATACCAGGCCCAGGCTTGTAAGGCCCAGAGGCCAACTGCGATCGCAAAATTTACCAACGCCATCACCAAAAAGATTCCCCCCAGCACTTTAGGAAATAGGTCAATTGCCTCAGGCGGCACCTGTTCGAACAGCTCAGCCACGTCTGGCTCTAAGAGCAGCCGGTCGATCAGCGGCCTTAAAAAAAAGGCTGAAATCCCGATAAAAGCAAGCAACAGACCGCCCAGGCCGGTCAAAACTGCCAGTATGGTCACACCTATGGGGCGTTGCATCGGTTGTTGCATTGTTGGGGGCCTCCGCCTGTCTTCTAACACTTATATCTAACACCTGCGACCGCTCGCTATAATCATGGCTGCTTGCCCATAGGAAATTAGCACGTTATGCAGTTTGCTCCGGTTATCGCCAAGGATCTGTCCGTCCGTCCCGCCCAGGTGGAGGCGGCGCTAGAGCTATTGGAAACGGGAGCGACGGTGCCGTTTATTGCCCGCTATCGCAAGGAAAAGACAGGGGAGCTAGACGAGCGCCAGCTGCGGCAGATCGAAGAGCAGTTTGCTTACCTGAGCGAGCTGGCAGCCCGCAAGCAGACAATATTGGAGACGATTGAGGGCCAGGGCAAGCTGACCGATGAGCTGCGAGATCGCATCACTGCCTGCACCAGCAAAACCGAGCTAGAGGACCTCTACCTACCCTATCGGCCCAAACGCCGCACCCGTGCCACCATTGCCCGTGAGAAGGGCCTAGAGCCCCTGGCCCAGCAGATTGCCCAGCTAAATCAGACCGGTGCGGCAGTGGCATCGCTGGAGCAGCTAGCAACTGAGTTTATCTCTGACGACGTTCCCGGTGCGGCAGCGGCCCTCCAGGGAGCATCAGATATTTTGGCCGAAGGGATTGCCGAGCGCCCAGAACTGCGGGCCTATGTGCGGCAGACGTTGCTGAAGACGGGGGTGTTTAGCTCCAAGATTAAGCCAGACTATCCTGAGGGCAGCACTAAGTATGAGATGTATCGGAAATATGAATGTGCGATCGCAAAGCTAGCTCCCCACAATTTACTGGCCCTGCTGCGCGGCGACAAAGAAGGCATCCTCAAGGTAAATCTCACAGGCGACGAAGACAGAATCTTAGACCATTTAGAAAACAGCCAGATCCGCACCCGACAGGCCAACGTCCGACAGTTTTACCAGGCAGTCGTTAAAGACGCCTTTACTCGGCTAATGAAAAACTCCCTCACCAATGAGGTGATTGCCGAGAAAAAAGCCTGGGCCGATGGAGAATCCATTAACACCTTTGCCGTCAATATCAAAAATCTGTTGCTAGCAGCTCCGGCAGGGATGAAACCCACCCTAGGGGTAGACCCTGGTTTTCGCACCGGCTGCAAAGTAGCGGCCATTGATGGCACCGGTAAGTTTCTCGAATATAAGCCAATTTTTCCCCATACCGGTAAACAAGAAGCCGCAGCCAAGATTCTCGCAGAGATGATTAAGCGCCACAACATTCAGCTAATTGCCATTGGCAATGGCACCGCCAGCCGAGAGACCGATGCATTTGTAGCCGCAGTCATTCGCGATCTCGACCCCAAACCTATTAAGGTCATGGTAAACGAGTCAGGAGCCTCGATTTATTCTGCTAGTGAGGTCGCCATCTCCGAATTTCCCGACTTGGATATTACGGTGCGCGGGGCCATCAGCATTGCCCGCCGACTGCAGGACCCGCTAGCGGAACTGGTCAAGATTGAGCCCAAGTCCATTGGCGTAGGCCAGTATCAGCACGATGTGGACCAGAAACAACTCAAGCAAAAGCTTGATGCCACCGTAGAAAGCTGTGTGAACTATGTGGGCGTGGATTTGAATATTGCGTCTCGCGAGTTGCTCACCTATGTATCGGGGGTGAGTACGGCCATTGCTAACAATATTGTTGCCTATCGTAATGAGAATGGAGCCTTTAACAGTCGGCGACAGCTGCTCAAGGTGGCAAAGCTGGGGCCAAAAGCCTATGAGCAGTGTGCCGGATTTTTACGCATTCGAGATGGCAAGAATCTGTTGGACAATACGGCGGTACATCCAGAAAGCTATGACATCGCTACAACAATTTTAAAAGATAAGGGCGTGGATGCCAAAGCCGGTTTGGATAATCTGAATCTGGCCAGCTTAGATCTGCAGCAATATGTGAGCGATGCGGTAGGGCTACCCACGTTACGAGACATTGTAGAAGAGCTGGAGAAGCCGGGGCGAGACCCACGGGCGGAGTTTACCTATGCCAGCTTCCAGGAAGGTGTGAATGAGATTTCGGACCTAACTGAAGGCATGGTGCTAGAGGGTGTGATTACCAATGTGGCCAACTTTGGTGCATTTGTGGATATTGGCGTGCATCAGGATGGATTGGTGCATATTTCGCAGTTGGTGAATCGGTATGTGAGCGACCCGAAAGAGGTGGTGCAGGTGGGTCAGGTGGTAAAGGTAAAGGTGTTGGAAATTAATAAAGAGCTGAAGCGGATTGGGTTGAGTATGAAGGCGGTGGATGGTGGCGGCAAGGCTGCACCGAGACCCAGCAAAAAACAGGCAGTGGAAAAAGCTTCGCCGAAAGCCGCTAGTTTGTCAGATTTACAAGCAAAGTTTAGTCGTCCGAAAAAACGCAGGTAGATTTATTGTTGGAGGCAATTAACCAGCGTTTCATGCAACCAGCGATTACCCGTAAATATGAATTTCCATGAGCGATCTCACCAGTAGGCAATATCAGCAGCTGATCAACAGCATTAGTGATTGTTTGGTCAGTGGACAACAATCAGCCGTACAGCAGGTGAATCGGACGCTGGTGGAAACTTACTGGACTATTGGCCGCTATATTGTGGAGTTTGAGCAGCAGGGACAGGAAAGGGCGGAATATGGCTCACGGCTCCTGGCGAAGCTATCTAAAGATTTAAAACAGCTCCATGGCAAGGGATTTAGTCGGCGTAATCTTTTGGATATGAGGCGCTTGTACTTGATTTATCCAATTTGGCAGACGGTGTCTGCCAAATTGAGCTGGTCTCATTACACAGAGCTGTTAGCGATCTCTGATGAGCTGGCCCGTTCGTTTTATGAGCAGCAATGCATTAGGGAAACCTGGAGTGTCCGGGAGCTAAAGCGCCAGAAGGCATCTGCACTATTTGAGCGGGTGGCACTGAGTAAGGATAAGGCGGAGATTTTGGAGTTAGCTAAGCAGGGTCAGGTAACCACTGTGGCTAAGGATGTGGTCAAAGATCCCTATGTGTTTGAGTTTTTGGAACTGCCGGAGCAAAATTATCGAGAAACTGAGCTGGAAAATAAGCTAATTGAGAAGCTAGAACAGTTTTTACTAGAGCTGGGTAAGGGATTTGCATTTATTGGTCAGCAATACCGTATTACGCTAAATAACACTCATTTTTACGTGAATCTGGTGTTTTACCATCGGATTCTAAAATGCTTTGTTTTGATCGATTTGAAGACACGGGCGGTCAATCATCAAGATATTGGTCAGATGAATCTGTATTTGAATTATTTCAAGGCTGAAGAAAATGTGGAGGATGATAATGAGCCTATCGGTATCGTGTTAGCAACGGATCGGGATGAAATTATGGTGGAGTATGCAACAGGATCGATTTCGAATCAGCTGTTTGTATCGCGGTATCAGCTGTATTTGCCCGATGTGGAGGTGTTGAAAGCGGAGTTAAGGCGATTGCTGGAAAGTGGAGATGAGTGAGATAAAAATCTAGCGAGCCGGTTTGGCAAAGACCCGCAGGAGATTGTGTAGGTGAGTCAGGTGGTGAAAGCGAAGGTCATGAAAGTGAATCAGGAGTTAAAGCGAATTAGGTTAAGTATGAAGGCAGTGGATGATAGCAGGACTGCGCCAAAATTGAGTAAGAAGCAGGCAGTTGAGAAAGCTGCATCGAAGTTGGCTGATTTGGCAGATCTGCAGGCGAAGTTTAGCCGCTTGAAGCAAAGAAAATAAAGTAATTTACCTCTCTTTTATCCTGCTCACATTAGTGACAAATAACTAGTAATCCTTTCTTAAAGTATCCAGATAGATCTATGCAATCCCAATTAATTGAAAACTTACGATCTAAGCTTCAAAGACGCATTGAAAGACTAAATATAGATAATGATGATTCTTTCCTAGTATATCTTCGAAGGTTTTGGGTGTTCTTTGATAGCCATCCTATATATGTTGGAATTATAGAGACACTCTTAGCTCAGTATTCAGATTTAGAAAATGTTACTGACAGAATATTTGGTGGGAGGCAGAAATTAAGTAAATCTGAAGAGGAAGCTGCTGCTGTAGGCTACTCAGTTCTTCGTAAATTAGCCGATTCAAACAAGGTCTCTGCACTTTTTGATCTTAGAGAATATTTTCGTGAATATGCTGATTCAGGAAGTAATACATCTACAATTTATTCGCTTTTTCTGTTGCCACTTTGATTCTGAGCCATTTGTGAGAACATGGCCTTTGTGTAATCAGCACTGCTATCTCTATGCCAACAGATGACTATGAACTGCAAAGCCAAGCAAGAGCTGTCCTAGATGCCATTGCCTTTACTTCTTTTGAGCAGTGCCAACCCTTGAGCCGAAGTTTTAGCAATATTCCTGCTCGCCCTGGCATATACGCAATCAGACACAAAACTGAGGGCTTACTCTACATTGGCAAAACTAAAAGCTTGCGAGGACACTTCAGTGGTGGTCACAAAGCTTTTTTGTGGGCATGGCTCGACAAATATGACGATGACGATGTCCGCATAGCAATGCAGCCTATTTCTCACTGGAGAAACCCTGCGTTACTATTGGAGCTAGAAGCCATCATTTTGCGAGCTACATAGCCACCCTATAACGTTCAAATTCCACCCGAAAGGTGATGCTATGCAAACTAAATCCCAAGAACAACTTTCACCTACCGATGCAGCCCTGATTTTGGAACGTTTGCCATTACGAATCCAAGATGCTCTGGTTGCTCGTGCCGCTGAAATTGAATATCTACTCGAAGCGGTCATTGAAATGGCTATCGCTAGCTTCCTTGATACTGAGGCATTGGGATTTGTAGACTGTAAACCAGGGCGTGGGCAATAATATGGATTTTGGTCAACCAGCTATAATTCAAAACCTTAGCCCGAGAACTCAGGAACGCTTGGGCATGTCCAGCGATGATGTATCTATACTCTGTCAGCGCTGGGGTATTCGTACCATGGCAATCTTTGGTTCTATTCTTCGAGATGATTTTGCTGAAGAAAGTGACATTGATATTCTGTTAACCTTTGAACCCACTGCACGACAAGGACTACTCACACTAGCTAAAATCAAACATGAACTAGAAAAACAGCTCCATCGCACAGTTGATATTACAATTAAAGAATCAGTTGAAACGAGTGATAACTGGATTCGACGTAGAGAAATATTAGCAACCGCTCAAGCGATTTATGAACAGAGATAATGCCTCTCTGATAGACATCGTTAACGCTGCTCGTCAAGTTCTAGCATTTACGGTAGGGCTATCTAAAGCAATACTCCGGACAGAATTAGGAGACTAGCACCCCATAGTCACAAAGACTTGGAAAGTTGGGATGTGATTTAATCAAAGTCTCGTCTAAGTCTAAGTTTCGAATAAACCTGTCAATCAGATGCTGATTGAGTTTGCGACGTTTGTAGGAGGCCATGGAAAAGA
>NZ_JADEXP010000135.1 GCF_015207065.1 Leptolyngbya cf. ectocarpi LEGE 11479 | reverse complement strand
CTACTGAGCCGAGAACTTAATGCACTACAAATGGGTGACGATGTGGCCCGTAGTTTGGGTAGCCGACTGGAGTGGCAGCGCGGCTGGCTGTTATTAAGCGCAGTGGCGTTGGCGGGCTCGGCAGTGGCTACGGCTGGAAGCATTGCATTTGTGGGGCTAATGGCGCCTCACATTGCTCGGCAGCTGGTGGGGCCTTCCCATGAGGGGCTATTACCAACGGCGGCTTTGACTGGGGGAATGGTTGTTATTGTTGCCGACCTGATGGGGCGATTGTTATTTGCGCCCATTGAGCTGCCCTGTGGCATTATCACCGCCGTGATTGGTGCGCCTTACTTTTTGTATTTATTAATTCGCGATCGCAAATGACCGACACTGCTCTCACCACCCGCAAGCTCACCCTGGCCTACGACGGTAAGCCCATCATCAATGACCTGGATCTCGCCATTCTCTCGGGCAAAATTACCGTGCTAGTCGGCCCCAACGGCTGCGGCAAATCCACATTGCTCAAGGGGCTGGGACGGCTGCTGAAGCCCCAGCAGGGAATTGTTTATCTTGACAGCACGTCTATATTTAAACTACCCACTAAAAAAGTTGCTCAACAGCTCGGTCTGTTGCCCCAGGGACCGACTGCACCTGAAGGACTAACAGTGCGAGAGCTGGTAGCCCAGGGCCGCTATCCCTACCAGACCTGGCTGCAGCAGTGGAGCGAAGACGACGAAAAAGAAGTCGAAGCGGCTCTGGCGATTACCGAATTACGGGACTTTGCCGACAGACCGATAGACAGTCTTTCTGGAGGACAGCGTCAGCGAGCCTGGATCGCCATGACCCTGGCGCAGAATACTCAGATTTTGCTGTTGGATGAACCGACAACCTTTTTAGATCTGGCCCATCAGATTGAGGTGTTAGACCTGCTCTACGATCTTAATCAACGAGAAGGACGCACCATTGTCATGGTGTTACATGAACTAAACCAGGCCTGCCGCTATGGTGACCACCTAATTGCCATGAAAGCTGGAGAAGTATGCGCCCAGGGTGTTCCTCAAAATGTCATGACAGAAACCTTGGTAAAAGATGTGTTTGGTTTAGACTGTCGCATTGTTAGTGATCCAGTTGCAGGTACTCCCTTGTGCATTCCCATCGGGCGCAAAGTTGCGGTACCAGGAGTGGCTTAATCAAATGGCTGCGATCGCAGCGTATCTTACTCTCATTATTTAACCATAGGGATAAGGATTTTATAAAATCCTTATCCCTATGGGCTCACTGTATCCCCTACTGATTATTTACTATTTTAAGGCTCTAGAAACAACTTTCGAGCATCACGAAATTTTCTTCTAACTGTTGTTGCTGACTGGGATTCAACACTGTGTTGAGTTGATTTTCGTAATCCTGCTCTAGCTGCTCCAATTTCGCTATGTTATCTTCACTAAGGTCCGGCAAAATTGCAATGACCATTGATTTGAACTCTTGATCTAGGGCCTCTAACTCAGCTTCCTGGTCCGCTGTCAAGTTCAATTCTTGGTCGTCACTTTGGTACCAAATGTGCTGTTGGTCAGGGGACAAGATCTGAAACAGTCTTTCCTCATAGCGCTCTTCTAGTTGTGTCAGCTGACTATCTTGCTGTGGAGTGATTTCAGGTATAATCGCAGCCTCTTTTTGTTCAAGTTCGTCAGTGAATTTTATAACTTGCTGACGTTGTTGGGGGGTTAGTTGTAGTCCAGAAAACTCCGGGAAGTCTAGGGCAAACTGATTACGTTCTAACTGTGCTTGCTGCTGAGACGTGAGGATAGTTTCAAGCTGCTCTTCATAGGTCCTTTCGTAGTTTTCTAAGCGAGCTTCTTGGTCGGCTGTAAGCAAAAAGGGTGTTGGTGCTAACCACATTTGATGAGGAGGACTCGGTCGGGTCTGCAATTAAAGCAGGAGCCCTGGGATACCTGCTGAAGGATACGGAACCGGATGAGCTGATACAGGCTATTCGGATGGTCAGTAAGGGGTATTCCCCAATGGGACCGGGATTATTGTCAAAAGCGATGCTCCAAGACCGTTCTGAAATACAATCGACGCTCAGTGCAGAGCAGGCATCAGCATTTACTGAGCTGACTCCTCGCGAACGGGAAGTTTTAGCTTTGATTGCACGGGGCTTGAGTAATCGGGAAATTGCAGCAGAACTGTATATTTCCCAAAGTACGGTCAAAAACCATGTCACCAGGATTTTGAGCCAGTTAGGATTGCGCGATCGCACCCAAGCAGCTATTTTTATTAACTCTCAATAACAAACAATTATTAGGCGACACTGCTCCTCGTCATGATTTCACCCCTTATAATGCCTACGACGTTGCTGAGTTAAGGAATGAATCTAAAGGGAGTTGGAATCCTAAGCCATTGAAATCAGCCGTCAACATGATGTAGTGATGGGTCAGAAATACAGTGAGGACATCCATGGCAAAAACAGCACCCTATGGCGCTTGGCAATCGCCCATTACCTCTGAGGTGATTGTGTCTAATTCCATTCGCCTGGGGAGTATCCATCTAGATGGCGATGATATCTACTGGAACGAGCTGCGCCCCACAGAAAAAGGCCGTAGCCTGATTGTGCGCCGTACGGCTGATGGAGACATTACGGATATTACCCCTACCGGCTTTAACGTGCGCACCCGTGTGCATGAATATGGTGGTGGGGCCTACTGGGTGGATCAAGGTGAGATATATTTCTCCAATTTTCTAGACCAGCGACTGTATCAGCAGTCGTTAGGCACAGCGCCAAAGCCCCTCACCCCTGAGAAAGCGTTACGGTATGCCGATGGAGTTGTGGATCGCTCCCGGCAGCGGCTGATCGGTGTGCGCGAAGACCATACCCAAAGCGACCAGGCCGCCATCAACACGATTGTTGCCATTGACCTCGACGACCAGACCCAAACTGTTTTAGCCTCTGGGTATGATTTTTACTCCACCCCTCGCCTCAGCCCCGATGGCACACAGCTGGCCTGGCTCAGCTGGAATCATCCCAACATGCCCTGGGATGGCACCGAACTCTGGGTTGCCGAAATTGCCGCTGACGGTACCCTGACAAAGCCCCAAAAGGTGGCAGGTGGCCTGAGCGAATCCATTTTTCAACCCCAGTGGTCCCCTGACGGAATTTTATACTTTATCGGCGATGCCACGGGCTGGTGGAATCTCTACCGCTGGCATCATCAAACCGTTGAACCCCTCTGTCCATTAGAGGCTGAATTTGGCGCACCCCAATGGTCCTTTGGCATGTCCACCTACGGATTTGTCTCTGCTCAGACTTTGGTGTGCACCTACATATACCAGGGTGTTCAGCAGCTGGCTCAGCTAGATATGACAACTTTCACCCTCACCAAGATTGACACACCCTATGCCAGCATGGGAGGTCTTCAGGTAGGATCGAATTTTGTTGTCTTTTTAGGGGGCTCCCCTAGTCAGCCCAGTGTTTTGGTGCGTTTGGATTTATCAACGGGCGAGACCATTGAACTCAGACGGTCTAGCACCTTGGAGATTGACGAGGGCTATCTCTCGACTCCGGAGACGATTATATTTCCAACCAGTAACCATCTCTCTGCCTATGGCATCTATTATCCACCTAAAAATAAAGACTACAGTGCCCCCGAAGGAAGCCGTCCCCCTTTGCTGGTGAAAAGTCACGGCGGACCGACAGCGGCCACGTCTTCTAACTTTAGTCCAGCGATTCAATACTGGACTAGCCGTGGTTTTGCCGTCTTGGATGTGAACTATGGTGGCAGTACAGGCTATGGTCGGGCCTACCGTGAGCGGCTAAAGGGGAACTGGGGGATTGTTGATATTGATGACTGTGTGAACGGGGCGAACTATCTGGTGGCCCAGGGTAAAGCTGACCCAGAGCAGCTAGCGATTGACGGCGGCAGCGCCGGGGGCTACACCACCCTGGGGGCGCTGACGTTTCGGGATGTGTTTAAGGCAGGGGCCAGCTACTATGGCGTTAGCGATATGGCGGCCCTGGCGATGGATACCCACAAGTTTGAGTCACGCTATCTGGACAGCTTGGTGGGTCCCTACCCTGAGCGCAAGGATCTCTATGAGGCCCGTTCGCCCATCAACTTTACTGACCAGCTGTCCTGTCCGGTTATTTTCCTGCAGGGGGATGAAGACAAAATTGTGCCCTCCAACCAGGCTGAACTCATGGTTGATGCCCTACGGGAAAAGAACATCCCAGTGGCATATTTGTTATTTGAAGGGGAACAACACGGTTTTCGCAAAGCGGATAATATTAAGCGAGCACTAGACGCCGAGTTTTATTTCTATAGCCGAGTGTTTGGATTTGAGCCTGCGGAAGAGATTGAACCTGTGGAGATTTGGGGACTGTGACATCAAGATAAATTCTGTAAAGCCGATCAATATAATACAAAAATACTAGTTAAGATTTAAAGGTGCGGGTTGCAGCAGCTCTGGCTCCGAAGTTTTAATCTGCGGGCGTTGCTGATCCTCGGGATAATTTTATCTGCAAGATAAAGTGGTTAACTGAGCCAACCTCCATGACGACTATGCGACTGCTCTCCATCGAAACCACCCCCAGCCCCAACTGCATCAAGCTCAATCTTGATGGGATCATTAGCGCCAAAGCCTTAACGTTAGACAAGGGCAGCAACGTACCCGACACACCTGAAGTCGTTCAACAACTGTTAACCATTGAGGGAGTCAAGTCTGTCTTTGCAGTCCAAGACTTTATCACCCTGACCCGTCAAGGCAGTTCAGACTGGCAACCGATTTTGTCTGCAGCGGCTCAGGCGATTGGTATCGCCGATAATGCGGATGCTAAGCTCCTGACCCAGGTGGCTGAGCCGCTGCAGACAGCTGATAATCAGGCCACCGGCTCAAATTTAGGCATACTAGACGTGGCCGTCCAGATGTTTCGCGGCATTCCGATACAGGTCAAGGCCACTGCAGCAGATGGACAACAGGCCCGAGTTGCTTTACCCGACCGCTTCAGCCAGGCACTCCAGCGGGCCATCAGTGCAACAGACGCTGATTATGTGATGGAACGGCGCTGGGAACCGTATCAGGCCCCAGCCGGTGAGCCTGGGCAAGTGGCTCAGCTGGTGGCCGATGAAATCGATAGTTTGTTTGACGCTGAAGAACTGGCCCGAATTGAAGCGGCCGCCGTTAGTGCCATCGTTCATGCCTCCGAGGACGCAGCCCAGATAGCGGCGGAGTTGAGCCATCCTGACTGGAAAAAGCGGCTCAAGGCATTGCAACAACTCGATGTCACTACCGATAATTTTGCGGCTGTGGTAGCGGTGCTCGATGATGAGAAGAGCGCCATTCGACGCTGGGCAGCGGCCCTTTTGGGAGCCAGTACCTTAGAGATTGCGGTTGCTCCCTTGTGTCATGTGGTGCGGCATGATGCGTCAGCCATGGTCCGGCGCATCGCTGGAGATGCCCTGAGTGATCTGGGTGACGCCAGTGCCATGGCCACAATGGCTGAAGCGCTGAGGGATGAGTCTAAATTAGTGCGCTGGCGCGCGGCGCGATTTATGACCGAGCTGGGCAACCAAACGGTGGTTGAGTCCCTGCGACAGGCTGTTGCCCAGGAATCTGAATTTGATGTGCGAGTGGAGATGGCGACAGCCCTAGAGCGGATTGAGGGGGGTGGTGATACCCAGCTGCCCATGTGGATGCGGCTGACGCAGGGGATGGAGACAAGATAGATCGGTGAGGACACGGGTAGGGACTATGGTTAACCAATGGGATGGCTGGTCTTGCCAGTGAGATTGTCTGGGGTTAACGATAGGGGAGACTCGGGGATAGAAATACATGGTTGATCACACTTCTCGCTATGATTTGGTCGTTTTTGGGGCAACGGGATTTGTTGGCCGTATTCTCTGTGGGTATTTGCTAGAACAGGTTGGGATCAACGGCGCTGTTAAGTGGGCGATCGCAGGTCGTTCCCAGGCTAAGTTAGACGCCCTGATCTCCGAGCTGGGAGCCAGCAGCCTGCCCCAAATTGTTGCAGACGTCTCTGATGAGGCTAGCCTGCGGGATCTATGCGCTAAAACCCAGGTTGTTATCTCCACCGTTGGTCCTTACGCCCTGTATGGGGAACCGCTGGTTAAGGTGTGTGCGGAGACGGGCACCGACTATTGCGATCTGACCGGGGAACCCCAGTGGATTCGACGCATGATTGAGCAGTACAGTGCCACGGCTGAACGTTCCGGGGCGCGGATTGTTCACTGCTGTGGGTTTGACTCGATTCCGTCTGATTTAGGGGTGTATTATCTGCAGCAGCGGGCGAAAGAGCGGTTTGGGGAGGGGTGCGATCGCATCAAAATGCGCGTAAAAGCTGCCATGGGCGGCGTCTCGGGGGGCACTGCTGCCAGCGGCATTAATTTGGTGCAAGAGGCCAGTGGAGATCCGGCCCTGCGCCAGGAGTTGGACAACCCCTATTCCCTTTGCCCAGATAGCCGTGAGTCTTTGAATCATTCCCCGACGATGGTTCCTGTGCAATACGATCAGGACTTTCAAGGGTGGGTGTCCCCATTTGTGATGGCGGCCATTAATACCCGCATCGTGCTGCGGTCGAATGCCCTGTTGGATTATGGCTATGGCCAACAGTTTCAGTATGACGAGGCGATACTGACCGGGCCTAACGCTACAGGCTGGCTTGTGGCCCAGGGGCTTAGTGTGGGTCTAGGCGGTGTGGCGGCGGCCATGGCCTTCTCGCCGACGCGCTGGCTGTTAGAAAATACGCTGATTCCTAAATCGGGGGAAGGACCCAGTCAGGTAGCTCAGAAGCAGGGGTTTTATGATTTGCGGTTTTGGGGTGCGACTTCGACAGGACAGACAATTCAGGTTAAAGTGACGGGCGATCGCGATCCGGGCTATGGCTCGACTGCTAAGATTTTGGGTCAGGCGGGGCTCTGTTTGGCGGAGGATTTTCCTCCATCTGCTAAAGCTGGAGGATTTTGGACACCAGCGTCGATGTTTGGTGAAGTTTTGATCGAACGATTGGTAAAAGCAGCTGGGTTGACGTTTGAGGTGTGCTGATAGCGTTTTTCTCATCGCAGGGTAACGGCTCCCCGTGATAGAGGTCTCCCCGTCAATTTACTCAGTACGTAACAATGCCTGGGGTAGCTGTTGTATTATTCGCAGAAAGAGAGAAGTGTCATCTAGGGATTGAGACATTATCAAGGCCCCCTGGATCGCGATAAGGGCGTCTTGACCTCGTTTCAGAGCCAGAGCGTCGTCAAGCCCCGACTCAATCAAGACATTAGCAATCGCTCCAATCCAGGCTGCCAATACGGCCTTAACTCTGTCGTGAAACACATCGCGTCCTGTGCCCGCCCCCAAAATCGCCAGCAAGCAAGGCTGAGTACCCTCCGCATAGAGATCATTGATGCGATCGCACATCTTCTGCAATCGTGCCTGGGGATTGCCCTCGCTGGCCATGAGTTGCAGCACGTTTTCTTCCAACCAGCTTTCCGAATGGTTCAGTAGTGATGCCACCATGTCATCTTTCCCACCCGGAAAGTGATGGTAGAGGCTGGCCTTACCTAACCCAGTAGCCGCTGAAATTTTAGAGAGTGTGGCTCCGTCATAACCGTACTGGCGAAACAGCGAAAACAAGATCGGAACGTAATCCTCTTTAGGCATTTCAGCAATTTTTGAATTTAGCTGTTGACATTCTACCAAACGATCGGTACATTAATACTGTACTGAACCGATCGTTTGGTACAGTGCTGTTGATGGCTACAGCGATGGGTTCATTGCCAGCCTTTTTAATCCCGTTTTAATCCCGGCTTGTTTATTCACTATCTGTTTGCTCACTAGAGGAGTTGTTCCATGGCGATTACCCAAGGCGCTCACCATATTGGCCTCACTGTTCCTAGCATTGAAGCCACCCGAGACTTTTTCATGAACGTGCTGGAATTCAAGCAGGTGGGTGAAGTGCCTGATTACCCGGCCTATTTTATTTCTGATGGCACCGTAATGTTGACGCTCTGGCAGGCTAACAATCCTGATAAAGCAACTCCCTTTGATCGCAAGAACAACATCGGGTTGCATCACCTTGCCCTTAAGGTAAAAGATATAGATACCCTCAATGACATTTATCAAACCCTGATTAAAACCGAGGGGGTCAGTATTGAATTTAAGCCTGAGCTTTCCGGCAACGGGCCTGCACAACACTTGATGGCATACATTCCCGGTGGCATTCGTCTAGAACTTCTGGCCTCTGGTAAGTAGTCTCAGCGTGCGCAAACATCCGGCTGTGCGTGATTTTGCAGTATTTCTCCTGTTATCTTGAAGGGGCTTATCATTATGGCTATTCCCGGTTGGCAAAAAGAAGAATCTCCCTTTCACCGAGGAGAACAAGCTGTTCAGGCGAAGTTGGGGGCACGCGATCGCATGGAAGCGATGGGACGACGAATGATTCGTCAGTTCTTGCCTGAGCAACATCGCCAATTTTATGCTCAACTCCCCCACGTTCTAGTCGGTACAGTCGATGCTGAGGGTAATCCTTGGGCATCGGTTCTAGTGGGTGAACCTGGATTTATCTCCACGCCGAACGAGCGTGAATTTCACATTGTAGCCCAGCCACTCTTTGGCGATCCGCTGGTCCATAATCTCGCTATCGATAGCAAGATTGGCTTTCTCGGCATTGAGCTTCACACGCGTCGCCGCAACCGGATCAATGGTGTGGTGAGTGAAATCACATCAGATGGCTTTTCTGTGGCAGTTGAACAAACCTTTGGCAATTGTCCAAAGTATATCCAGGCACGGCAGTTTAACCTTCACAACTTTGATCACAACGCTCCTAAGCCTGTCCATACCTTCACCACCCTGGACAAGACGCAACGGGCTGTGATTGCCACAGCAGATACCTTCTTCATTGCCACAGCTTATCTAGATGACGCGGCTGATGTCACCAATGGTGTGGATGTTTCCCATCGGGGGGGAACTCCCGGTTTTGTTCACATAGATGGCGATACTCTGACAATACCTGATCTTGCCGGTAACTGTATCTTTAATACGTTTGGCAACATTGAAGTCAATCCTCGGGCCGGGTTATTGTTCATTAATTTCGAGCAGGGTAACCTGTTGTACCTGACTGGACGAGCCGAAGTTATCTGGAATGGCGATCCCGAAATTGCTCTCTATGCTGGCGCTGAACGCTTATTCAAGTTCTATCTCAGCCGAGGGGTCTACGTGGAAGGTAGTCTGCCATTGAGTTGGACTGCTCCAGAGCAGTCTCCTTTTCTTGACAAGACCGGACCTTGGAATAGCTAGATCCCCGAAAAAATTAGAGAGCATCATAACGTCGAGGGATTCCATGTCTGCAAGGGATACGACCCAGTTTCGGGCATTCCCCTGTGTATTCCGATTTGGGTAAAGCTGAATAGGTGCGATCTCACCTCCGATCTAATCGACCCTGACCTTCTTAGAAGTCTTATCTATGAATCTATTCAAGAACAACTCTCCTCAATGACTTAACCAAATAGCATTGGCAGGTACGCGCTATACTGACCTCTCTGTAAGTCAATTCAAAAGGGTTAATATGCAGTGGAAGCCAATTCAAGGCCTACCAGATAACTGGCAAGATCTAGCTAATGCTGAACTGCCACCTCTTGTAACGGTATGGAGCGAGCAAGCAGAACGTCTTCGTAATTCTGGCGAGTTCAAAACTTTCATTGAGAAACTACGTCGTGAAATAGCTATTGAAACAGGGATTATTGAACGCCTGTATACGCTAGACCGTGGAATAACCCGTCTGCTGATTGAACAGGGTATTAATGAATCTCTAATTCCACATGGCGCTACTGATCTTCCAATAGGACAAGTGATCGCTTTAATCCGAGATCAAGAGGCTGCCGTTGAAGGATTATTTGATTTTGTTGGTAGAAAAAGGATGCTATCAACTTCTTATATTAAGCAGCTGCATCAACTCTTGACCCAAAATCAAAAGAGTACTGAGGCATTGATTCCATCTACAGGAGAAATAGTTAGTATTCCTCTTATCAGTGGTGATTGGAAAAAACGGCCTAATAATCCAATGAGGAAAGATGGAACTATCTATGAATATTGCCCTCCTGAGCAGGTCACCTCAGAAATGGATAGGCTTATTCAACTCCACAACTTACACATTGAGCAACAAATACCTCCGGAGATAGAGTCTGCATGGTTGCATCATCGATTTACCCAGATTCATCCATTCCAAGACGGTAATGGGCGAGTTGCGCGATGTCTTGCTAACCTTGTGTTTATTCAAGCTGAGTGGTTTCCACTAGTGATTACTCGTGATGATCGAGCTGCATACATTACTGCATCTGAAGAGGCTGATCGGGGTAATTTATCATGCCTTATCGCCTTATTTGCCAAGAGTCAGAAACAATCATTTATCCGTAGCCTTGGGCTATCAGAGCAAATATTATCTGAGGCAAAACGAGCACAAGTTGTAATTGCCTCGGCTGTAGACAAGCTGAAGCAAAACTTATCAGCGTCAGTTAAGGAGCGTTGCGAGAAAGCTGAAACCTATGCTGAGAAATTATTCACGGTCTCCTCAGAAAGGCTGCAAGATATTTCTAAAGAGATTCGAATTTCTTTGGAAAATTTAGTTTCTGAAGCCCAAATTTTTACAGTCGAATCTCCATCTGATGATTCAAAGTCGCACTATCATCGTTATCAGATTGTAGAGACGGCAAAACAGTTAGGCTATTTTGCCAATCTTCGTCCGTATCATAGATGGATTCAGCTAGTGATCAGTTTAGGATCGTCAACAACAATGATATTGCTTTCTTTTCATGTGCTTGGTCATGAGTATAGAGGTTTACTCGTATGTTCTGCATGTGCCTATCACAGAGATGATGCAGATGAAGGAGAACGAAATACTAACGATATTCAAGCCTTGACAGATTCACTTTTTCAGTTTTCATATGCTGATGAAGAACATCGCGTCGTTAAACGATTTAAAGATTGGCTAGAAGAAATAATTGTCACAGGTCTAGAGTACTGGAATAAAAGTTTGTAACTCTACTTCCAGATGATAAACCTGCTTAAGTGCTTATGCTTGGTAAAAAGGTCTAACAATTCAAATGCTGCAGACGAAGTAAGGGTGGACAAAGTGACATACTAAGCTCTATGTTTTCACAGGAGTCGGTTTGGCAACTTTTACTGAGGTTCGACAAAAATATTTCCAGTTTTGGCGAGAATATGGAAAACTGACTCCAAAAGCGATCTCTTGGATTGTCAGAAAGTGTTAACGAGGCCATGCAAGAGATTATTGCTCAAAAGATCAGGTTATTTGGCAGTGCTGACAAAGCTTAGGGATCAGGATTTTATAAGAGCCAAAAATTGATGAGACGTTCTGTAGAATGTCTGTACATTCAATAGTGGAGCCTAATTAATTTTGTTTCCTAAGCTACTGGGGGAAAGGATTCTAGAAATCGCATCAGAGAATTTAAAAACTGTTTTCCCAATAGGGCTGATAGGATGCCACAAAGTAAAATAATGATGCTGGTTACTGCCAGATTCCAGACAGTTAAACCAGGCTCAATCAGCACCCAGGGAATTAGAGAGACAATTAACCCCAGCACAGCGCCGAGTAAAAATTGATAGACAATATCTTTGAGAGAGCGAGGGGCTGAGCTGTTGTTCTGAGATGTCATGGGAGTAATCTTCCTTTTGATTATTTTTATTTAGATGGGGCTAGGGAAACAATATGGGAGAAGTCTTTTTAAGTCATGGTATCAATTGGCGTATAAAGATGGGTGTGGGAGGTGTTGAGCTGACTCAGCATCTGATTAATCAGAGTCGCCTTGTCGTCAGAGGCCGCTACCTGGGGCCGATACTGTTCTCCCAAAGCGGTCCAATCTACACCATTAAAATCTGGATCATAAAAATTGTCATTGACCGTTTCCCATACCGCGTCAAACAGCGGTTGTGGCTGTGATGCCACCGGATTTGTTAGCCGCTGTAATAGGCCAAAGGACAGGCTCACTACAATGATAATTAGCAGCCCCTTGAGCCAGATTTTCTCTTGTCTAAAGACCATGGTTAAGACAGGGCTAATGAATCAGGGGGAGAGCAGGGGATATAGGTCTGGACAACGCGGTCAATGGCATCTCGATGCTGTTCTGGTACCCTAATGTTCATACTAGCAGGCAAGAATACAAACCGTGGGTGAATTTGAATGACGAGGATATTGGGATAATTTGTATCCCAGGTGTAGGATTTCATCCGCTGCCATGGAATAAAATTGTATAAAAAGCAAAGGCCATTGTCTCTTAGTTCAAGTTTGTTCAACCCGAGAGCAAAGATAAACGCAGCCAACACCCACCAAAAGGCAACTTTGAGAGAGAGCTGTGCAACTTCGATTGAACTGTTGGCCACCTCTGTGAGGGTGAGCCATGCAATCCAGGTAATCATGGCTGCGATCGCAAACTCGGCAATACCGATCCAAAATAGCATGCGATTGTGCCAGGTGCGGCCAACATTGAGCTGTAGGCTACCCGCTTTGCGTTTGCGCACGGGCCAGATCAGCAGCCACAGACTGACGCTGATAATGTACGCCAGATGGATAAAGCTCCAGACCGATTGTTTCCAGACGGCAGTAAAGGCAGAGGTAAATGCGATCGCAAACCCCAATACAATCCAGGGCAGTGCATGGCTCATCTGCCGTCGGGCTGCGGATTGCCCCATGGCCTTGACCAGTAGCCCATAGCCCACTAGCAAACTCAGCCCGACCGATAGTATATAGCTCAAAAACCAAGCCATAGTTATGCGTTATAAGTGATGTCTAGTCCAACTTTAAAGGCCCCATTCTGAAATTCCCATGACAAAAGTAATTTTTAAAAATGACATTCCGACCTGGAACGGATAGCGCTCCAGGCTTAAGCTATTGAATAGCTGAAACAGCCTGTATTTATGATTCTTCAGAATCCAGACGGGAGTGAAACCTATTATCTAGAACTGGGCGATCGCAGTGCAGAGACCCTGGTGTTGCTCCATGGTATCGGAGCAGATCATGAGATGTGGCAGGCTCAACGGCAGCCCTATGTGGATGCTGGTTTTCATCTGTTGATTCTCGATCTGTTTGGCCATGGTCAATCGTCACCGCTGCCCAGTGGCCAATTGTTTCACTGGCATAACCAAATCAGCTGGCTGTTAGCCCACAGAGCTGTCAAAACATGCACCCTCATTGGCGTTAGCATGGGCGGGGTAATCGCCCAGTCGTTTGTTGTCGCTTATCCCCAGATGGTCAACAACCTGGTGCTTGCCGACACCTTTGGAGAACTGCGTACCTTGCGTGAGAAGCTTTTAGGTTCAGCTCAGCTCATTGGGTTTCATCTGTTTAAGCGCTTGGGCCAACAGCGGCTAGCCAACAGCATTAGCCAAACCTATCGTGCTGACTATGCCCACCTGGCTCAAGCCTACTTTAGTCAAGTGTGTTTAACTGCAAATATGGATCAGCTGATTTTAGCCAGACAGGCGATCAATCAGATAGATGTTTTGGAATGTCTGTCAGAGGTGACTATCCCCACCCTGGTCATGGTTGGTGCCGATCTGGGCCAGTTTTTTATTGAGATTAATCAAAAGATTGCCCAGGCTCTGCCCAATGCTGAATTTGTGGTCCTACAACAGTCGATGGACCCTTCTAATTTAGTAAATCCAGACCGATTTAACCATCAGGTGCTCACGTTCTTAGGTTTTTCAGCTAAATAATGTATCCAATAAAATTCGGTTTCGACTCCGCTCAACCTTCCAGCCTAGAGAGTTGAGCGGAGTCGAAACTCGATCTATGGGTATTTCGTTTTCGAGCCAGTCCCTTAGCTATAAAAACAGACTAAAGCAGACAGTCCTTGAGAATCCGAAAAACAACATCTTTCTGATGGCCTAGTGTTCTTTTTCTAGAAGCGAGGCTGGCTTGAAAAGTCTTTGTAAAAGATATGCCATACCTGCGATAGACCAAAATATCGAAAAAACCTGTCATAGTTGGGAAAGCAATAGGATAGGAAAGCTATGGGTAACAAAAAGATATTGATGGTGCTAACCAGCCATGGAACTCTGGGAAATACGGGTAAGACCACCGGATTTTATGTCAGCGAAGCCAGTCATCCATATAACGTTTTTGTTCATCAGGCTAACTACACCGTTGACTTAGTGAGTCCCCAGGGTGGTGAGCCCCCCAGGGATGGCGAAGATGATAGCGATCCGCTCAATCAGACGTTTCTAGATGAAATGGCGGCTCAGTTAACAAAGACTATGACGCCTGACCAGGTAAACCCCAGCGACTATGATGCTATTTTCTATGCTGGTGGCCACGGTACCATGTGGGACTTTCCTGACAATAAAGCCTTGGCTGCGATCGCAGCCCAAATTTATGAGGCCGGTGGCGTTGTTGGGTCCGTATGTCATGGTCCAGCAGCCCTGGTCAATATTAACCTGAGCAATGGCCAATACTTGATAGATGGCAAGACACTCACGTCATTTACAAACGCGGAAGAAAAGGCGATGGAGCTGGATGCCGAAGTTCCATTTTTACTGGAGTCAAAGCTGGTGGAGCGCGGCGCCGAATTTCGTCAGGCCCCCAATTTTGAAGCCCATGTGGAGACGAGTGAACGATTGGTAACGGGACAAAATCCGGCATCGGCTAAGGCTGTGGCGACCCAAATGTGGGCTCTCTTAGAAAATAAAAATCGCGATAAGTAGGTTATCCCAATGATGCTGTTGCCCCCCCTAAAGCTGTTTATGAAAGACTAGGGAAAGATTGTTCGCTGGCATTTCAATCACCTCTTGCAAAAACAAGTGATGTACTTTGGCGGTACCTTCGACCGCTTCTACATCGCGTACACCCCAGTCGGAGGTTTGTTCTTTGAGCCAGTCATCAAAGGTGGTATTGCTCGCAGCGGTGTGTTTACCATTACGTTTAAAAGGACCGTACAGATAAAGCACACCGTCATTGGGGAGCACTCGCCCCGCTCCAGCCATCATCGCTTCACAGGCTTTCCAGGGAGCAATGTGGATCATATTGATGTTAACAATCGCATTAATCGATCGCTTTTCGTCCGCTTCAACGGGCCAAGGCTCCGTCCGCACGTCTAACTCAATGGGGGGAAGCAAATAGCGCGCCTTGGTCACCTGGGTCCAGGCGGCAATACTCTTGAGCATCGGTGCACTGATGTCGCTGGGCCACCACCGACGAGGTGCCAGCTTAGGGGCAAAAAAGCTGGCATGTTCGCCAGTCCCACTGGCAATTTCCAAGACGGTGCCAGGGTTGGGTAAAATCCGCTCTAATACGGCTAAAATGGCCTCGCGGTTACGCTCAGTAGCGGGGGCATAAAGGCGACCATCATTGGGTTTAAAGTCAGGCATGGGAAGGCATTAAGGGATGGACGATGGGGGAGCCGTAGGGCAGGCAGTGGGCGGGTCGCTCAGCCGCTGGGGTGGTAACTAGGCCAGTGTACATT
>NZ_JADEXP010000134.1 GCF_015207065.1 Leptolyngbya cf. ectocarpi LEGE 11479 | reverse complement strand
CCCACTTTTCGTAGTAGACCCGGTATGATGCATGTCATGGCTATTCAGGTGGGTTTGTCTGTTAACAAAACCTTAGTGCCTGAATAGCTTTTCTGGCTATTTCTCTCGCTTTTCTGTCCGGACTATTGCTATTAAGGAGTTTATTTAAATGATTCAGAAAGGTATTATTTTGGCCGACGGAAACGGAACTCGCTTATATCCTTTAACTCATAGCAACGGTTAATCAAATATATCTGGAACGTGAACAACTTCGGCTAGAGGTTATGGGACGTGGTAGTGCCTGGCTTGATTCGGGTACACACCAATCACTTTTAGACGCTAGTAATTACGTATCCACAATTGAGCAAAGGCAAGGTCTTAAGGTTGCCTGTCCAGAGGAAATTGCCTTTCGTCAAGGATATATTAACATTGAGCAGCTCAGAGAATTAGCTAAGCCGTTGCTTAAATCTGGATATGGTGACTACATAGCCCAGAGGCTTATAAAGTATGGGAAACAGGGCTCGCAGTGTGGGAATTCCTAAGAATATCCACTCTAGATATCGCAGAATTTTAGGAATGGAAGAACAGCTGGTAGTGACGGATGTCTGTGTCATTCTCTTTCCTCACAAATACCGATGAGTTCTTCTAATGCTCAATTGTATGGCAAGTCTGAGTGTGAACACCATGACAAAGGTCATCTTAGATCTTGTCTCTGGTGGGGAAGCGTCAACCCTCCCTGCACGCAAAGTTACAGGGGTAACAAATTCAAAACCCAATAAAAGGTTTGAAGATCGCTGAAAGCTTTAGGTATATAGCCTCGCAGCCAAATTGTCCCTTTAGTGACAGCCCTCGATTAGCATTGGGTTTTGAACCTGACGCGGACTGAAGCCTCATGACCACAACATTTAGTGGAAGATCTGAGCCTTTTACGAACAGTAATGCTGCTCTTTAAACCAGGAAGAAACATAATTATCGCTATTCTATTGACAATGGATGGTATTTAGAGCAGATTAGTTTGTGTTCCTTAAAAGTCAGAGCTCTTTTGAGAGCATTCTACAGAGTGGATTCTGCTTATATCAATCACTTTTACAGGCTGACATACACAATGATTTTGTATCAGCTGATAAATGCTTAAGCTTACGTCAGTGAACTCGATCAAGAAGGCAATGATAAAGCAGATTATTCGAAGTCTTTTTAGAGTTTTACGTCGAGACATATATCTATCCCCCTAGAGCCTTCAACCCTGAATCGGGCTATGTCATCTATGGTGATAGACCAATGTCTAAGTACCCGAATAAGACAAACATAATCTATGTCAAACTTTTGCATAGATTGTTAACCAGAAGGCCACCTAATCTGTTTGATATAAAACGCATTATGTGAGTGTAAATTGGTTTCGAACAGGTTGCTGCTCAAAGGTCAGCACATCAATACCGAAGCATTGACGCAAGACGATTCGCAGGGTGTGACTGGCCACTTTAGCGGCCACATGGACCTGAATGCCTGAGACCTTTTTTCGGAGTAAGCGCTCTAGGTGCTGTCCAGTATTTTGAATCTCGTTGAAAACGCCTTCAATGCGCTCACGAAAATGGATCAAGAGTCGGTCGAACACTGGCGGATTCTGCGACTGTTGATTCTCTCTCATGGGGGTGAAGATACGATTACCGGTGCATCGGGCGATATCAGCTTGCCAATCAGTGCCAATAAAGCCCTTGTCGGTCAAAATAGTGCAGCCTTGAATGTCCCCCAGGACGGTTTCAGTCGCCGCCCGTTCATCGGTGTTGGCGGGGACCAAATCATAGACCACCGGTAGACCGGATAAGGTGGTGAGCATCACCAGTTTGTAGCCAAAGTAGTTGAGCTTACGACTCGCACAGTACCCATAAGCGGCACTGCCCTCAAAATCACTCTGCCGTTTACTGCGTTTGTAGCCCACCACCGGCACCGGTTTCGTGTCGAGCAAGAGCGTCGTCTCAAACACCCCATCGAGGCGTTGCAGCCCGACGATTAAACTGACTTTGGTCCAGCAGGGCTGGAAACAGGTCTAAGTGATTGGCTCGAATAAATCCAAGAAATTGCTGCTCACCAGGATAGGGAAAATAATCCATCGCCAATAGCAACGTCAGCAGTTCACTCTCGCTAAAGCGACACGGAGGCCCTGATAATCGTGGACGTAAGCGAGCACCATACGCTTGGTACCAGGCATCTACCAAGACAAAGATGTGGGTTAGAAGGTCCGTCGCCTTTACCATAGTCATGAGGAGCTACAAGGTTTTGTGTTTGGTTACCTTGATCTTGATCGCTCCTCGTTTTTTTGGCCTACTGATTGCCATCGCTCAACTCACATAAGGCGTATAAAAGTTTTCTACAGGTGACCTGATATCCCTACTCTTCTATAGCTCCCAAGGTTATCAGTCTGTTTTTTTGAGCCGGACTCAATCCCCTGACTCCAGTAAGATTAAGTCCGGCGTAGGGGCCATCGAGACCTAGTTTTTTGATGGTTTTGCCAGTGGCTACATTCCAAAGTCTAATAGTTGCGTCTTCGCTACAGGTTGCCAGCGTTTTTCCATTGGGACTAAACGCTATAGAAATAACGGCACCGTTATGACCCTTTAGGGTGCGGATAGGTCGCCACGATTTTGTTTCCCAAAGTATTATCCTTTGGTCATATCCACCGCTGGCTAACATGCTACCTTTAGGATTAAACGTTACACATCGAATCCAATCATCGTGACCTAGTAAAGGGGAGAATTGACCATATTCTTGCCCCTCAAGGCTTAAAAGTCTGATAGTCTTGTCGTGACTACCGCTGGCAATCCATTGACCATCAGGACTAATGTCCAAAGCACGTACATCATCGCTATGGGCTTCAAATGATTTGACACAGTCTCCAGTCTGACAGTCCCATATGCGTACACTACTGTTGTCTCTAATATCGCTAGAGCTAATAATATATCGACCATCGGGACTATACACTACTTTTAGAATCCAATCTTGATGACCGGTTGCAAATTCGCGTGTTTCAAAGGTCTTTAGATTGGCCAGACGTACCACCTTATCATCACCACCACTGGCAACCCATTCTCCGTCGGGGCTTAGGGTTAAACTTCTTACCCAGCTGGTATGGTGTTCAAAGGTTCTAATACATTGCCCCGTATCTAAATTCCAATATTTAACTGTTCTATCATCACTAGCACTGACCAATGTTCGCTGGTCTTGACCAAATGCAACAGCCCAAATACGGCCTTTGTGCCCAACTAGTTGGTTGATACAGGCACCTTGCTCACTATGCCAGATACGGATGATACCATCATCACCACCGCTAGCTAATCTATCACCCAAAGGACTAAAGGTAACCGTCCGGAGTTTACTGGTATAGCCCTTGAGTGTTGCCAAACATTCATGGGTTTTCAGACACCACAGCTTAATTTGCTGGTCATCGCTACCACTTACTAAAATATCTTTGTCTTCACCAAAATCCACACTCCATACTCGGCTAGTATGTTCTGCAGGTAGTTCAATCATTTTTTGAGAGCGGATATCCCAAATTCGAATCATGCCGTCTTCGCTACTGCTGGCACAACAATGCCCCGATTGATGAAAGGTGAGGCAGCGGATCCAATCTTTGTGACCAGGGAGTTTGTGGGTACGGCTTTTCGATTGCACACTCCACAGCCGAAGAAATTCATCGTCATGGCCTGTCGCTAAAATCACACCCTCTGGATGCAGCGCCAATGCCCTTAATCCTTCTCTCTGACATTTTAAGGTACGAGGCTGCGTTAATTTTGGATCGTTTTGGAACTGCCAAATATATACTTGGCCAGCCTCGTTAGCGACAACTAGTAATTCACCACTACGGTCAAAGACAACATTACGAAAACGCATTTCCTCTGCGTTACCTTCAAATGTTTTGGTCACAAGCCGTTTAGCCGATTTTACCTGCCAGACCACTACCGTCCCGTCATCACTGCCGCTAACTAAATACTCACCGTCAGGACTAAAGGCAAGTGCCCGTATCCGAGATCCATAGCCCCTCAGTAAAGCCTGATTTTCTCCAGTTTTTCGATTCCATATGCGTACGCTGTGGTCTTCACTACCGCTGGCAATCCATGTCCCGTCAGGAGAAAAGGCAACGGCACGAACCCAGTGGGTATGGCCTGTAAGGGTACGTTCAAACTCCAGTCTATGTTGCTCATGCAGACGCCATATGTGTACCTGATGAGACGCGTCTCCTGCGGCTAAATATTGGCCATCAGCACTAAGGGCTAGCGCCAAGATGCCACCAAAGGGTTCGTAAAATACCGATTGACTCAAGTCTGTACAGGAAAAGTTGACGTTACGAAAGAGCAGACCGCGTAAATCTGCCTTGATGGTTAATCCCGAGAAGTTATAATCTTTGAGGATCGGTTTAGTAGCATCAGAATGCTCGGACAGTGCTTGTTTGATCAGGGAAATGCAGTTGGCAGCTCCATAGCCGTCGCGATGCTGAAATGTTTCCCGTAGTCGATCAAGGGTTAGTTTTATGCGATGCTCCAAGTTGCGATCGCGTTTTGTTAATCGCTTAAAAACAGGGATCAAAAGATTTTTATTCTGTTGTTTCTTAATACACTCTTTTGCAGAAGATTGAATTAGAGGATAGGTATTAAAAAAGTTTAGGTCTTTCCCATCAGACTCAAGTTCTCCTACCATGCCTTCAATGATAATATTGAGCGTATATTCCCGAATATAATGAGGCAGTGAATATTTTTGAGACTTGATTTCAACCAAAGCGCGTCGACAGAGCGAAATTAAAATTTCACGCAGTTTACCTGATGAAAAGTGTACCAATTCTCGCAATGCAGACTCTGAGACAGGTTCCTGTGAGACTGCTATCCAGTAAACTACTGTTCTCTCAGAGGAGCTTAAACGATCGAATGCCTCTTCCAACAGCTTTCTAATCCCATTGAAGACAAAAGAATTTCCCTGCTCTAAGAAGCTATCTGTATCGTCATGAAACAGCTCACGGACATATCCAGCAGCAATTCGAATTAGCATCGGATGACAGCCGTACTGTCTAATAAGTTTATCTTTGCTAGCTTGGGTCCCAGAAAGACGCTTACGGCCAAGAATTTTGCGAGCATCTTCCAACGATAGCCCCCCCAACTGCAGCAACCGTACAGGAGAGTCTTCATCTTTGTAAATAGAGATATACTTAGGGGGTTCACGAGTAATCAGGGCTAAACAACTACAGTGCGTTTTACGACCAATTTTGCTTAACAGGTCCTCATACCCTTCATACTCTGGCTGAAATGCACCAAACCCTTCTCCAGACTGCATTACAGCTTCTAGATCTTTGAGAATAAGCAAACATCGATGCTCCTTTAAAAAAGCAATCAGCTGATCCACACCACTGTTGAAATCTTCAATTTTTATAGTGTCATCATCTTTTAAAAACGATAGCAAGTCTGTGAGAACATCCAGAGGCGTCGAGGTTGGACTGAGGCTACGCCACATAATAAAGTCAAACTCATCTGCTAGCTCTCGACTAACCTTCGCTACTAGCTGAGTTTTACCAATTTTGAGAAACCCGGTGACGGCCACCAATCGACAGCCATCAGCCTGGATGTAATCTTTTAGCTGTTTGCTCTCGCTGTGGCGGCTCGATGGCGCAATTGCCTCTGGTGCATCTCCCCAGTCAATACGCTGTAAGCTACCGGTGGCTTTAACATTGACTTCAACAGCTTCGTCTTCTTCTAGATATGCAACGTCACGCCACTCTAAAGCAAGCTGTTCGCACAGCTCTACAAAATTCATAAAGTCAACGCGTTTGCCAGTGAGAAACTTGCTGACAGTGGCCCGAGTCAGCCCGACATCTATTGCCAATGCTTTTTGACTAGGAAAACCTGCTCGCCGCATAGCATTGCGAGCGTAGTCTACTTTTTGCGGGCTCAGGCGCAACGAACGTGTAGATCTTTCTTTTTTTTGCATTGGCTTCTCCTTATGAGATTTCCCAATGCTGTGATCGTATCTTGAGCATCTATACTAGCGGTTATCCTTTGCATAAGTTAGACAAACTTACTAGATTGGCGAGGTTATCTTTTGTTACTTTCTTTCTTCTCTCTAGAAAGAGTGTAGAAAACCTCTTGATGCATTAGATTCCAACCCTATGTTAATGCTATGAGCTACTAGCACATATTCTGGCCACTGTAGCAGACGTAGTATTGAACAGTATAGGTTTTGGTTACAGCTTAGTCTAAAAAATATTGCGCTAATAGAAACGTATTAGCGCAAGACTCGTATGTCTAAAACTATTGAGGATTCAAAAAAGCCTACAAAGTCAAAGACTGGGGATTGTTTTCAATCAGGTCGGCTAGATCCTTGAGGAAGGCCGCGCCGTCAGCACCATAGATAATGCGATGGTCGCAGGTAATGTTGACGGTCATCTGCTTCTTGACGCCGATCATACCGTTGGCATCAGCAACTACTGTGGGCTTGGCACCGCCAATGGCCAAAATCGAACCGGTGCCAGGGGGCAAAATTGCATCAAAGCTATCCACACCAAACATACCCAGGTTCGACAGGGTAAAGGTACCTGTGGTGTACTCCTCAGGCTGTAGCTGTTTGCTGCGAGAGCGGGCCACTAAATCCTTCCAAGAACGGGATAGGGAATAGATATCCATCTGATCGGCACCGCGCAGGACTGGGGTAATCAAACCGCCGTCGGGCATAGCGACTGCCACAGCCACATTAATGCTGCCGTTGTACTGAATACCGGCAGCGGTGTAGCTAGCGTTGATAATGGGGTGCTTAGCCAGGGTTACGGCGACAGCCTTAGCTAGCAAACCCGTCATAGTCACACCCTTTGGCTTGATTTGCTTGTAGAGCGCATCTAGAGCATCGGTGGTAATGGTGTAGCTAACGCGGAAGACCGGCACCGACAGACTGGCGTTCATGTTGCGAACGACGGCCTGCTGCATGGTATTGAAAGCGGTGACCTGACCAGGGACTGGCGGCGGTGCAGTAGGGACCGCTGGTATAGCCGGAGCCGTTGGCGCGGCGGGCGCGGGCGCAGCGGAGACAGCAGGCATAGGCGTTTGACCGGCTGCTTTTTCTACATCTTGGGCAACGATGCGACCATGGGGACCAGAACCTACCAGGGTTTTGATGTCTACTTTTAGTTGCTTGGCTAGCTTCTTAGCTCTGGGTGAGGCAATTAAACGAACGCTAGGGGCAGCGCTATTACCATTTTGAGCAACCGTAGCGGGGGCAGCAGCGGCAACAGGTGCGGGCGTCGGCGCAGCGGCGGGTGCAGCGGCGGGTGCGGCAGCAGCGCCTTGCTTTTTGGCCGCTTCAATTTCGGCTTCGGTTTCGGCCAGGAGTGCGATCGCACTTCCCACCGGGGCCACATCACCAGCTTCTACAACGATGATCGCCAGATATCCCTCATAGAACGATTCGACATCCATGTCGGCCTTGTCGGACTCAACGATGACAACGGTTTCACCCTTTTCTACCTTGTCACCAGGGGCTTTAGTCCAAGAAACGATTTTGCCCTCAGTCATCGTGGAGCTAAGAGCGGGCATAAACACTTCGCGAATCATTGGGAAATTCCGGGACGGGTGGACAACTAAGACGATAACGGACCGACGATAACCGCACGGGCGCGCCAGCATCTTATTCTAAAAGACTTTGTGTCAATGATTAAATGGGAAATCAAATAAAAAACCAGTGACCCATGAGCCACTGGTTTGATTAAAGTCGCATGGGCAGCTTTGACTTAGATCCACCCAATACGCTTTTGGCACGAAATTATGTCTGCCTTACAGTTAACCCCGACTTTCTTTGATCACACCGTCCCGTAGCAGAATTTCTACATGCATTTTTTTGACCAGGTTATCGCCAGTGGCAACTTTGAAAAAGCCATCGATTTGACCCTGGCTAACTTCTTTATTGAGTTCTAGAGTCTGCACCTGCTGCAGCTGCTGTAGCACCTGGTTCTTTTGCTGAAGTAGCTTATTTTTGTCTTCGTTGAGCTTATTTTGAACAGCGGACATCTGGTTTTGAGTAGCCTCGTTAGCCTCTTGCTTTTGGAGTTCGCTAACCATACGCTGACCCTGCATTTCGAGCTGCTGTAGGCGGCTGTCGATGCCGTTTATCTGCTTCTGGAGCTGGTTTTGGGCTTCTTCTTTCCACAGGGGGGTAACAACGGCTTTGACGTTGATAACTCGTTTTAGAAGAAGCTGAGATGACGAAGCGTCCATAGAACTACTAAATATCGGTTTTGGTAATCAATTTCACTAGGTATATTACCCGGTCAGACTAGAAAAGGCTCTTTTGCAAGATTTTCTATGGGTTTAGAAACATTGGGGGAGAAGTTTTGAATTCTGCTATCACCTATACTCCTGCTTCCCATGTTCTACATTTATTGTGCAAACAACTCATCAATCACGTTTTGATAGTTGCGGGTCACCACCGGTCGCTTGATTTTCATGGTCTGGGTAAGCATGCCGTTCTCAATCGTGAAGGGCTCGCTCAGCAGGGTAAAGGGACCAATGCGTTCGTCGGGGCGATAGCCGGGCCGGGCTTTGACCTCGCGGGTGAGTTCTTGCTTAAACAGGGTTTGAATTTTGGGATTTTCTAGGGATGCAGCAGGGTTAGCTTCGTCAATAGTGATGCCCTGGGAGGTAGCCCACTGGCTAAGGGCTTCCAGGTTAGGGACAATCAGAGCGCCCAGCACTTTCTGATCCTGACCCACCAGCATGATTTGATCCACATACTTACTACGGGCACAGGCATTTTCGATAGGCTGCGGCTCAATATTTTCACCGCTGGTAAGGACGATGGTATCTTTGGCGCGACCGGTAATCACCAGATCTCCGTTGGCCGTGATTTTGCCAAGGTCGCCCGTGTCAAACCAGCCGTCGGCGTCAATGGCTTTGGCGGTGGCCTCAGGATTTTTGTAGTAACCCTGCATGACTTGGGGACCACGAATCAGAACTAAGCCTTGCTTACCCTGGGGCAGGTCCTGGCGCGTTTCTAGGTCGACGATGCGGGTTTCGGTACCGGGCAGGGGCTGACCATCGGCTCCGCGCAGGTTTTGCCAGGGACGACGGACGTGGGTAATCGGTGATGTTTCGGTTAGTCCGTAGCCGCCGAGGATATCGACGCTGATGATTTCGTAAAAGTCTTCCAGATGGTCGGCAATGGAGCCGCCGCCGCTGACGACAAAGTTGATGTCACCCCCCGTGGCGGCACGCACTTTTTTATAAACCATAGCGTCGCCCAGCTTATGGACAGGCTTCAAAACGGCGGCCTGAGCACCGGCCATTGCTCGCTCAAAGGCATTGGGCGTATGGTCAAGGCTGAGGTCATTGGCAATACGTTTGGCGGTGATATAGCGCTGACTTTGATGTAGGAAAAAATCAATGAGTTTTTGCTTGCTTTCGGGCTGTTCGCGAAACTGTTTTTGCACACCTTCGTAGATCGATTCCCACAGTCTAGGCACACCCACCATGTAGTTAGGTTTGTAGGCTTTCAGGTCTTTTTTGACGTAGCGAATATTGGTGTAGATCTGGTGCACACCCTGGGACAGGGTGAAGTATTCAAAGGTGCGTTCGTAGCAGTGCCAGATGGGCAGAATGCTCATGACTTTAGAGCCGGGGGTGGGGTGCACAACGCTGCAGGCTCCAGAAATTTGGGAGAGCAGGTTAGCCTGGGAGAGCATGACGCCCTTGGGTCTACCGGAGGTACCAGAGGTGTACATCAGGGTGGCCAGCTGGCCGCGACTGTACCCCACTTTTTTGACATCTGCACCTAGCTCCATCAGCTGATTAAAGTTCAGCAGCCTGGCCGTGGTTTCCAGCTGGGGAGCTTCATCGGACAGCAGCACAATAAACCGTAGATTTTTATCTCCAAGGCAGTCGGCTAGCTTGGTCAAGGTGGCCTGATCTTGCACAATCATCGCCACGGAGTCGCTGTTGTCGAGGATAAAGGCCAGCTCATCTTTGTCGGCCTGGGAACCGCGTACGGCATCCACCGCACCTGCGGTCATGATTCCTTGATCGGCCACTAGCCAACGGGGCTGATTGTCTGAAAAGAGCGCAATTTTGTCCTGGGGTTGGATGCCTAGGGCCTGTAAGCTGGCTGCAAACTTTTGGATTTGCTGAGCCAGTTCGCCATAGGTGAGGGTGAGCTGAGGCGTACCGTGGGGATCTTCTAGGGCAACTTGATTGGGAAATCGCTCGGCAACGATGGGCCAAATCTCGGCGACTGACTGGACGTGGCTGTAGTCAATCGCCTGGGCGAGGTTATGTTGCTCTTGGAGCGAAAGGGCAGGGGCAGCAGTCATAAGAACGTCCTATATAAGCGCATTGATGTAAGGGGTGCCTATGCACACATTACCGCATCAAAATTAATCTATTCCTAAGGTTCTATCTGTGCGGATGCTTGTGCGGATTTTATAGTTTCGTTGGCAAACTCTGCACCTGTGGCCTTACCTAGACCAGTCTAGTAACTGTCAAATCTATTGAGCAGCTACATCAGGCGACCATGGCACAGCCGCCGCATCAGGGTTAAGTTAAGTAACGAGTTTTTTGCTCCTGAGTCTATGCGTCCATTACTTTTCGGTCGGCTGACGGTCGAGACGGTGACAATCCCCATGCGGGACTTGCCTCAACGACTTCAGGGTACGGTCATTGTGCAACTATCGGATTTTCACTACGACGGCAAACGGCTATCGGAGAGGATACTCAGGGATGCGATCGCAACCATCCCCGCCCTTAACCCGGACCTGGTAGTTTTCACAGGCGACTTTATCACCGAAGAACCCGACCCTATCCACCCGCTGACCGCCCAGCTCAGTCCCATCGCTGAGGCCTACCCTACCTATGCCATCCTCGGCAACCACGACAACTACTGGCCCACAGCTCGATCGATCGTCACCGCTGCCCTCACCGATATCGACATCACCGTCCTTTGGAATCAGGTTGCCTATCCCTTTGGCAAAGACCTAGCCCTGGTCGGGCTAGCCGACTATTACCATCCAGACTTTACCCCTGAGGTGCTCAGCCAGCTGCCCACACAGCTGCCCCGGATTGTGCTTTCCCATAACCCAGATACCGCCGAGCACATGAGCCCCTGGCGGGTTGATCTGCAGCTCTCAGGTCACACCCACGGGGGTCAAATCGTTCTCCCTGGTATCGGTAACCTGGCTGCACGCTGGTTTCGCTTTCGCAAGCACCTACCCAAACTAGTCCGCAAAAGCAAAATTCCCTACGTTAGCGAGCGCTGTGCCGAGGTTGTGGATCACTGGGAATGGGCCATGGGACTGCACCCGATTGGCCCCAATCTGCTCTATGTGAATAGGGGTTTGGGTAGCTATGCCCCAGGACGGCTATTCTGCAATCCAGAGATTACCGCCATTACCCTCACCACTGCTGAATAAATCCGTGATCGGCAATACTACTTTTTTACGACAGAGGCTCGGATGACAAAAGTCATTTGTTTAGGTGACCTCTTGCTATGGAAGCGTAGTAAAAGCCTCGCTAAGGTAAAAACAGTAACGCTCAATCCGCAAGATGTATTCTCCGCGTCGGATTTCTCTCATAGGTCTAGTCAGTCTGGCTATCTTTCCAACTAGCATGGCCACTCTCGACGTCCGTGCCAGCCAGACACCTTTCTTTAGTCACCAGGAAACAAGTATGACTACAGCTTTAATCACTCATCCATCCAACAATATATCGCTAGCGACAGATGTATCGACAGAATCTTTTTTAGAAAGGCTGAATGAGATTGACATCTATTTGAACACCTATGCTGAAATCAAACAGTTTTCAGGAACTGTTCTGATTGCTCAAGGCAGTCACCCACCCATCACCCGTAGCTACGGCTTAGCCAATCGAGAACATCAGGTTGCCAACACAGTCTTCACTAAGTTTCGTATTGGCTCGGTCACCAAACAGTTTACAGCCGCTGCGATCCTGCAGCTACAAGAAAAAGGACTTCTAGAACTACAGGCTCCTATCTCAACGTACCTGCCCGACTATCCCGAAGGAGATCGAATTACAGTGGAGCATCTGCTTACCCACACAGCAGGTATTCCTGAATATCTCAATCCTGAAATCTTTCCAGATCTACTTGAGTGGATACGACAGCCCTCTACGCTGGCTCAGTTAGTAGAGCGCTTTCAAGCGCTGCCTCTAGAATTTGAGCCAGGAGAGACGTTCCGCTACAGCAACTCAGGCTATGTTCTGCTAACTCAGATCATTGAAGCTGTTTCAAACCAGACCTATGCAGACTACTTGCAGACAAATATCTTTGATCCCTTGGGAATGAATGATACAGGCTATGAGATGCCGCAGACGGTCATTGCTAATTTGGCCCAGGGATATGTGTTGGTCGGCGATGGCGTTTACCTACAGGCCGCTCCGCTCGATATGAGCATCCCACAGGGGGCCGGTGGACTCTATTCAACGACAGCGGATCTGGCAACTTGGACGCAGTGGCTGCATAACGAGCAGCCGGATGCAACCGTGCTGAGCGCAGCCGCTAAAACAATGCTGATGCAGCCTGTTGTGCAAATGGAACCTGAGACTAGTCCTGATATGTTCTATGGCTATGGGATGGTTGCCGATACTCGGTTTGACCAACCGCGTGTCCACCACAACGGCGGCATTAGCGGGTTTGCGAGTTCTTTAGTGCATTATCCAGAGGACTCGTTGACTATCGCTGTTTTGTCTAACCTAGAAACGGCTGTTCCTGCACGAATTGCAGAAGATTTAGCTGCGATCTCATTCCAGACCCCCTACGAACTACCCCAACCGCACGAAGCAATAGACCTTGACCCCAGCCTATATGAAAAATATGTCGGCACGTACCAGCTACTGCCCGAAATGCAGGTGATGATCCAGGTAGTAGAGGGCGAACTCACAGCCCAGGCCACAGGTCAGGATGCTTTTGTACTGTATCCCATGTCAGAAACGGATTTCTTTGCTCAAGTGGCTGATATTACAGTGACATTCTCTTTAAGCGAGGACAAAACGGTCAAAGGCCTGACGCTCCGACAGCTGGGTCAGGAACTGTTCGCACCCAAAGTCACAGATAGCTATTAGCACCATTAGTGTAAACCTGAAATCGTTAGCAGTCATAAAAACGTCCCATATAAGCGCATTGATGTCATGGGGGCCTGTGCACCCGTGACCGCATCAAAATTAATCTATTCCTAAGGTTCTATTGGTGCGGATGCTTGTAGGGACTATGCGTTCGTTACTTTGCGGTCAGCTTATGGTCGAGTTTGAGCAGCGGGCCGCTCTGTAGCTTTATTAAAGAACCCCTACATTCCCCCCGCCGATTTCCCGTTTCCCCAGGAACTCCTCTATCCTAGGTAGAACGATTTTTGAAACCCGCAGGTCCAATGCACAATTTTTTACCGATTACATATTTTGAGGGTCAGTTTTGTCCGTTTGAGGATGCCAAAATATCCATTGCCACCCATGCATTGCACTACGGGACGGGTGCCTTTGGCGGCTTACGAGGCATTCCCGACCCTCAAAATGCCAATCGAGTATTGCTATTTCGCCTGGACCGCCACTGTGCGCGATTGAGTTCAAGCGCCCGGCTGCTAAATTTTGATTTACCCGCTGACAAAATCCACCATGTGATTACAGATTTTGTCAAAAAGAATAGTCCTCAAACATCCTTTTACATTCGTCCCTTTGTATACACATCGGACCTAGGTATCGCACCGCGATTGCACAATGTCAAAAAAGACTTTTTTGTCTACGGTCTAGAGCTTGGGGATTATCTCTCCCCCGAGGGTGTCACCTGCCGGATTAGTTCTTGGTATCGGCAAGAAGATCGCAGCTTGCCGCTGCGAGGTAAGATTAGCGGAGCCTATATCACGTCATCCCTAGCCAAAACTGAAGCCGTAGAAGCAGGCTTTGACGAAGCAATTTTGATGAACTCCCAGGGCAAGGTGAGTGAGGCCTCAGGGATGAATATTTTTATCGTGCGTAATGGCAAACTGATTGCACCAGGGTTTGAGCAAGATATTCTTGAAGGGATCACCCGCGATAGTGTTCTCCAGGTTGCCAAAGACTTAGGCATTGATGTGGTCGAGCGGCCCGTGGATAAATCAGAACTGCTCATTGCCGATGAGGTGTTTTTGAGCGGTACGGCAGCCAAGGTAACCCCTGTCCGACAGGTAGAGAATTATACCCTGTCAACCGTACGACCGATAACAGACCAGATTCGAGAAAAATTGACGGCGATTACAGAAGGTCGCGACGCTCAGTACCAAGACTGGGTGTTTGGTATAGATTTGGCATAGTACAGAAAGAGACGCTGCTGACCTACGCTATGATTTCGTCTGCGAAATACGGATAGTAGTATGTCTAACAAACGCTTGCATCCGCTAAAAAGAAGCAGTGGCAAGATAAATTACCGTTGACGGATGATAGTGATGATTGGCATCAAACTACAAATCTTCTGGTTTGATGCCTAGAGTCAGGAACTTTTGCTACTTTGAGGCGATGCCTTGGCATATAAAAAGTATTCATAAATCTAGTTTGGTCCATATGCAAATTACTGAACCAGTAGAGTAATGTATTGTGGATAGGAGGTTCATCCTCCCCATCGGGTGTAGCAAATAACGATGTTGAATAGTATTCACACTTAGCATCGTTACTGCAATTATCTACTATATCGAAAACGTTCCTAGGGACTGGCCTACCGCATCTGCAGTTCGAGCCAGTTGGATTCTACTTTTATTTGCCTGTATTATTTACAGCCCTAGAAAGTAGCCGAATCAAAAAATACTATAGACTTTCCATAATCCAGCTTTTATTTTTTTGACTATGGCCTGAAATAGTTGCTTATCCAGCGTATTATTTGACATAACAGTTATTGATGTCAGTGCCCTCAAGATTCCGCTCAGGGGACGCTGGCTAGCTTTGATGCCACTCGGCTCTTACATGAGGAAGTTCATTAGCACCCCCCGTCAACTTGCTTGCACTTTACAAAGGCTTGAACTGACTGACTAATCAATTTCTAAGTTAGATGACCGGAGCGCAGTGTTATTCGCTGAATATTTTCTTGAGCTAGCTGTGTTGCTCAAGATTGACCTTGGAACATTATCAGCAATGTCTCTTCAAGGACGTCTTCTTTTATACAGAGATGTTTTAAGAAGATCATGCTTTTGATATTTACACTTTACATAATCAATAATTTTATACAGGCAACAAGCTTTGGCTAGAAACAATCGATAAAAACAATAGACAATAAAAATCTTTTGACTATAAATATAAAAGGCTTATATCCCAAAGCTTTATCTCATAAAAATTATTTTTCAGCATGTATGAGATATTTAAATTACCTTACCCGAGAGAGTATAACCTTTAAAACAAACGATTTTCAACAAAAATCTTTTGTTTTCAGCCAAATGTCAGAATTTTGAGCATTTTGTATTCCCTATAGAGTCAGCTAGCTATCGTTCAATTAACTATGCGTTCTATTTACAACCCAAAAATAAGTTCCAAAACATAAGGTTTTAGATCGTGTGTCTTTCCG
>NZ_JADEXP010000133.1 GCF_015207065.1 Leptolyngbya cf. ectocarpi LEGE 11479 | reverse complement strand
GGTGGTTACCGTGGACTTGAGTTGGCTAGGGGTGATCCAGCACTCAAATGTTGCTGATACTGTCGTTGATACTGGACCAATATCTCATCGGACAGGCAAGTTATCAGCAGCGTTTCCTTAATCGTGTTCTGTTGCAGGTCATACCCCACCACTTCTAAGCTGCTCAGACGACTGGGGCGACCCTCTAACCAACGCGGTAGCTTCAGTTCGGTATATTCCAGCCCCGGTATCCCCTCTACAAAGTCCACATAAAAAGCCTGACCGTCCGGTAGCTCAAAAATACCCTTTAGGCGCATCACCCGGCCGTAGGCTCCCCCCGTCAGCTCGATCAGTAGCTCGTCTAAACTGGGTGGGTCAAACACCTGCCCCGTCAGGGGCGCACGCCACAGCGACGATAGACGACCTGCCTGGGGAATTTCAATGTTGTTGCCGATTACCACCTCGTCGGCCCAGCTGTGCCATTCAGACTCGGCCAGGCCAGGGGGCACAACAGCAACTCGGTGGCAGGGCAGTCCAGGCAGCGCGGCTAAATCGATATGAAACCCCAGCTCTACATAAACCCGCCCCGAATCGGGCAGATCCGTCAACAGAGCCAGGGCTTTGTCCTCTTCTATCACTGACACCTGCGGAAAACGGTAGCCGATTCTAAGCCGATCAACCGCCTCCGCGCCCGCCCCCGGATAGAGGTAACCCAGCCCAGCGCCACTCAGAAACTGGCTAATCCAGGTGGTTTTACCAATACCCGGCGGACCAGCGACAACGGTAATGTTGGAGGTGTCAGAAGACATAGGTTAACAATCCACCAGTTCAGGGGTTTGGTTCAAGATTTGGCTGCGGACGGAAATAAAGTCCAGGTAGGCCGTAGAGGTCACGGCATCGGGCCGAAAGGCGGCGAGTCGATGACAGTTTTGAAAGGCCAATTTCACATCGAAGTGCTGCTCAACTGTACGCCGGATAGCATCGCCGCCTATCATCCGCAGCAGCTGCCCCCGCGCCTGTTCGCTCGGTGGGGGAACCGCGTGGTCAGCCCAGGCTTCTCCGCCCTGATAGACACGCTCTGCCAAGGATTCAACAATTCCCCAGGCATAGGGTAAAGACTGCCGAATTGTATCGGCAAAGTCGTCAGCGTCTACAGTGCCCAAGGCGGCCTGATGGACCATATCGTCACTCACATTTAGAGACATAGTTTTCCTAATAAAGATGCACGAACGTGAGTATAAGTTAAAAATGATTATCATTCTCGATTTTAAGATTTATTTTAATCTTGCTCGAATACATTTATTTAGAAGGGTGAAGTATATCTGGAATCGCTTTCTCCACCAAACAACTATTTAAGCGTTGTATGAGTGAGATAATGTCAAGCTGGCGACCAATTAGAACCAGTTCTGTTTTTGGGGAGGTTATCCACTCGCTGTCATCTAGGGTAAATCTGTTGCCGCTTAGTTGAAAGAGGTGACGCTTTGGGCTTTCTTCAAACCAGAGGATGCCCTTGGCCCGAAACACATTGGTGGGCAAACGATAGGTCAAAAACTCCTGAAACTTTTTAAGCGCAAAGGGGCGATCGCCCGTAAACGAAACAGACATAAACCCGTCATTGCGCAGATGCTGAGTAGATGCGGCGGATTGATCAGCATCCTGTTGTGCCACAGCTGCGTCTGCTAGCTGCACATTTAGAATTAGCGATAGGGGCACCTGACAGCGAGTGGCGTGTAACACTCTGGCTCTGTCCTGGATGGTATTGATGTAGTCTTCTAACGTTTGTAATTTTGTTTCAGCTACGCAGTCTGATTTGTTCAGCAGAACGATATCGCCGTATTTTATCTGGCTCAGGACCGCGTCGCTCTCATAGTTGACATCGGGATCAAAAGTTTCGGCGTCTATTACGGTAATCACAGCGTCTAGCTGAGTCAGGTCTCTCAGGGCTGTGCCCAGAAATGTGAGCATGATCGGCAGTGGGTCGGCAACGCCTGTGGTTTCTAGCACCAAGTAATCAATACGGTCTCGCCGCTCTAGGACACGATACACCGCGTCTGAAAGATTGTCGTTAATGGTGCAGCAAATGCAGCCGTTGGTGAGTTCGATCATGTCTTCTTCAACGGCAACCAGAAATTGGCTGTCAATATTGATATCGCCAAACTCATTTACCAGCACCGCCACCTTAAAGTCCTCGAAATTTTCAAGGATATGATTCAGCAGCGTAGTTTTACCACTGCCTAGAAAGCCTGTGATGATAGTCACCGGCAGCTTCTGTGAATCAGTTGTGGGTGGCATGGATTGCATAGATAAAAAGAAATAGCAAAGAAAAGATGTCAGCCTAGACCGACATCCTGATGTGGAGTGAAACTCTCTTCGGCGCCCTTTATCGAAAAGTGGGCTGATGGCGAATCAGGTCCATGAATTCCTGACGGGTGCCGATTGGCCATCAGGCTAAACTGTGGTAGCACGGGTCTTTGGCATCAGAATAGCCAGCATAAAAATGGCAAACTGAACGGTAACAATGCTGGGCCCAGAGGGAAAGTCAAACAGGGCCGACACTACAATACCCAGTGCAGCACTAAGACCGCCTATGGCTGCTGAAGCGAATATATATTGGCTGAAGGTACGACTGAGGGCACGGGCGGTGCAGGCAGGGATCACTACAAAGGCGCTAATCAACAGCACCCCAATCGCTTTAATGGCAACGCCCACCACCAGCGATAGCAGCACAATAAACGCTGTCCGCTGGGCACTGACCGCAACGCCCCGAGACTTTGCTAGCGGCTCGTGTAGCGTGAGGAGAAGCTGCGATCGCAACGTCAGCCCTAAAAACAGCACACAGGTAGCCAGGAGGATGCCACTCACGATCAAATCGGTAACCTGTATTGCCAGAACGTCGCCAAACAGCAGCTGACTGATGCCAGTCTCATAACCATCTTTAAAGCTGAGCAAAATAATACCCACAGCGATGGAAGACGAATAAATAATATTCAACAACGCATCCGTCCATAGCCCCGTGCGCTCCAGGCAATAGGTCACCACCAACGCAAAGACAACCGCAAAGGGCAGTAAAACCCAACCGGGGTCAAAGCCCAACAAAATAGCCATGCTAACGCCCAACAGAGCGGAGTGTCCTAGCGCATCACTAAAGAAAGAGAGTTGCCGGACAACGGTGAAGCTTCCCACCAGCCCTCCTGTTACCCCAGTGAGAACGCCACCCAATAGCGATCGCTGCATAAAGGGCAGCTGAAACAGCTCATAGATACGCGTTAGCTCAGCCGAAATCGTCATCATCGCCATAATAGTGACTAGAACAAAAACAATTAGCCGCCTACATTAATACGTTTTCTCCTCACCTAGGCTGAAGCAGCCGCGCCGCCTCTTTCACAATGCCGTCATGACCTTCACTTATCGCCTCAGCAACATCTGTGGCAGGTTGGAGGGGCGCTGATGTGGATGACATAAGATGGAAACCCGTTATGATAATGATTATCATTCTTGAATATCTTACATCAATTTTTCAAAATTGCCGCGATAGCCCTATCGCTGACCTGTCAGTTCGCAATCTTTAAAAAATCCATGACTCAGGTTCATTGCACCCCGGCCCAAAAAGCGGTACTCCAATTACTACGGCAGCAGATTGAGCCAATCTCGGCCCAGGCACTGTATACGCTGATCAAGCAACATCAGCGGATTGGTTTAGCAACGGTATATCGAGCCCTCGACGCGCTAAAGCGGATGGACAGGGTGCAGCATCGGGTAACTCTGACGGGGGAGAAACTCTACAATGCCGTGGAGCAGGACCGTCACTACATGACCTGTTTGGACTGTGGGCAATCGTTTCCTCTGAATACTTGCCCTTTGAAGGGTCTGGAGTTTTCCCTTCAGCATTCCAGCTCATTCACAATCTACTATCACACCCTCGAATTCTTTGGCCTCTGCGAACCCTGTTCAGCTCAAGGTGGGTGAGGTTCGGGATTTAGCGGACTAAAAAAAGGGTAAGCATCACAATCATTCCCATCGTCTAAAATTGAAAGCACAATTTAAAGGCTCTAGGTGGAAAGCCGGTAAGAACGGTGACCCTTGAGCGTGTTTATATTGAATTTGGACAGCATGTGGTGATGCAGTATGACCCAAGCAGTTGATTTAATATCCTCGCAACCATCATCCTTGTCATTGCAAGATTTTCTTGTGTGGGATAGCGGTGATGATCGTCTATATGAATTAATTGAGGGTAAGCCAATACCGATGAGCGATCCCACTGCTAATCATGAAGATGTGGCGGACAATCTTTGTGATCTGCTCAGACTGCATTGTTTAGAAAAAAACTTACCCTTCATACCGAAGCGTTCCAAGTTAATCTCTATTGGGTCTCAGAATGGGCGAGACACTGCCAGACGTGGCGATATTGTTGTTTTTGCCAAGGCTGAATGGGAGAGAATGAAGGGGCTGTCTAGCTCTGCGATAGCTTATATCGCTCCCCCATTGGTGATGGAGGTGGTGTCAAAAAACTGGCGAGATGATTACCTGACTAAGCTGGCAGAGTATGAATCTATTGGTGTGCAAGACTATTGGATTGTTGACTATGCGGCGTTAGGGGGAATGCAGTATATCGGTCATCCGAAGCAGTCTACGTTGTCTATTTACACGATGGATCCCGAGACAGGTGAGTTTGGGATGCCGCAACAGTTTCGTGGGGATAACAAAATTAAGTCTACGCGTTATCCAGAAATTTTCTGGATAACGCATAGTTGTCAGTCGGAGTTATCCAGAAATTTTCTGGATAATACCCCTAGCCTCGGAATTATCCAGAAAGCTTTAAAGTCTCTTTACCAGTTCAAATAAACTATTGAGCCCTATCTACCAACACTCATCATCGGTGTGACGTCTGAGTGGGCCGCCAAGACTATCCTGGCTCGATGGGGTCAATATTTATCGTTTTTGACAGTTAAACCAGTGAAATGAGCATTACCGAGGACAAGAAGTAAGCTCCCCCTTCGCCAAAGCACTCAATACTTGATTGCTATGATAAATTAAGAATGATAATCATTCTTAATTTTGACTTTTCATGGTCAGTCAAGTCTCCCGCCCACAGTCCGCAACTAGTCCCAGTGATGTAGAGCAGCTAGCGCGGTTGCGCCACACCTGTGCCCATGTCTTAGCCATGGCAGTGCAAACCCTGTTCCCGGAGACGAAAGTCACCATTGGCCCCTACATAGAGACGGGATTGTACTACGACTTTGACCGGGCTGATCCATTCACGCCAGAGGATCTAAACCAGATCGCAGCAAAAATGCGGCGGATCATTCGTAAAAACCTACCGATCATTCGCGAAACCGTGGACTGGGATGACATTCGCGCTGAGATTAAACAACTGAACGAACCCTATAAGCTAGAGATTCTTGATGGCATCCTCCCCGATGAGCCGATCACCCGTTACTACATCGGTTGTCCTGACCCGCTGCCAGCCACTGCAGATCCGTCTCTATTCAACCCGCCATTTCAGAGTAGTAGCTAAGGCTCGTTACCGTCCCATTGTTCAACGTTCTCTCTTAGCCAAATAACAACGTCGTCTTGACTCATTTTTTTATTAGCAACTGAAAGCACCATCAGTACCAAAGGCTCACGATCACAAGTTAATCGATAGCCATTCAACCCCAAAAACAGCAAGAGAGCAGATAAGCCTGCTCTCTTGTTTCCATCGGCAAAGACCTGGGTGCAAGCGAAGCCCCACAAATAGCAAGCAGCTAGGCCAAATATATCGACCGCCTGTCTATAAGCTAAATGGTTCTTGGGCCTAGCTATTAGGGACTCTAATTCGTTTTCATCCAGTATGCCTTGTGTACCACCAGTCTTTTGGATTTGATCATAGTGGGCCGCTTCAATCATGGCCCTGGTAACCCAACGTGGTTCAAGCATCCGCAAGCGCCTTGAAAACGTCTTTGTAACGATTGCTTTCCTTGGCATAAATAGCCATAGCTTCCTCGAAATCAGGGTCATAAGCGGTAATCATAAAATTCCCGCCATCCATTTCAACTAAATGTACTTTCTCTCCTGAAGTTACACCTAGCTTAGCAAGGACCTCAGCAGGCAAGGTTATCCCAGCCGAATTACCTATCTTTGTAATGGTGCGCTCTGTACGGATGCTCATTATGCAATCTCCATAACGTGACACCATTGTTATAACACCTGTTAGAACTATTGAGAAAACTCCTCCCTATTCATGAACTTATAGTGGTTTTCTGCCATGTAACCAGAAAGGGCTGACGCCATTGGTCTGCCCGACCCGACAGCCCCTAGACAAGAACTTAAAAATAATTATCATTCTCAAGTTCTTGTCATTCAGGTAAGCCAGCGTGAGCCAACCCCAAATGGATCTGTCCTATGACGTTGTGATTGTCGGTGCGGGAGCGGCAGGCATCGGTTGTGGCGTTGTGCTCAAAGAACTGGAGCTGGGAGCGCTTGATTGTAGACCGACACCAGATCGGAGCTTCCTTTAGCCGCTGGCCTAAGGAGATGAGCTTCATCACACCGTCATTTCCTAGTCATGGCTTTGGACTGCTCGACCTGAATGCGGTGACCTTGAAGACTTCGCCTGCGATCGCATTCAGGTCGAGCACGTCAGTGGCCAACAGTACGCCCTTTACCTGCAAACGGTTGCCGACCACTTTGAGTTACCGATTCAAACTGAGGTGGATGTGCAGCGCGTTACACATTTGCCCGGTTTAGTGGTGCCCTGCCTGGTCACCGCACTCACCATCGCCCGCGAACAGTCGGTGCGATTTGCGGTGGGGCGGATGGCCAGGCAGGCAATCGCCGCGACCGGATTTTCAATGTTGTTGGCCTGGGGCGGCGGCTGGCTAGCCAAATGAGAGCGATGCTGGCTGACCAGTGGTACCGTTGTTAACCTCTCAGCGCCGACTATCCCCTCAAACAGACTTGGCTTGTCCCCTAGAGCGCTGCAAACGGCGGGCCAGCAGTGCGATCGCACCTAGTCCAACTAATGCACCCGGTTCAGGCACCTTTGTGGCAATCATCCGACCAGAAATTTAGCCCCGTTGCCCCAGTGGGTTCCCCTGCTTCATCGAATAGGACTGTGTATTCTCCAATATCAATGCCATTCGGCTCATCAAAAAAGCCATCTTGCAAAATTTCACCCGTTTGGGTGTCGAAATTAAAGTTGAACCCTGAATAGGTGAGGTGGTTATCCTCAAATTCTTGAATCAGACTGCCTTGTGGATCATAGAAGGCGATGTCAAACGCTTCCAAATCGTCACCTCGAACAATCCCGTCTTCATAGGTTTGGGCATCGTCGTAGCTAAATTGCCCCTCAGCGCCATAACCCAGAATTTGCCCTGTCCATGAAAGACGAAAGGTGACTGTCTTGCAGAGATGCTACATTGTGCCATCTCTGCAAGATTGAATGTTCGATAGGATTGCACTTTTATGCAGCTAAGTTAGCCAATCTTGGCCACAGAATAGGCTAGTTTCCTGGATGTTTGTGGCAGATACCTTTCATAAAGTAGGGGCAAGAACGCAATGGAGCTGGCCCCGATGCAACTTGATAACTTGAGCAATCTGGTGCAAAAAGCATTGATCCTGCTGTTAAACTTTGTGGATGATATTGCCATTTTTGGCCTGACTCGCCTCGGGTTGCACTGGGCTTGGCTACAGTGGTTAAGTACCGTTTTATTAGCGGTTACCGTAGCGTATTGGACAATTCGCCTGTGGCGCTACTATTGTCGAGTTTGTTGCCTTTAAAGCATCAGCAACTGCTCGCTCCATCAGATTATTCCAGATTGGATTTACGCTCATGGCTGCTCCCCACTACCGTTTGTTGTGTTTATCTCTTGCTTCTACACTTGTTTTGAGTGGCCTATCCATTGCTCAGGCAGCTCAGGCTCCTTCACCAGCAGCTACTAGCGTTCAACGACAGGCTCAGTTTACGCCGCCTGATGATTCTAATTTGGATGAGGATACGGTTTTAACCTCGACAGGCACCTATTTTCGTCCCCCCGATGCTAAACCCCTATCTGGACCAACGACGCCGACCGGCACTCGCCGTGGTGGATGTTTAGGGATAACGGAAACAGCTTTTACCGTGTTTGGCCCCAGCTCTGCTGAGGGGATTTTAGGACATACCACATCTGAGTATCCGTCCTTTGTCTGGCATCTGCCTGAGACAGACCGCACATTTCCGATTATTTTCCGGCTGTTGGCTCCCGCTGCAGACAATATTCCAGACGTTATCTATGAGACAGAGCTAGACTACACGCCTGGGTTTATGACCCACCAGCTACCCACGACAGAACCGGCACTCTCCCCTGATGTGGAATATCGCTGGCAGGTGATTATTGAGTGCAATCCGGCCTATCCATCGCGGGCGATCCGACAGGAGTTGTTTTTTGAGGTGGTGCCTACATCTAGTGAACTATCCCAGGCATTGGCAATAGCGACAACCGATGCAGAACGGGCTATTGCCTATGGTCAAGCGGGGGTTTGGTACGATGCGATCGCACAGGTAACTCAATCAACCACACCCACCGACCACCAAACTCGTAACGGTCTACTGGTAGACCTAGCCGCATCCCTACCCGCCACGGAAGAGCAGCTCAGCCAAGACATTCTAGAAATTGTCGAAGCCACCCCCTAGAGCCAGTTACCAATCAAAATAAACGGAGCCCATCGGTAGGGATGGGCTTTGAAGAAATCCCCAGAATCCCCAGACCGCAGCATGGCAATCTGAGCCTGCTGCAGTGCCTCAGCCTTGGTCAGATTCGGCTGCTGTAGCTGGTCATAAAAGTTAGCAATAATCTCAGCGGTAGATTCATCGCTTACGGACCATAGACTAGCGACGGCGCTACGCACCCCTGCCCGTATAGCCACCCCCGCTAATCCCAGCGTAGACCGATTACCACCAATTGCCGTCTCACAAGCGGTCAAGGTCAACAGCTCAATGGGCTCGCGGGTGGGGTCATTGACATTACGAATCAGCTGGTCCAGCTCACTAATCGTCAGGGTCTCGTTATACTGCCCCGTCTCATCTTTGGCCCCCACAATCACAAAATTGTCCTCCGGGGCAAAGCCAAAGGTGCCGTGGGTGGCCATGTGCAAAATACGATAGTCTGTCTCCTTTAGAGCAGTTTGCAACGTATCGATTGAAAAATCATCATTTAGCAAAGTTTTGGTGGCAGGTAGTTTGTCAGCCAGTAGCGCTAACTCTTTCTCAACTGCCGGTAGAGAATCAAACACTCTCTCCGGCGATACTACAGACAATTCACTCACACCTAGCAACAAGGCCCTCAGACCGCGACGTTTTAGCTTTTCTGGCGTGGTCAGCTTTAAACTAGGTGTAGTAGCCACCGCAAACTTCTCGATCAAAAACTGATGACCATCGTGTAATGCCGCCATCGGTACGCTACGCAGTAAACCATCATTGACAAACACCAGCGTTTTTACATCCGCCAGATCCGCCTCAAACGGACGAATTAGCCAGTCATAAAGCTGTTGAGCCTCATCAAAATTAAAGCGAGGGTTGCGCTCTCCTAGCTCCAAGCTAATCCGGAAGTCGTTAATGGTAGTGTTCACAACTTCTGCCGGAACCGGTATCTGGACCATTTTGCGAGCGCCGCTCGGTAAGCTCAGAATCACCGTCAGCGGACTTTCATCTAATACACTCGACGCTTTGCTTAATGATTGTTGCTCTTCCCCATCGGGCAACGCCGTACTAAAAACAGCCGTAGCGCTGCTCTGTCCCACTGCATCTGCCCGAACCTGAGCTGGCACAATCACACAGTCATTCGCAAAATAGCTTTGCAGTTCAGCCACCTTGAGAGAGTCTAATGTAGTTAGCGCCAGCTCCAAATCATCAAATGCCGCTTCCTCTTCAGTCAGAGTGACCTGCTTGGGCACAGCCACCAAATTCAAAGCCGTATACTGCCGATAAATCGGCTCCACCGTATCCCGAAAGTCAAACTGCAAATCGCGGTTAGCACTGAGAATATCACTGCGAATTTGCTCTAGCAGGGCGACCGCTTGACCATAGGCTCGGTTCGCTTTATCAGTCTTACCCTGAGCTTTATAAATACGCCCCAGCTGCCATTCCCACAAATACAAACTATCCTGCGCCGCCCGGTCTTGATCGGCTGCCAGACGAGCCCGCTGAGTTTTGTCAATCGCCGCACCATAGCGCCCAGCCCGTTCATCCAGGCTGCCCAGCTTACCCAGCGCAAAAGACTGAATTCTAAAATTTTGCGTCGCCTGACCAATGGCAAGAGCCTGTTCTAACAAAGCTGTCGTTTCCCGCTCCACCCGTCCAGAAGGCGGTGTCTGACTCAGAATCAGCTGCGATTGACGTATATTCAAAGGATCCAATAAGTCCGCTAGCTGAATGGCCGCAAATGCCTTGGCTTTTGACTCCGGTAGTTGTTGCAGAGCTACCAGGGCCAGCTCACGATAACGACGCACCTCACCGGTATTACCCACCCGCTCATAGGCCGGAATCAGATTAAGCAAGGCATACAGTACAGTGCCACTATCTTGTTGTTCTACAGCCAGCTGATAGCTGTTTTGAAACTGTTCAATCGCCTGAGCATTCAACGTGTCAGCTTCGGTCCGCAGGTTATCCGCCTCAAAGTCTCCTCGTTGATCTGCTTCATCAGCCCGACGATAGCTGATCAGAGCCAGGCTGGTCGATGTGTTACCTAAACTATTAAGCAGAGATGCCTCCAGTACTGTCTCACCTAGCTCACGACTAAGTGCATGTCCCTGCATAAGGTAGTCCTGTGCCACCTTTATACTACCGCTGGCACGATAGGCTTCTCCCAAGCTACCTAACGCAGTAATCTGTCCCAGTGAATCATCTGTCGTTTTGGCAATCTCCAGAGCGCTGCCCACATGGCAACTCCCCTCGTCAGGGGCTCCACAAAGTAGGGTTATAGCCCGACGATGCTGTCCCAGCCGTCCATAGGCCTGGGCTTGCTCAGTCAGCAAACGTCCCAGCTTTTGGTGATCCCCTATAGTTCTAACGGTGGCAATGGCCTGTTCCCAGTAAGTAATTTCCTCTGAGGTGCGGCCCATCTGTTGATGAACCCGCGCTAGATTTTCATCAACGATAGCTAGCGCCGGCAAATCCTGACTAGCTTCATAGGCTTGACGGGCGCTCAACCAGGGGTCTACAGCCGCTAGGTAATTACCCGTGTTGTAATAGTCCACCCCCGTTTGTACTAGCTGCCGCGCATCGATAGCCTGGGCGATGGGAGCCGAGCGGGTAAACGGATGTCCTAACCACAGGGTAATAAACAGGCTCAGGGCACAGAGTACTACACAGACACGATGGATAGATGACCTCAGGCGGGGGCGACGCATAGGGGCAGCTTGACTTAAGGGGCAGTATTTTATTTGTCCTTCAGAATATCAGATGTTTTGTGGTAGAGACGTTTTCAGAGAACGTTTGCAATAGGTTGTTATGATCGCCAACTCTATTGCCGAGGATTAGGGAATGGCTCGAAAAAAATATCCGTAGGTCGAGTTTCGACTCCGCTCAGCTCTCGAAGCTGGAAGGTTGAGCGAAGTCGAAACCGGGTTTATCGGGCACATTATTTAGCCGCAGATTCCTTACGTCATGTGAGCCTCTCAAAAAGATGTCTTACAGTGAAACATGATTTAATTGTCACAAACCTATTTCACGCAACGATGGTAGCTCCCTCACGCTTGCGCTCATTACTAAAATCCATTAATTCGACTTTAGTCCTATTGCCAATTAGTCTATCGTTACCCTCAGCAGCGTTGGCATTAGACGATAGTCATCGGTGGCCATGCCCTGAATCTTTAAACCATACTCAACATTCTCAACAACGGTTTTGTGGGAAAAAAGGGCAAACCGCTGAAACACCATCGCCATTTTACTTCGGCGGATTTCGCGCATCCGTACTTCACTCACATGGGCGACGTCTTCACCTTCAATGAAAATATGACCGCTAGTGGGGTTAATAAGGCGGTTAATACATCGAATCAGTGTAGATTTCCGGAGCCCGACAAGCCCATCAACAACAAACAATTCGCCCTCGTTAATCGTCAGGGAAACACCGGCAATGCCTAGGACATGACCGGTTGATGCCTGAATTGAATCACGAGTTCCCCCATCCCTAAATAACTTCAATGCCATCCGAGGATTATTGCCATAGATCTTGATGAGATTCTCAATTCGGATCGGTGGCTGGTGCTGACGATTCATTTTGCCGAGTTTCCGCACAGACATTTTAGAAATGTAACTCTAAAGCGCCCTCTCCTACACCTTTTTTCTAGATTGACTCTGAGGATTTATCAACGCCTTGATGGCAGCAATTCAGACAAGCGGTCAGTTCTTGGGCGAGAATTTGGATATGGGGCGATCGCATAATCTCATAATGGTCACCGTTAACCCTGTAGGTTTCAAACTGACCGGTTGTTATTGAACCCCAGCCTCGGTCTTCCGCTGCCGAAGCACTTGCGTAAAACAGAGCAATCCGCCCCGAATAAGTCTGGGGTTGATAGTTCCCCAGGGCAATGTGGTTGGCTTTGAAAACTTGGAACGACTGCTCCATTTGCTCCATGCCAACTTCTGGCGATAAGAGATTCAGTCGTTTGGCGGCAGAGAAGATGTGCTGTAACTGTTCTTGAGGCTGGAGTTGTGCCAGGTTGAGCTGTGCCAAGGGCAGTTCAACGCCTAATAAACCGCTTAAATCCACTGCCAGAGAATTCGCTAAAGCTTCCTCATCCGTGGAGTCTAGGTCGGACAGGGTACTGGGGTCATAGCTGTCAATTAAAGCAACGAGGGCTACTGTTTGTTCAGCAGCTTGCAACTGCTGGGCCATTTCTAGTGCAATAACACCTCCCATCGACCACCCTCCCAAATAGTAGGGTCCCGTGGATTGAATCTCCTGCAAAGCTTCGATGTAAATCGCTGCCATCTCCTCGATTTTGCTTAAGGGTTCTTGTTCGCTAGATAGCCCCGGAGATTGCAGTCCGTAGAGCGGTTGATTGTTGCCTAAATGTCGGGCTAATTCTGCATAACAGAGCACGTTACCGCCAATAGGATGCACACAAAATAAGGGTGGTAACTCTCCTAATGTTTGAATGGAAACCAAGGGGGAATAAGCACGAACATCGCTGTGGGTATTCATTAAGGTGGCTTGGTTTTCGATGGTGGGTTCGGTGAACAGCGTTGCCAGCGGTAGATGGATACCAAATTGCCGTTCGATACGTGCCATCAACTGCACTGCCAACAGGGAATGTCCTCCTAAATCAAAGAAATTGTCTGTGACGCCAACGGAACTGATATTGAGAACTTTCGACCAAACTTGAGACAGTTGCAGTTCTGCTGAGTTACGAGGGGGCATGAAACTAGAGCGATTAGAGATATTGTCGTCATCGGGTGCGGGTAGGGCACGGCGATCGCTTTTGCCATTGGGCGTTAGAGGAATTGCCTCTAAAAAGACAAAAATAGCAGGCAACATATAATCGGGTAGCCTGCTTCTCAGGAAAACGCGCAAATCCGTGCTTGTGAGTTCTGCTTGGGTCACAGTATAGGCAACCAGACGTTTTTCTCCAGGAGAGTCTTCGCGAACAATCACCACAGCTGAGCAAACTTCTGGATGTTGAGTTAAAACTGCTTCGACTTCTCCAAGTTCGATGCGAAAGCCTCGGATTTTTACCTGATTATCAATGCGTCCGACAAATTCAATGTGGCCATCGGAAAGATAACGAGCTAAGTCTCCTGTTTTGTAGAGACGAGAGTCTGATTGGTGACTAAAGGGATTGGAGATGAACTTGGTTTCGGTTAATTCGGTACGGTTGAGATAACCTCGGGCCAGCCCTGCACCGCCGATGTGGAGTTCTCCCGGTACGCCGATGGGGACGGGTTGACGATGACGATCGAGAATGTAGGTTTGGGTATTTGCGATCGCAGTCCCGATCGAGACTGCAATATCTTTGTGATGCTCTATCCCATCTAAGTCGCTCACCGAGCAAACCGTTGACCAAACGGTCGCCTCTGTCGGGCCGTATAAATTCCACACAGAGCTGCCTTTTTCTCGCAGGTTAGCAGCGAGTTGCATCGATAAGGCTTCGCCACCACAGATAATTTTCAACGACGGCTTACCCGACCAACCGATCGCCAGCAGCATCTGCCAAGTGGCTGGAGTGGCTTGCATCACCGTCGCACCCGAGCGTTCTAGTTCTGCTGCCAGCTGCTTGCCATCAGCAGCAACGTCTCGACTGGCGATAAACGTTTTTGCGCCGACGATGAGCGGTAGGTAAACCTCTAGGGCAGCAATATCAAAACAGAGAGTCGTAACCGCTAAGACCACGTCTGCATCCGTTAATCCTGGGGTTACTTGCATTGAGCAGAGAAAGTTAACAAGAGATTGATGGCAAATTTGTACGCCTTTGGGTTTTCCAGTAGAGCCGGAGGTGTACATGACATAGGCTAAGCTGTCAGGCTGGACATTCGCTGGGAAATCACCCGTGCTATGGGTAGAGATCAATTCCCAGTCATCCTCTAAACAGATGAGATGCTTGGGTAAGCAGGGCAATCGGGCGGCTAGTTGATGGGTGGTAACTAGGGCCGTTGCTTGGGAGTTATCAAGAATATAGGCAAGGCGCTCAGGTGGATAATTGGGATCTAACGGTACATAAGCCCCACCCGCTTTGAGAATGCCTAATAATCCCACCACCATTTCGAGGGATCTCTCGATGTAAATCCCCACTAGTACCTCTGGCCCAACGCCCAAGCTCTGCAAGTAGTGGGCGAGTTGGTTGGCGCGAGCGTTCAACTCCTGGTAGGTCAGTTGTGCGTCTTCAAAAGCAACGGCTACGGCGTCGGGAGTGCGTTGCACCTGTTCTTCAAACAACTGGTGAATGTATTTATCTTGGGGATATTCAGCTTGAGTGTTATTCCACTGGCCGAGCAACTGATGGCGCTCTGCTTCGGTCAACAAAGGCAGTTCGTCAACGCCCATTTGGGGATTAGCCACGAGCGCTTCCAGCAACGTCTGAAAATGCCCAATGGCCCGACGGATGGTGGCTGTCTCAAATAAATCGCTATTATATTCCCAATATCCATTCAACCCCGTTTCTGTCTCCTCCATGGATAAGAACAACTCAAACGGGGCTCTGGCATTTTCGAGGGGCAGCCAGTTGAAACTCACGTTCGGTAACTCCAGAGGGGCCATCGGTGCATTTTGCAGGGCAAACATCACCTGAAATATAGGCGTGTAGCTGAGGCTGCGTTCCGGTTGTAGGGCCTCCACCAACTGCTCAAACGGGACATCCTGATGGGCGTAAGCATCCAAAGCAGTCTGCCGAACCTGATCCAATAATTCAGCGAAAGAGGGATCGGCATCAAAGCGAGATCGCAACACCAGCGTATTCACAAAAAAGCCAATGAGTCCTTCTAGTTCACTGCGGTTGCGGTTAGCAATCGGGGTTCCCACCAAGATGTCTTCCTGGCCGCTATAGCGATAAAGCAATGTGCTAAACGCAGCAAACAATGTCATAAACAGAGTTGCACCCGACTCTTGGCTCAGACGCTTGAGCTGTTCTGTGAGTTCGGCTCCAAGTTCAAAAAATTCTTTGCCCCCAAAGGAGGTCTGCACCGTTTTACGGGAATAGTCTGT
>NZ_JADEXP010000132.1 GCF_015207065.1 Leptolyngbya cf. ectocarpi LEGE 11479 | reverse complement strand
CTTAAACAACAGTGGTAAATGAAACAGCCGATGGGTAAAGTAAAAGTATGTGTCCTGCAGCAATAGCACAGTCACATAGCTAAAGATAATATAGCCAATATCCTTGAGGGAAAAATGGGTATAAACCTTTGTCAAATCTGCCCTAAAGCAGATCATAAAACAGGAAGCGGCAAATGCAAAGAAAACAACTGACAGCACTGAGAGTTTAATGTCGTCCACGATTGTCTGCCGCTCTTGGGCCTTATTGTCAGTCTTCTCCTCTGAAGAAGGCTTATCCAAGACAGAATACATGAGCCAATAAAACACCGAAGCAGTTATAAAATAACCGCTCATAATGATGCCGCAAAATATAAACCAATAAACCCAAAAGCTATGTTGAAGCGGTAGAGTAGGCATGCATTTTTTCAGCTCCGCATTGTTTCCATGGGGAGGGAGATTGGATTATGGGTTGCTTTTTCGCCAGCGTTAGCTAACGGCTAAATAAGCGCTAACGTCAGTTTGGTGATAGCGCATACGCTTGAGAGCTTCCCGCTCAATTTGACGAACTCTTTGACGGCTGATGCCCATCTGGTCTCCAATCTTGGCAAAACTCATTTTGACACCGCTGTTTAGTCCGTAGCGTAGGGTCAGGACCTGTTGCTGTGCCCCTGAAAGATGTGTCATTAAACCCCTCAAATCTTCTTTTAAGGAAGACTCGACTACGTATTCTTGAGGCGTCGGTCCGTCGTCTTCTAACATATCGCTGAGACTGGTATCCTGTTTTTCGCCCATGCGCAGGTCCAAGGATAGGGGATCGCGACTTTGTAGTAGCAAATTACGTACTTTTTCCTTAGGCATTGATAACACCTCGCTCAGCTCAGCGATGGTGGCCGGACGCTTGTGGGTTTTAGCTAGCTGGCGCTGGGCTCTACGCAGCTTAGTTATTTTTTCATTGACATTGATCGGCAGACGAATGATGCGACTTTTTTCTGCGATCGCACGGGTCATAGCCTGACGAATCCACCAGTAAGCATAGGTAGAAAAGCGATAGCCTTTACCCGGATCAAACTTCTCAGCACCTCGCTGTAGGCCGATGGCTCCTTCCTGTATCAGATCCATAAATTCCAGCTGACTCTTCTGGTACTTTTTAGCGATGGAAACAACCAAGCGTAAATTGGCCTTAACCATTTTTTCTCTAGCCCGCTGTCCAGCTTTGATAGTCTGCTCTAACGCTTCAACAGAGAGCTGTGCCGCATCAGCCCACTCTGCCTGGCTTGGCTCGTGCTCCAATGATTCTGCCAACGATGCGCGAATATCTTCAAGCTGCATGTGCTGCTGTATAGCCCTACCCAACAGCAACTCCTCCTCGTGAGTCAGGCGGGGAGTCCGACCGATCTCTGTAAGGTAAGCACCGATGGAATCTTTAGATAGGGACATATTTGCCATGGAGTTATACTGAAGCTATGCTCTGTAAACTTATCAAGTGCTCTTAGTATGGCAAGATTTCAATCCTGGCATATCTATCTGGGGAGGTAAGTTAGAATTCGAAAATAAAAGAGGCGTTGCTGATCCCCGGGGTGATTTCAACTGAAGAGTGCTGATAAATTGCATCATTACCCGATCGGTCCATCCCCTAAATCAGCAACGGCTAAAAGAAAACGTTAAGAAAACTTCTGACAGATATGACTTAGAAAAGTAACAGTTCTGAACCAGCACGATTGCCAACCTATTTCTAACCACAGATAGAAGACACTAACCTCACAATTGTCTATTGTCCATAGGGTAACCACAAATCACCCCATGATTATCAATAACCCAACGCCGCTAAAGGGAATAGTCCTCGTTGGATATGCCAAAGCCTACGCTGATGCTGGTGTGGTGACGGCAGCTCATAAATGTGGTTATGGCGATAATGTCCGCTGGTTTGGCAAGGCGCTACGGTCAACCTGTGCAGACATTGGTGTTGAGAGCAAAGAGCTATTGAATTTGGTCACTGAACACCAACAGATCATCAATCAGCAGGAATCTAAGCCCACGGCCAAACTAGTCGTTGGTTGGCATTAGCGGTCAGTTTTATATAAGAAAATCCCCTCCAGTACCAATGATGCTAGAGGGGATTTTTTAGGCTTTTAATTTTCTGCATGGCATCAAAACAGCACAATCTTTTTAACAGCTGCTTTAATATCAGGGCATTCTAGATGTGATGCCTTGTATGAGTCCTCTTCTTCAGCATAAAACTCAAAAATATCGACAGTTGCTGATTGTCCTGGCTGTCACCTTTGTGGTTTCTCCATTTTTAAAGGCTGGGATTGGTAATATTCTCTCCATTTCACTGTTGTTGTACACCCTTATTGTGGTTGTTAATAGCTTTGCACTGCCTAGGCGATGGCTGGTTATTTATGGTGCGATCGCAATCATTGCCTTTTGCTTAGCAGTCAGTTCGAGTCTGGGCTGGATCAGCTATTTAAATCAGCCCTTTAGCCTGATCGCTCAAACCATTTTTGCCCTTTATCTAGCAGGAGCCGCCTACTGGATTGGCCGGGACATCTTTACCACTCCCGAAGTCACCATCGATGTTGTGCGCGGTGGCATCAGTGTTTATCTGCTACTTGGGTTTGTCTGGGCGTTACTGTACGGTATCGTCAACACCCTGGATGCCAATGCCTTCTCCCAACCCTTGGTTCGGACCGGCTCTTATCTTAGGCCACTTCACTTTAGCTTTACTACACTCACCACCCTGGGCTATGGCGACATTGTCCCCTTAAGTGAAGTGGCCCAGGTGCTGACTAACCTGGAAGCCATTGTGGGGCAAATGTACTCGTCTGTGCTGATCGCGATCTTAATCGGCAGCTATCTGGCCCAACGGTCCAGCCAACGGAGATGATGCCCTCAGGCCATTACATGAGCCACTACAGCGGGGCAACAAAAGCCCATGTGCGACTTTAATCGGCTTGACCTGCTTGAATTACCAAAGGTTATTTGGCACCATTAGGTGATTTCACGTAAGCTGCCAAGTACCAAGTTTTGCCGTTACCCCTATGAGCTCCGACGGTATCAGCCCCCAACCGCCCCTTGACCAGCCGCCGAACTTAAACACAGAGACGGCCATCGACCCAGCACCTGCTGCATCACCCCCTCAATCCAGCGCCCTGCCAGGATGGCGCAAGCAGCCTAATAAACCTCTCTGGCCAGCCGTTGCCCTGGCCATGTTAGTGGTGGCTGGGCTGGTTGGAGTGAGGGTCTATCGAACCCTGACCTCTGCGCCTTCATCCGAGGAAACGGAGCAGTCGGCCTTGGATCAAGCCCGTTTACCCGTAAGGGTGATCACAGCCGAAAGACGCACTGTCCAAGGCTGGGTATTTGATGAAGGCTCTGTCTGGCCCGTGCAGCGACGACTGCTAAACTTCCAGGCCAGTGGCGATATTACCTATGTGGCTAAAATCAACGGTGTAGAACTGCGGGAAGGGGATGCTGTTTCACGGGGGCAGCTGCTGGCGACGATTGACGCCCGGAGACAGCAATCTAGCATTGATACCGCTGAAGCCGATATCCAGGTCTCTAAAACCCAGCTAAACCAATCAAAAGCTGGGCTGCTGCAGTCCCAAGCTAGTCTGGAACGGGCCGAGTCTGATCTGGCCCTGGCTCAGACCGAACTGCAACGCTATGAGAATTTATTTAAAGAAGGGGCCGTATCCGAGAGCGATCGCGACGCTTACATCAATCGAGTAGACCAGGCCGCGGCGGCTCTCAAGACAGCCCAACAAGACATTCGGTCTGCTGAGGAGACCATAATTTCTTCAGAGGCCTCGTTGAAAGCCTCCCAGGCTCGCCTCAATGAGAGTGCCGTCAATTTAGAAGATACCCAGCTAGTCTCTCCCCTGGATGGTGTCGTGGCCTACATCAATATTCGGGAGGGTGAGTATTGGAGCACCCAATATCTTAATACCAGCAGTCCCCAGGATGTCATTGAGTCAGCACCGATCGTTGTCGTCGATCCCCAATCCTTTGAAGTGGAGTTAGAACTGCAGGCAGAAGATGCTGCAGAGATTCAACCCGGTCAGCGAGCCCATGTGGTTCTAGAAGAAGAGATCAGTTCGGCCCAAGCCACTGGCACCACCTCTCAAGGACTGCTCGACATTGCTAAGCAGCGGGGCAGCGGTGGTCGCGTATTTGCCGTGAGTCCCTCACAAACACCGGGCAGTCGAGGCACTGAAATCACTATTCGTGGATTAGAGCAGGTGCGCAATCTGAAGGTCGGTGGCCGAGTCTATGTTTGGATTGAAGTGGCCAGCCGCAGTGATGCCGTTGTTCTCCCGTTAGGTTCACTACTCTCTAGAAATCAGCAATCATATGCCTTTGTTATCAATGAGGTCGACGGCACCGTTCAGCAGCGACAGGTCACCCTGGGCATTGAAGGACTTTCAGGGGTAGAAATACTCTCGGGCGTGGAGCCTGGGGAACAGGTGGTGGTCGAAGGGCAAAACCGTCTGGTAGATGGCACCCCGGTTGAGGTAGTCAACCGGGAGCAAAGCCGATGAAAACCGACGAGCGCGCTATTGCCACACCGGAGGAAAAACCCGAATCCTCGGCTGTTCCCGGCTGGATGGAATTCTTTTTTACCCGTCAGATTTTTGCCATTCTCCTCTGTTTTATGCTGATGATGGGGGGATTAATGGGCTACTTCTCCATGGTGAAGGAGGGGGAACCCGAAATTAAGATTGCTCGGGCCATGATCACCACCAGCTGGGGGGGCACCGATGCAGAAACCATTGAAAATCAGGTTACGGACAAACTAGAAAAAGAAATCAAAAGTCTTCAGGGCCTGGACGACTTTACCAGCGCCACGTTTAATTCTTTTTCGATCATTAACGTTGCTTTCAAAGCAGAGGCCCCTGTTGCCGAATCGATTCAAGAGCTGCGGGGAAAAGTGGACGATGCGGAGACCGAACTCCCCGAAGAGTCGACCGGACGAGAAAAGCCTGCTTTTGAGCAGCTATCTCAACAAGATGCCCCTATCCTCACCATGGCCCTGAGTGGCGAGGGTCTAGATATCGCCCTGCTGAGTCAGGCGGCTGAAGACCTGCAAGACCGGCTAGAAGCGGTCAAAAATGTACGGGAAGTCAACCTGGGCGGTCAGCGTGACGAGGTCATCCATGTCCAGATGATTCCCAGTCGATTGACTACATTGGGGATTGCGGCCACTCAGGTCCGTGATGCCATCCAAGGGGGGAATGTTGATACCTCTTGGGACTTGGTGCGCGATGAAGAATTTGGAGCCCAGGTGCGACTGTATGGTCGCTTTCGCACTCTGGATGATTTAAAAGATCTGCCCGTAACCCGGTTAGACGACAGCCGTGTGGTGCAGCTGTCGGAAGTGGCCGAGGTTTACCAGGGCCTAGAACGAGAAACCCAGCGGGCATTTGTCAGCTGGCAGGGGAGTGACTTTAGCCCCACCATCAACTTAGAGGTGGTAAAAGTTGCCGGGACCGACACCATTCAGGTGATTGACGATGTCCTGGCCGATATGGAGCTGGCGAGTCAGGACCCCAACATTTGGCCCTTCGGCATGGAGTATCGCGTCCTCAACAACGATGCCAATACCATTCGCAAAGATCTGGCCAACCTGGGCAGCAACGTACTGCAGGCATCCCTGTTGGTCTTTGCCATCCTTTTTGTTGCCCTCACCTGGCGCGAGGCCCTGATTGCCGGTTTAGCCATTCCCATGACCTTTGCCGGGGTGCTGTTTATCCTATGGATGTTGGGCTATACCCTCAATACCATGGTGACGGTGGGTATGATCCTGGCCCTGGGGCTGCTGGTGGATGTGTTTATCCTCATGCTAGAGGGATTGCACGATGGCATTTTTGTTCAGGGTTTGAGCTTTCCTAGAGCCGCGATAAAAACGGTACAAACCTATGCCTCACCAGCCTTTACGGGGCAGCTCACCACTATTTTAGCCATGGCTCCGCTGATGGCCATTTCCGGTACCCTAGGAAAATTTATTCGACTAATTCCCATTAGTGCCATTACCTGTTTGGTAATGAGCTATGTCCTGGCCCTGCTGGCTGTCGTACCCCTATCTAAATTTCTCCTGGATAACCACGACGATGGTAAAGCCTCCAAAACCTATGTTGATCGACTAACTGAGACCGCCTCCGAACGATTCTCCCATTGGAGCCTACGGGCTACCGTACCCAACCGTCATGTGGCCCGCCTGTGGACAGCCGGGGCCATTGCCCTATTTGTCTGCGCTGCGATTTTATTTAGCCAACTGCCCAGTTCCCTATTTGCCGTCAGTGACGACAACAAACTGAGCATTAATGTAGAGCTGCCCCCAGCCGCCACCCTAGAAACATCCCAGGAAGTGGCTGACCTGATGGGGGACGTTGTGCGTAACTACAGTGACCCCAACGGTGAGAATGTGTTTGAAAGCGTGGTGAAGCTGGTGGGACAGCGCAGTAATTTAGTATCGTCTAGCGAAATCAAACCGGGTAATGCCGACTATTTTGTGGGACTGTCGGCAGTATTTGTCAATCGCAACCAGCGGGCGAGAGATTCCTTTGAATATGCCCGCGATCTTAAAGATGAGTTAGAAAGAGATATTGTTCGTAACTATCCAGGTGCTATCTTGAGTACAGCCTTCCCGCTGTCAGGCGGTGGGGCCGATCCGATCCAGATCGAAATTTTTGGTGACGATCTACAAACATTGCGAGAGATTTCGAGTCAGGTGCAACAGTCTCTGCGAGAGATTCCAGGCACCATGGATGTGCGGGATGACCTGGGTAACCTGCGGCAGGATTATAAGCTAGTACCGAAACGAGAAGCGCTAGATTTCTATGGTATTAGCCAGAATGATTTGGGTTCCCAGGGACGCTACTTGATGATCGATAACGATGTGGGTGACTTTGCCATCGGCAGCGGTGAAGAAGATCTCGAAATTCGTCTGAGTACCCAGTGGCCATCGCGCCAGGGCACCATTGGCGGTCCTTCTCGCCTGGATGAATTTGCCACCATGCGGTTTATCACCCCCGATGGTGAGGCACTCCCGGCGGACGCTCTCCTAGAGGAAGCACCTGGGGCTGTGCCCCTGTCGATTACCCATCGGAACACCCAGCGCAGTGTGACGGTGTTGGCTAAGGTGATTCCTGGTGAGGACTTTTATGATACTGAGATTCTAGCGGAGCTAACACCTCGGTTAGAAGCCATGCAGTATGACCCGAGTGATAGAGTCAGTGCCGAGCGCTGGCCCCAGGGCTACACCTATCGGTTTGGTGGAGATGCGGATACGAGCAGTGAGACCTTTGGCTCTGCGGGACAGATGCTGGTGGTGGCGATCTTCTTGGTATTTGCGGTACTGGTGCTGCAGTTTGGTTCTTACACCCAGCCATTGATTATTATTCTTACGATTCCCTTTGCGTTGATTGGAACGTTGTTTGGTTTCTTTTTGCTGAGGCTATCGTTCTCTTTTCCGGCCATGATCGGTGTGATTGCGCTGGTGGGAATTGTGGTGAATGATGCGATTGTGATGGTGGAGACGATGAATGAGCGACGGAAGGAGGGGTTAGATGTACGGCATGCGGCGGCGGCTGGGGCAAGCGACCGGTTAAGGCCGATTTTGACGACGTCGATTACAACCATCATTGGCTTATTACCGTTGGCGTTTAGCGATGCACAGTGGTTTCCGCTATGTATGGCGATTATTTTTGGGTTATTGTCGGCGACCGTGATTGCGTTGCTGGTGGTGCCGGGGTTGTATTTGCAGCTGACTCCCAACTTGGAGCGATCTGCCAAAATGCTAGACGACCTGGAAGAGATTCAATAAATAGCTCGGCTATCTGTCCTAAGCTATTCTAAAAACCACCGATGTCAGGGTGCCAGTTGCCGCTGCTGACTCAATGGTCAAACTCCCCTGATGGGCCTCCACAATCCGTTTGACAATCGCTAGACCCAGCCCGGTACCGCTAGACTTGGTGGTAAAAAACGGCTTAGTCAGCTGGGGCAACACATCCGCTGGAATCGGTTCGCCACCGTTGTGAATACGGAGACATATTTGGTCAGGTGCTGTCTCCAGGTAACACGTCACAGCATTGCCAGGCTCGATGGCCTCACAGGCATTACTCACCAGATTGATCAACACCTGTTTTAGTTTGTCGGCATCTCCCTGGATCGTAATGGCCTCGGCTGCGTCTTTAAACAAAAGAGGGCGGTCGGTGGCCACAGGCTGTGCCTGAAGAGTCGTCAACACCTCGGTAACGAGCCTAGTTAAGTTAACCGGGGTCGTTTGCAGATTTTGAGGTTTGGCATAGAGCAAAATCTCATTGAGCAGAGACTCTAGACGTTCGGCTTCAGAGGCTGCCAAGTCCAGACGCCGGGTATCTCGCTCGGAGAGCTGGGAGTGGCGTAGGGCCCCCAGTCCCATCATGACGGTGGTGAGCGGGTTGCGTACTTCGTGGACAATCATGGAGGCCAGTTCCCCCACTTCGGCCAGGGCCGCCAGGGCTTGCTCGGCTCGTTTGCGTTCGGCTTCTAGACGTTTTCTCTCGCTAATGTCGCGGACAATTGCTACCACACACTGACGCTGGGCAAACTCTAAGGTCGAGGCAGAGATTTCTGCCGGTAAGGTCGTGCCGGATTTGGTGAGACAGGTGAGCTGATCGGTCCAGCCCTGCCCGGTTGCCAATACCGATTGGGAGAAGGCCATCAGCTGGGGCATTTCGTGGGGATGGACATTGGAAATGCGGACAGTTTCGAGTAGTTCCTGACGGCTGTACCCTAGCATCTGAGCGGCTTTAGGGTTGGCTTCAAGGATGCGATCGCTACTCATATCAATCACAAAGATGGCATCGTTCGAGGCATTAAAAATCCGCCGCAGTCGCTCTTCGCTCTTTTGGAGCTGGCTATTGAGCTGGGTGAGTTCCGCCGTCCGCTCCGCCACCCGCTGTTCCAATTCCGCATTGATGGTCATCAGTTTAGACTGGGTGGCCCGCAGCTCCTGGGTGCGTTTGACGACTTCGTTCTCCAGAGCCTTGTTAAACTGCTGCTGCTGTTGCCACAGCTGATGGTTGTCAATGGCAGTGGCGGCCCGTTCAGCAAAGAGTTCAGCCAGCTGAACCAGCTCGGGGGAGAACTGCCGTGACTGCTGGCAAAAGGTGCAGATGGTACCAATGGTCGTCCCTGACGGGGTCCGTAGGGGCACCCCCAGATAGGCGCGATAGCCCTCTGGCCCCTGACCATGGCTAGTGTCTTGGGTAAAGTTTTCCACCGTCAGAGGGCAGCCCGTTTGGACAACTTTGTCGGTGAGGGTGCCGTGCAATTCGTAAATGTCGTCTGGGTCGATCCCCATGTCAACAGTACTGGCTAAAATCCGTTCCGAGTTATCCCAGCAGAGGGTCACCACGGCCCAGTCCGTACCCAAAATGCGTTGCACGCCGTTGGCCAGGCTTTCTAGATAGCTGGTGAGGTTGCGATCGCGATAGCTCAAGCTCGCCAGAACATCGAGGGTTTGCTGAGCGAGGGGATGCTCGGAATAGGACATGATGGGCGTTTCAGAGGACTGGGGCACTGCAGGGGTTCACGATTCAAACACGTTTTGATCATATCTGAACACACCCGCTAATTCGTCTGATAGTCCGTTGCCAACGATACCATCCACATCCGTAAAAACCCTTGGATCTTTCACTACTCAGGTACAACAAAACCGGACGTCATTGAATCTCTAAGAATCCAGGTGTATCTTGAGCATTGGCAAAGAGCTGTTGCATCGTCGTCATGCAGGACCTGATCAATTATTAGCAACCTGCGGCAAACACTCGCATGAGACCATAAACGTAGGGATCTAGTAACTTCTGCTCACTGGAGTCCAGTTTTTTCATGATTTCAGTTCCTAACATTATGGTTGCTTGCAAGGCTATGTCCCAGGGAATACCAATTCCCCTATAAACTAGGTCACACAAAACGAACAGCTCTTGTTCGATAGCCTCCAGATCACCCTGTAACACACACAGCCATAGATAGGCTTGAAACATATCCAAGTCTCGTAATGAGGAATGCTTAACCCCCGGATTATCCAGCTGTCCTCGACGATTGTAATAATCCCCAAAACGTCTGCAGCCTTGGGAATACACCGTCATGGAAATCTCTGAAACTTTTGGCAGCATCCGCTCGACCAGCTTAAAGTGAGGCGATATCAAAGAATGGTCTACGGCAGCAAGACACACACGCTGCCAAGGAATAGCCACATATTCTTCCAGAAAGGCGAAGTATGGATTTAATAGGATTTGTTCTGCAGGACTCAAAAATTCAAGCAGTAATTGGCCGCTGAGATTTAATTCTGTGGTCAGAAAACTGCGCGTTTGCCAGTTTGTGGACCTAACATCGTCTGATTGAAATTCCGATAGCAATGGCTCTATCAGATTACCCAACGCATGAATTTCGGGAATTGCAAACATCGGCAGAGATGATTTCTCAACAGACGTCTCTGCTGACTGAGAAAAGGCAATCATCGGTTCATGGGTGCGATAAAAATCTAGCAGAACCGGATAAATTAGATTTGCGCATTGAGCTAACTCTGCCGTTTCCTTTAGGTTTAGATTCTGATGATGAGTATAGAGATCTTTAGTTCTAAGAGCGGCTCGTTTGCAGCTGTCTTTAACTAGATCGCTCCGTAATCCCTCGACTGTGCGCTGTCGTCCCTGTAACGAAGCAGCGCTTTCTAGCGCATAGGCACTGGCCGTTTTGCATGATTCAGAAAGATAGCGAGCTGACCAAATACTAAACAGCTGCTCGGTACTAGAGAGCAGCAAATCTGACGAGCCATTCGATGCGGGCATCTTTGACATTGATTCTCAATAGTTAAACTATTTGAAAGCAGTCAATAATTGATTCAGATAAAGGAATCCCGCTAAGTTATTCTAAACAATTTCAACGATAAATCTAAGCATTTATGCTGAATTCTTGATAAAAGCCTAAGTATTTATGCTGAAGATAGAAATATTTTTTAGAAATTTGTGCATACCTTCTATTATCTCACCGTACCTCTAGGACGTCTTCTAGAGAAGTATTGACATATACATTTCAGTCCATTCCTGGCTAGCGGATTCCTAAAAAATGTAGCCCGATGCAGTCCTAGTCATTGCGTCACAATTGGGCATGCAACTCAAAAGTCTGGTGTAAAGAGACTTTTGATACCAGGCTACGGTGTACACACAAGTACTGGAAACTAGCGTTTGCGGCTGCATTACCCCCTCTAACTCCCCCTTGGCAAGGGGGAGAACTGGAGTTTCCCACCTTACGAAGGGGGGATTAAGGGGGGTAATGCAGGATTTTAGGCTCCCTTCCGACATGTGTATACACGGTAGCCAATCATGGGAGAAGGGGCTGGGGGATGTAGAGCTTTGCTCTTCTCACAGAGTGGGCTCGACTGAATGCTAGAGGATCCCCCCTAGCTCCCCTTGAAAAGGGGGGGATATCAAACGTGCCTATTTGGAGAAGAAACTATCCTTCTTGCGCACAAACAGGTCTGTAAAGAAGGAAATAACCGTACGCTTCTCTGTTTTGATATTGGCGTTGATGGACATCCCTGAACGGATGGTATAGGTCTCTCCCCTAGACTCTAGAACCTGAGACTGCAGCTGAATCTCGGCAGGGAAACGATAAAACGGATAGATCTCATCCGGCGGCAGGGCATCGGAGCCGATACTGACCAAATGGCCATCAATGTCGCCATATTCACTGTAGGTAAACGCATCAATGCGCACATCCACCGGCTTGCATTCGGCGGCGATCCCCTGCTGATCTTCTGCCTGCACTGCTGCCCGGCAGTCATCAGTCAGCTGAACAAATCCAATGTCTTTGTTAGGAATAAAGGCCCGAGCCACTAAATTCTCCTGGGGGACAATCTCTAAAATCGGTTCCGTGGAGTTGGCGGCATAGCCCGGCTGATTGGCCTTGAGATTAAAAACGGCACCACTGACTGGAGCGGTGAGTTCACGAAATTGAAGTTGTTCTTGCAGCTGGGCGATGCGGCTGCTGAGTTCCTGACGCTGGGTCTCGTTTTGTAAAACAGTTTGCCCTAGATTACTTTCAATGGACGAAAGGCGTTCGCGATTGCCGCGTATCTGGTCACGACGGCTGCGCTCAAATTCAAACTCAGCCCGCTCAATTTCCGACTCTGCTTGATTGATTTGAGCCTCAAGACGGCTGATTTCATCTTTTAGGGTACTCACTCGAGTAATCCGGCTGCTAACTTCCTGCTCTTGCTGAAGTCGGCTTAGCTCTGCTACGGCACCTTCTTTTTCCAGCCACTGTAAGCGGCTTAAAATCTCTTGGTTGGTGGCTAAATCGTTTTCAGCATTGACCAATTCAGCCCGTGCCTGGCTGAGGCGAGCGTCGAGGTCTTTGATTTGTTCACGGTTTTGGGACTGAAGTGCCTGGGCTTCACCTCTGGCGCTGAGGACATCGGCAGCAGCCTCGGCTGAGAGGCCCTCTGTATTGCCGTCGATTTGGGCTTGATAAATACGATTGCTGGCTTCTAGCTCATTTTTTTCTTCTAAACGCTGCTGCAGATCGTTGGTGATGGGAACAACCTTGTCGTCGCTATTCTGAGCGCGGTAAACTTCGTTTTGGTTGGCAAGCTGGTCACGAATGCTGAGAAGAGAGTCTAGCTCAGCTTTGGCCGCAGTCTGGTTAAAGGTAATCAGCACATCGCCCTTTTCCACCAGGTCGCCTTCTCGGACATGGATTTTTTCGATGACGCCGCCGCTGGGGGTTTGCACTGGCTGGACAACACCCACGGGTTCCAGTTTTCCCTGGACTGGTATAGTCTCTTCCACCCTGGCTAAAAAGGCCCAGAGAATGCTAACACTGGTGACCCCGAGAATAGCCCACACAATGGCCCGCGACCAGATCGGGGACTGTCGCAAGATAACTGGCTGATCAAAGGGTTGGGCCTGGGCACTGGGAGCACCGCTGTTTTGGACCTGTTGAGATGTCATTGGACTAACCGTTCCCTTGTTGCTGATATAGACAGTAGTAACGACCTTTGAGGTCTAGAAGTTCCTCATGGGTACCTTCTTCGACGATGGAGCCTTGGTCCATGACCAAAATGATATTGGCGGTACGCAGAGCCCCCAATCGGTGGGTGATGAAGAAAAGCGTGCGCCCTTTGGCCCATTTTTTGAGGTTGATCGACACCTGGGCTTCGGTGTCGTAATCGAGGGCGCTGGTGGCTTCGTCCAAGATGAGAAGACGGGGATTTTGCAGGATGGTACGTGCGATCGCAATCCGCTGACGCTGTCCCCCCGACAGAGATGAGCCCCGTTCTCCTACCCGAGAGTTATACCCCACCGGCAGCTCCATAATAAAATCATGGCAGCAGGCAATCTTAGCCGCTTCGATCACCTCGTCGGTGGTGGCCTCAGGATTGGTCAAAGAAATATTCTCCTGAATTGTGCCCTCAAACAGCAAACTGTCCTGGGGCACAATTCCCACCTGTCGCCGCAGGGAATACAGCTCCACCTTGTTGATATCGTAGTTATCAATCAAGATCCGGCCCGAGTTGGGAGCATACAGCCGGGGCAACAGCTTCATCATGGTACTTTTACCCGAGCCGCTCTGACCCACCAGTCCGACAAACTGGCCTACTGGAAATTCAGCATTGATATTGGATAGCTGCAGCGGTCCCGAGGCTCCAAACCGGAACGAGACGTTTTCATAGCGCACATGGCCCTTCACATCCGGCATGGGGATCTGGCCGCGCTGCTCTTCCTCTTGTTCTTGGGGGTGGTCCACAATATCGGCCAGTCGCTCTAAGGACAGAGCCGTTTCTTGGAAGTTTTGCCACAGCTGGGTGAGCCGCAGCAGCGGCTGGGTCACATAGCCGGAGATAATGCGAAAGGCGATCAGCCCCCCCAGGGTAAGTTCCCCCTCTAGCACCAGGAATGCACCAAACCACAGCACCAGCAAACCTGACAGCTTATTTAAGAAATTACTGGCGGAGCTAGCAGTGGTAGACGTCAGCACCGTCTTAAAGCCGTCGCTCACATAGCGACCATAGCGGTCTTGCCACTTCCAGCGAGTATTGAGTTCGATATTTTGGGCCTTGACGGTTTGAATCCCCGATAGGGCCTCCACCAAGAATGACTGGGTCTTCGCATTTTGCTCAGCCTTAGCCCGCAGCTGACGCCGCACAATGGGCGAGACAAACAGCGTTAGCCCTAGAAATAGGGGAATGGTGGCCAGGGAAACTAGGGTGAGCTTGACGCTATAAATTAGCATCACGATGATATACACCACCGAGAACACCGCATCCAGCACCACGGTCAGGGCCGTACCGGTGAGAAACTGACGAATATTTTCCAGCTCGTTGACTCGGCTGGACAGCTCACCCACAGGCCGACGGTCAAAGTAGTTGAGCGGTAGCCGCAGCAAATGATCGATGGTCTGGGAGGCCAGGGTCATGTCGATCCGGTTAGTGGTATCGACAAATAAGTAGGTGCGCAAGCTGCCGAGAATCGCCTCGAACACCGCCATAATCACCAAAAAGATACCCAGCACATGCAGGGTATCGACGCTTTGCTGCACAATCACCCGGTCAATAATCACCTGAATCATCAGGGGATTGGCCAGACCAAAGATTTGGTAGAAGAAGGAGGCCGCTAGCACCTCCACCAAAATCCACTTGTATTTGATCAGTGACGGCACAAACCACGACAGGCCAAAGCGCTGTTGGGGCGTCTGGGCCGTGGTTTCCAACAGCAGCACCTCCCCCTCAGGTCCCCAGATTTCCTCAAAGGCCTGAATGGAATGGCGGACGATGCCCTTATCTTCGGGGCAGGCGATTACACAATGCTTAGCCGACGTTTCGTAGAGGACGGCATAGCTATCCCGCCATTTGATGAGGGCGAGCTTGGGCAAACGACTCATGGCCGTGGCTGGAACCTTGGCCAGCTGGGGTTTGAGACCCAGCATATCTGCTACCGCCCCACAGGATGGCAGAGAGACTTGCCCCAGGCGGGCTTTTTGATTGGTGAGAACTCGGCGCACCACATCCCGCTTAAAGGGCATGTTAAAGTGCTTGGCCAGCATCTCAAAACAGGCCAGCAGCGAGTCAATGTCGCCACGGGCGCGGATGTGGGGATAGTCCTGATTGCTCAGTTCCCCATCTAGCTCAAGATTTTGAGGGATATCCCCGGCATAGGGAATCTTTTTGACGGCGGCACTGGCTGAATCATCCCAGGGATCGTTATCTAGAACTTCGGCAGCTTTGGTTTCAACCTGGGCGGCGAGCACGGCGGAGGGAATCCCCACAAGACGGGCACCGTCCTGGCTCAGCACTTCGGTGGAGGCCATGGTGGGACTCAGCTGCCCCCCCTGTTCGTGGAATGCGACGTTACCCCGACTAATAAACCACAGACGCTGGCTGTCTAGGTCACTGTGTTTGAGCTGGCCAAAGGGGACTTCTTGAACAGCGATCCCCGCAGCCTTAATCGTTTCTGTCAGCTGGGCAATATCGCCCACATTGTGAGCCTGTTTTTCAAAGTACTGGCTGAGTAGTTCAAATAGCTCGGCCAGATAGCAGTGCTCTTGGACTGTCTGCGCAAATTGGGGATGGCTGGCGATAACTTGCTTGATGGCAGCTACGGGGATCGCCACAGCGACAATTTCGGTGGATGCGATCGCACTTTCACAGGCCACACCCCGCGCTGCGC
>NZ_JADEXP010000131.1 GCF_015207065.1 Leptolyngbya cf. ectocarpi LEGE 11479 | reverse complement strand
AACCAGTGGCCTTTCCCACAAGGCTCAATAATTCTTAGCGCCATCGGCAGGTGTGCTACCACCGTACCGATGACTCGCCCCCGAGATTCGCAAACAATCCCGGCGGTTGGGGTTGATTTTACCTCAGCCACCCCGATTTGCACTACATCAAGCGGGGTGGCTAAGCCTTATTGGGTCTTGGTTTCCTCCCAACGAACACGTTTACATTCGGAGAACCAAGACACCATGTTTGAAGAATTCACCCAGGACTCTAGCGGGTCCACAGTTCCACCTGCAAATCCCAACGTTTTACCCGACTACGAGTACGGGCATGTGCGCCATCTCATCTTTGGTAGCCCCACTGTCATCCGGCTGACTATCCAGCTACTCCATCAGCTCAACTACGCCGAACCCAACGACTGGAGTAAGCCCTTACCTACCGGGCAACCCAACGAAGTGATGGCCGTTTTAATGAAGCGCGTCCGACTAAATTAGTCAGCGGATTGATTGGCTCTTGAGTAGAGTCGCCGTCAGTCAGCAGGGTGGATGTTGCAACCATCCTGCTTGCTGGCTTGTACTGGTGTACTCATAGCTTTTGTGTAACGTCAAACTCTCCCCATACGGGTACTACAGCCTGTATCCAGAAAACGCTACACTAGCCCATAGCCATTTCCCCATGATATTCCATGCGGCTAGATATCAGAGAACTCAACCTCGGCTCAGATTCTGCTGAGCGTGATATTAACCTCGGTCTAGCTGAATACTTTTATCCCAACGTCACCTATCAAAAGTTTCTCAGCGGTCGCAAAACCATTTTGGTGGGCAACCGTGGTGCAGGTAAAAGTGCCATCTTTAAATATATCGCCACGACTGAAGCCCGTAAGGGTAACCTCGTTTTAGAGCTATCGCCGGAGGAATATTCCTACGAGCTGCTGTCAGATCACCTCACCAGTGAAGAAGATGGCTTCTGGCGTAAGCAAAGTGCCTATTCTGTAGCATGGCAATATTTGCTCTACACGCTGATCTTTAAAAATATTGCCCAAACTAAACGCGGGTTGCTGCTAGGGCCAACCAAGAATATCTACGCCTATGTGGCCAAACAAAATCTGTTGCAGCAGACGAGCTCTATTATTACCCTGGTTGATTATCTCAAACGGATTGAGCAGGTAAAGACGAGTGCATTAGCAAACGGTTTGCGTAGCCGAGACCTGCAGGCCCTCTACAGCTTGGATGAGATTAGAACCCTGCTGCCCAGCCTCCAGACGGTACTTAAAAACACCAAAATCAAAATTTTGATCGATGAATTAGATAAGGGCTGGGACAATTCGGAAGATGCTAAGTTCTTTATTGCCGGACTGTTTCAGGCGACGCAAAAATTGAATTTGCTCAGTCCCAATTTGCGGGTGTATATTTCTATCCGCCAAGAGCTGTTTGACAATATTCCTCAAATTTACGAAGACGCCCAGAAGATTCGTGAAGATGTGGAAGTGATTCGCTGGGGGCGCAATGAGCTACTCGAGCTGATTGCGCGTCGCATCGTCCATTCTTTTCCCCAAGCCGCTCGACTCGATGCGCAGAAGCTCTGGCGATCGGTTTTTGTGGCTCGAATGCAGGCCAGCGATATTGAAACTTTGGACTATATTATTGACCGCACCCAGCTGCGTCCACGGGAGCTGCTGCAGTTTTGTAAGCTCTGTGCTGAGCGGATTGATTGTTCTTTAGCCGGACGGCGAATTGATGAGATTGCGATCGCAACCGCCGAAGAAGCCTACTCTGAACAAAAAACCCGTGATCTCGCCTCAGAATATCGGTTCCAATATCCTCACCTATTAGATGTCTTTGAAATCTTTCGAGGCAAGCGCAGCCACTACGAAAAAGAAGCGCTAGATTATCTGCTATTAGCCATTGTCTGCGGTGAGTACGACGTTGAGCAGGCCACCCCCTGGATTCTCGACATGGACTATCTCGAACTCAAGCAAATTCTCTGGAAAATCGGCTTTCTCAAAGCCTGGGTCCCTCGCTATACCAATCGACGCACTAGCCTGGCTGGCGCCTACCTCGGTCACTATGAAGTGCCCACCATTAACCTCGAAAATATCGAACGGTTTCGCATCCATCCAGCCTGTACCAGCTTTCTCCATCTCAAGAACCCAGCCTAGGGCACTGCCAACCGGTAAAATCACCCTATGAAATGGAGAGCAACCCGCCCCGTTCATCCGATTGAACGGTGGATGCAATCAGTGCCCACCTGGATAGTCGCAGCCCTGGCTGTGATTATTCTGCTCGCACTCAAACTATTAGCTACAGTTCCTGAACTGCATGAGCATCTAGCCCCCCAGGTGCAAACTCATCACTGGGAAATGATTAGCACCCTTCTCAGTGATGTTGAATCCATTGCTGCTGTGATCGCCGTTATCCTGTATATCAAAGGGGCTCCCGAGCGCCGAGCACAGCGACACTATGATGCCTGGCGCGTGATTGACATGGCTGCTGCCGCCAACATGGCTGTCAGCTACGCTCGCTACCAAGCTTTAGAAGATCTACACCGGGATGGCTTATCTCTCCATGGCCTAGAAGCCACCAATGCCAACCTGGCTAAGATCGAACTCCCCCAGGCGGACCTGAGCCAGTGCAATCTCAGTATGGCGAATCTGAGCGAAGCCAATCTTCAAGGCGCTAACCTGCAAGGAGCAGACCTGCGGGCAGCTGACTTACAAAATGCTAATCTCCGAGGCGCTAATTTACAGGGCAGTAATCTCCAGGGAGCCAATCTTCGCAATGCCGAACTATGGGAAGTGCAATGGTGGGACGCGGACCTGAGTGAAGCTGAGCTTTGGTGGGCAGACGTTCATATCGAAGACCTAGAAGGAGCTCGTCTCTGTCGCACGATTATGCCCGATGGTCAGCAACTTAATCGAGATTGTGAAGACCGTCAGCACGAATAGCGCACATTTGCCACTCGCACATTTAAAGAGACGGTCCAGAGGCCGCCTCTTAGCTTGGATATGTAAAAAATTTGCATAAAGATAGGGGTATTTATCGTGACATATACCAATAAACTATGGTCAAAATTATTTAGATATCAAACATATCTGCATTTAAAGAAACAAGTGGCCCTGATGGCTACATCTCTCGCGAATCACAGGCAACCATGGCTGATGGATGGGGTGATACCCCAGTCGCAATTCCAACTGAGTTAGTCCTACCTAGACACTACCCCCCAGCTAGCCAATTAAGCCGAGCTGGAGCGATACTTAGGGGTGCCGATTTGAGCGGCAAACATTTGCAGCGCATAGACTTTACCCGGGCGGATTTAAGTGGGACCAATTTAGAGCGAACCCAGTTAATCGATGCTCAATTATCAGATGCCAACCTGAGTGGCGCTAACTTGATGCATGCCAATTTAACCGCTGCCAGTCTCAGACGAGCTAATTTGCTAGGGGCTGTCTTGATGTTTGCCACCCTGAACCAAGCCACCCTGGCCCAGGCTAATCTAGCGGGGGCTAATCTGACGGAAGCTGAATTCTACAATGCCAATCTAACAGACGCTGATTTGAGTCAAACTATGCTAAGGCGGGCAAGTTTGGTGGGAGCCAATCTGAGTCGGGCAGACATGCATCGGGTACAGGCAAACGGCGCTGAACTGTACGGCATTGACGGTAGTTACACTCAGTTAAGCGACGCCCACCTACAAGGCTGCGATCTACGACAGGCCGCACTCTATCGGACGGTTCTCACCCAGGCGAACCTGACCAGGGCTAATCTCAATCAGGCTACCCTGACGGACGTTAAGGGCATGGGCATCAGGCTGCACCATGCTAATTTGGCCGGGGCCACTATTCAGCACGCTGACCTGAACACGGCTGATTTACACCAGGCTGTCATGATCCGAGCTACTCTGATCGATACTGATTTGTCCGGAGCCAATTTACAAAATGCTCGTTTAGACCATGCCACCATTCAGGGTAGTCACCTGCGAGATATTCTCTGGCATCAGGCTTCGGTCAAAGACACTCATTTTTGTCAGGTGGTGGGGTTGTCACCCTCTGAGGAGGCTTGGTTGCGATCGCACGGAGCCATCATCAGTTAGCTCCCGCATCCCCACACCAAATCCGATAGACCGTACCCTGCACCGTTGGCTGATGGGGGCGCTCCAAGCTCATGGGTATAGCTTCAAACTCAAATCCTTGCTCCCCTAATGCCCTCTGAAACTGATGGCTGTGGGGACGGTCAGGATCCGATAGCCAGCATTCCCCCCCTGGTTTTAATACCGTCGCCATCAGTTGAATGAGCGGTTTAATATTGCGGGCTTCATAAATAACATCAGCCGCCAACATCAAAGGCACCACTAGGTCATCAGGCGGACAGCGCCAGTCCAAAGGCAGGGTTTGGAATCGACTAAAGCCATTGACTCTAGCATTTCGAGCCGCAAAGTCCAGCGCCGCAACATCGTAGTCACTAAACACCACCTCCATGCCCAAGGCTAACGCCACTAGTCCAGATAAACCCAGACCACATCCCACCTCCAACGCCTGCATTCCTGCAGGCCAAGACTGTTGGGCAATCAGCCGCCCCAGCATCAGTGCCGATGGCCACAGCTCGGCCCAATAGGGCATATATTCATCTTGAGCAAACGCGGCATGGGTCGCCGGATGATCCAACAAAGCATCAATGCTGGTGGGCAGAACCAATCGGAACCGATGGGCTGCGCCCCCCCGCAGGGGAATCACCACTGTCTGCTCAGCGGTATCAACCAAGGCCTCATCAGGCGTTGTATGCAAAAAAGGCTGAACCGTCATGCCACCGCTTCGCTGGCCACCACATCATCCGGCACGACCTCCAGTCGAATAAAATCCTGACGCGGATTGGCATGGACAACCCGAATATCAAATCGTTCACCCAGCGTTGGCGGCGTTTCAAAACGCATGGGCAACTCCAGGCCCAGATCCTCAATAATGACTAAGCCCAGGTTTTCATGCTCCCGCAGCCACCGCAGCAACATGACGGCCCAGGTATGATTGCCCTCACGACGCAAAAACTCTAAGGCCCAGTAGCGCTTTGTTTGACGCTCTACAGTCACTGCTTCATAGGCAGCTGTGGCCACTCCCTGGGTCAGCTCCGTCATTTCCTCTGGAGAAAAGGGCAAACGCTCTCCCCTCAAATGCGCTTTGAGCTGAAAATGGGCTAGCAGATCGGTATACCGTCGGATCGGCGATGTGACTTGACTATAGTAGTCCAGCCCCAAGGTGGCGTGCCGGGCCGGGTTAATGCCCATTTCGCTACGAGGCATACAGCGACGAATAGCGGAATCTCGCACCCATCCCGAGGGCAGCTGCAGCAGCTCATTGTCCGAGGGCAGCTCAGGTTCAGGCTGACTCCGGAAGGGAATGGCCAGCGCATGGGCTTCGCCATAGCGAGCCGCCACTTCCCCTGTCAAAATCATCATTTCTGCCACGGTTTGGCGTGACTGGGAGTTTTCCAGGACATCGATGGTAATTTCTTCGTCCACCACCTTGATCGAGGACTCCGGCATGTTGATGGAGATTGCCCCCTGGGACTTACGCCACTTTCGACGCTGCTTCGCTAGCTCAGCAATGGCGTTAAGTTCCGGTTCCGCCTTGAGACCCAGCTCTAACATTTCGTCGACATCTTCATAGGTGAGACGATAGGTGGGCTTAATCAGACTCGCTTTAATGTCGTACTCTTCAACGGCTCCCTCGTCACTGAGCACAATACCAAAGCTGAGGGCACAGCACACTGCTCCCTGACGTAGGCTCATCGGCCCCGTAGCCAAAGCCTCGGGAAACATGGGAATCATGCCCGTTGGCAGATAAACCGTGGTACAGCGACGGCGGGCTTCTAAATCAATATCGTCACCTGGCAACAGCCAGCGGGTAGGATCTGCAATGTGAACCCAAATCTGAGTACGGCCGTTGAGGGTTTCTAGACTAAGGCCATCGTCGATCTCACGGGTACTCTCATCATCAATGGTATATACCTTGAGATGGGTTAAGTCCAACCGGTCAGAGTCAGCATCAGGTGGCGGGTTATCGATACGCTGCTGCACCATGATACTAATCTCATCAGGAATTTGGATGGGAATTTGGCTACGCCGCAGCGCTAAGTTTTCGTGGGGGCTCCACAGGGATAAATCTACTAGGAGCTGAAAGGCATCCTCTGTGCCAGCGCTATACCCCAAAGCCGTCAAAATTTCTTGGGCCGCTACCTTTTGAGAACAGTCTTCCCCCAGGGTGGCATAGCGCTCTAACAGCTCCAGACGGGGTCTGTCCGTTTTATCCCACTCTACAGAAGGGAGGGAGGCTTTTGCCTCGGATGTGTCCGCTTTTCTAGCAGCAAGGGCTTGTTGCGATCGCACCAAAAAACCTTCCCACTCAAGCTTTCGAGCTGCCTCGCGAGCCTTCTGATGCCGAACCTCATCCACCTGCTTGACCGAGCGGGGTTCGTAGCGATCGCCCTTGCGTTTGAAAAAAATCTTATCGCTACTCAGCAAACAATAGGCTGCGTAACATAGCGGCGGTGACTGCTCCGAAAACAGCAATAAAGCCAAAGAAGCCGGGTCCGTCACCTCCCCAGCTTCTTGCAAAAACTCCCAAGCAACCTCTAGGGTCTCTGGATCAATGTTGGCCTCGGCCTCAGCCAAGAAACCAGCAATGTCAGACGGTTGATAGCTGTCGCCTGCAACGGTGTAGGTAATCTGACGAGGATGTAAAACATGGGACTGACCGTTACCATCGATCACCACCCAATTTTTCTTACCTTCTGGGCGATCGGCCACCCCCAAACGAGGGTTTCCCTGCACCTTAAACTCGATCAGCGTTCCCTTTTCCACCAACCTCGATCCTTACCCCTATGGTTTTATCGTCGGTTTTACAGCGGTCCTAAAACCTATAGAAAACCCGATCAGGCTATCAACACAAGACCTGCGCTAAACCATTTAGTTTTTTCGCGCCTGCCAGCCCCTTAACCTTCGCGGTTAACGTAGGGGAGCAGTGCCAGTATACGCGCACGCTTGATAGCAACGGTCAAATCCCGCTGCTGCTTTGCAGTCAGACCGGTAATACGTCGCGGCAAAATTTTGCCACGCTCAGTAATAAATTTGCGCAATAGATCAACGTCTTTATAGTCAATCTTCTCTTCAGGCTTAATGGGTGATACCCGACGGCGAAAATAGGCCATGGTGCTTGCTACTTAATTTCTTTATGAACAGTGTGGGTGTTGCAATGGGTACAGAACTTTTTCAGCTCTAATCGACCGGTCGTATTCCGGCGATTTTTTTGAGTGGTATAGCGAGAAACCCCTTTAGAGCGTTTGTTAGGGTTGCTCCGGCACTCCGTACACTCCAACGTAATAATAATGCGAACGCCTTTTGCCATGATCGATGGTACTCGGTAGCAATTATTGACACAGGGGATCTATAATGTCACACCAACATAGACGGATGCAAGTCACACATAAATATAAGTTTTGACTAAAGTTTTGACACCGTAGATTGTCATGGAAGCCAAGACACGCAACACGGCCATCATGCTTAAGCCATGCTGCGTGTTCTGGTGTTCGATTTACCCCAGTGACTCAGCTCGCCAGGTGTAGCGACACCGCGTCAGCTAACGTCTCGGTCCAGTGGTCCACCAGCTCAGCATTTGCCGCTTCCACCATCACCCGGATCACCGGTTCAGTCCCCGATGCCCTCACCAGCACTCGCCCTTGGTCCCCCATGGCCAGCTCAGCTTTCGCAATGGCCTGTTGCACAGGCGCACAGTCAGTCCACTGGCGCCGTTTCTCACGGCTTTCCACGCGCACATTTTTCAATCGTTGGGGATATGGGGCAAAACTCTGATCGAGTAGAGTTGGCAAACAACACTCAGCCCGCTTTAGCCAATCCGCTAAATGTAGCGCGGTCAGAATGCCATCCCCCGTCAGACTATAGTGATGACAAAGAATATGACCTGACTGTTCTCCACCGAGCATGGCCCCTCGGGCCATCATTTCAGCATGAACGTATTGATCGCCAACGTTAGTGCGGACCAAGCGGCCCCCCAAGCGTTCCCAGGCACGCTCAAACCCTAGATTAGCCATGACCGTTGAAATAATCGTATCGGCTGGCAGCTGCCCCTGCTGTTTAAGGGTTTGCCCCCAAAAGTAGAGGATGTAGTCGCCATTGACGATTCGCCCCTGACTATCAACTGCCATCACCCGATCAGCGTCACCATCAAAGGCAAAACCAATATCAGCACTGTGCTCGCTCACAGCCGCCTGGAGAGGGCCTAAATGGGTAGAACCGCAGCTGACATTAATCCGGTTACCATCGGCATGGCCATGGATGACAATCACCTCTGCCCCCGTTGATTCAAAAATGGTTTGAGCTACCCGTGTGGCCGCCCCCCAAGCCAGATCCAAAACAATGCGCATGCCACTCAGATAGCACGGGGACGGAAACGGCTGATGTAAAAAGTCAACATAACGATTGACAAGTTCAGGACGTTGATATGTGGCGCCCCACTGATTGCCAGGATCAACTGCATCTGGACAGGTGCCCTGCCGCAGCGCCTGCTCAATTTTTAACTGAATGCCCTTCTTTAACTTGGTGCCATCAGCTCCAAAAAATTTAATCCCATTATCTGCGGGGGGATTATGACTAGCCGAAATCATAATGCCACCAGCCGTTGCAGCATCAGCCGCCATGTAGGCTACCGCTGCCGTTGGACATAGCCCCATATCCCACACGTCTAAACCTGCGGAGGCAAGACCAGCGGACAAAGCAGCTGCAATCATGGGACTAGAGTTCCGGGAGTCCTGCCCCAGAACGACAGCTCCTGATTGCTGCTGTCGCAGAACCTGCCCAGCCCAAAAGCCAACCTGCAGCGCCAGCGGTGCTGTCAGCAGCTCTCCAGCGCGGCTACGAATACCATCGGTTCCAAATAGGGGGGTAGTGGGTAAATCTAACGGCTGCCAACCGGTTACAAAAGACCTGCGCGGCATCGGGGGAGACATTACCATACTTGACACTCCAAACAACACTCACTCAAAGTGGAGAATACCATCTGTAAGTTTCTGTTTGCTGTAGCCTGCCCATGAGCAATCCCGTTCAGTCTGCGTACAACGGCGATCAGCCTGCCAATTTTTGGGTGGGTATTGAGCAGTTTAATCACGGTGACTATTACGCCTGCCACGATACGCTAGAAGCCATTTGGATGGATGCACACACCCATGACCGGGCCTTTTATCAGGGCATTCTTCAAATTGCGGTAGGGCTGTACCATCTCACCAATCTGAACTGGCAGGGAGCTGCTATTTTGCTTGGGGAAGGTAGTCACCGGCTCGATGCCTACGGTGAAACCTATGGTGGCATCAACGTGACTGATTTAGTCAACCAAGCCGTAGATTGGCTCACTGCTCTACAGGAAACAGGTCCTGAGCAAGTACAGCTGCTAGCCACCGCGTTATTGAGCCAACCACCAGGAGCCAAGCATCATGCGTTGACGGCAGGCAATCAATTAACAACACCCAAAATTCAACTAGCCTGAAAAACTGGTGCGATCGCTCTACATAAACTGAAACTTTGGGCATAAAACCGACTGATCACTGGTTCTATGAAGTACCGTCAAGCCGTTCCCTCCAGACAGAAAATAGTCGTTGACCAAGCCGTGGAATACACTGTTGAAGGAGAAGAAATTCACAAAACAAGCCATAGACAGCCTTAGTAAAGCAAGCCAGTCAAAGAACTGGGCTAAGACTACCTCCTGTTAAGCCATCAGCGGTTAGATTAGGTAATGGGCAATAGTAAAAAGCAAGGCATGGTTGTACGACGAGGACACATTTTTCGGTCCCCTTTTCCCAAATCGTTTCAGCGCCTAAGTTCGGGGCTGCTGGGTTTGCTAGTAGTGGTTGCCGGTAACTGGAGCACACCTTCTCAGGCTCAGTCTGGAGGTTCCATCAAGCTCCGGGCCGATGTGCAAGAAGCCGATTCTAATACAGGAATTATCACGGCACGGGGAAATGTCAGGATTGATTATCCCGAAGAAGCCATGTACGCGACCTCAGCCCAGGCGCAGTATTACAGCCGTGAACGACGGATTATATTGACGGGCAATGTATTTGTACAGCAAGAGGCCAATACTTTAGAGGCCGAGGTTGTGACATATTTGATCGATGAAGGGCGGTTTGTCGCTACCCCCAGTGCAAATAATCAGGTGGAGTCAATATATGTCCTGCCAGAGCCAACGGAAGAACCGGCAGCTGCCCCTCAGCCAGAAGCACCTGTAACACCCCTCCCAGCGCTGCCTGAGGAACTACCTGATTTTGCTGTCCCTACTGACGAATAGATGCTGTCCCCTGCTGTTGATCCCACTTCTGAGAGCTTGACCAGGCCAGGGGCTGTGCTTGCCCTAGAAAATGTGCATAAGACCTACGGCAAACGAACCATTGTCCGTGGTGTGAGTTTATCGGTCGCCCAGGGTGAAATTGTCGGGCTGTTGGGTCCCAACGGCGCAGGCAAAACAACCACATTTTATATGGCGATTGGCTTGGAAAGGCCGGATCAAGGAGCTGTACGCTTAGATCATCAAGATATTACTGGTTTATCCATCCATGAACGGGCGCGTCTGGGGGTGGGGTACTTGGCCCAGGAAGCGAGCATTTTTCGGAATCTGACAGTTCAAGATAATATTCGCCTGGTGATGGAACAAACTCGAGTTCCTCGAGCAGTACAGGCGGACCGTCTAGCTAAGTTAATGCAAGAGTTTCGCTTAGAAAAAGTAGCGAATACTTTAGGAATTCAGGTGTCTGGAGGTGAACGTCGTCGGACTGAGTTAGCTCGGGCACTGGCCACTGGCAAAGAAGGACCGACGTTTCTTTTTCTGGATGAGCCCTTTGCAGGTGTGGATCCAATTGCTGTTTCGGAAATTCAGCAGATTGTCTCTCAACTGCGCGATCGCAACATGGGTATCCTCATCACCGATCACAACGTTCGCGAAACCCTACGCATTATCGACCGCGCCTACATCATGAGCGATGGTCGCATCCTGGCATACGGCACAGCAGACGATCTAGCCACCAATCCCTTAGTCCGCGAACACTATTTAGGCGCAGACTTTAAGCTGTAGTTTTCCGTTTCGCTATCACACTGCTAATAGATAGGTCTCGACTGCCTACTTATTTGTTCGCTGTCCCTCTCACCATCGCTATCCCTCCTACCGTTCATTTATGGCCACCTCCTCCCAGTCCAATGCCTCTAACCCCGGCCTGTCTTGGTGGCCTTCTCTATCGATTATGGATCGATACATTGCCAAGGAGCTATCGCTTCCCTTTCTCTTTGGTGTCGGGGCTTTTTCATCCATCCTGGTCTCTGTCGGTGCCCTGTTTGATCTGATTCGCAAAATTACCGAATCAGGGTTAGCCGTGAGCCTAGCCATGCAGATTTTTGTGCTCAAAATGCCTGAGTTTGTAGTGCTGGCATTTCCCATGTCCGTGCTGCTGGCAACGATGATGACCTACAGCCGGTTTTCCAGCGATAGTGAGCTGACGGCGCTCCGAGGCTGTGGCATTAGCGTCCGCCGCATTATTGCCCCAGCCCTGGTGCTGAGCCTACTGATCACAGGGCTTACCTTTGTCTTTAACGAGGTGATTACGCCTGCTGCCAACTATCGGGCCAAGATCATGCTTGACCAGGCTTTTAACTCCGAAAAACCGCCTTTCCAGGAACGGAACATCATGTATCAGGAGTACCAACAGGCGGCGGACGGTAGCGGAAAAGAACTGGGACGACTGTTTTATGCCCGTCGGTTCAATGGTGAAGAAATGGAAGGCCTGACCATTCTGGACTTTTCCCAAACCGGACTCGAACAAGTCGTCAGTGCTGAAACCGCCACATGGAATTTTCTAGATAATGTCTGGACATTCTTTAATGGGACTATTTACGCCATTTCCCCCGATGGCTCCTTTGGGCACATCGTAAAATTTGATCGTCAGGAACTAGACTTACCCAGAACACCGCTAGATCTAGCATCTCGCCGAAAAAAAGACGATGAGATGAATATTACGGAAACCCGACAGTATCTCAACCAAATTGTCCGTAAATCTGGAGATGAGCGCAGAATTCGCACTTGGGAGCTACGGTTATACCAGCGCTACGCTCTTCCTTTTGTGTGTATTGTATTTGGCATTGTTGGCTCAGCTGTCGGCATTCGGCCACAGCGTACAGGTAAAGCTACTAGCTTTGGCATCAGCGTGGTTATTATTTTTGGCTACTACCTGCTGGGCTTTATTGCCGATGCTTTGGGCAAGGTAGGCACTCTCTCCCCCATTGCGGCGGCTTTCCTAACACCGCTGTTAGGGTTAGCCGTTGGCAGTCTCCTAGTCATCCGAGCTTCAAAGTAGTGTGAAACCAGTGTGGAGCCGCCCATAAACCTCAAAATAGATTAAGGACAATAAGAGCAAATAGAGTCTGTATGGCTCAGTGATGCGATTTTTAGGTCAATTAAAGGTAGAAAAGTGCTATTTGCTACCAGGTTCTTCCCCTGAACCCTGGGTTTTGCATTACTTTTGGGTATTCCTCACAACATTTTGATACGGTCCGGACAACCTTGAAATTCGGTGGCATACCGGTCCCATTGGCAGCTAAATTAAGGTGATCTAACGCTTTTCCATCCATGACATCGCGTTCACCTGAATCGTCTTCTAAAGTAATCGAGGCTAGCTCAGCCGGTCTAGGCACCTTTGGGGGGGTGTTTACACCGTCTATTTTGACTATTTTGGGGGTGATTATGTATCTCCGATTTGGCTGGGTGGTTGGCCAAATGGGATTAGTAAAAACCTTATTAATTGTCACTATTTCAACAGGAATTACATTTATTACCGGGCTATCTATTAGTGCGATCGCAACCGATCAAGTCGTTCGTGCAGGCGGAGCGTACTACATGATCAGCCGCTCCCTGGGCATCGAAACGGGCGGTGCCGTCGGGATTCCCCTATATTTTGCCCAAGCATTTTCAGTAGCCCTTTACACCATTGGCTTTGCCGAAAGTGTGATTCAGGCCTTTCCTAATCTGAACATCACAATCACGGTATTAGCACTGGGCACCACCATTGCCGTCACAGCCCTGGCCCTTAAATCAGCCGACATTGCCATTAAGGCCCAGTTTGTGATTATGGCTGCGATCATCCTGTCACTGCTAAGCCTGGTCTTTGGGGGTTCTGTATCTCCTGCGGATGTAACCGTGTCGTCCACCACCGATGCCAGTGATGCCAGCTTTTGGACCGTGCTGGCTGTTTTCTTCCCAGCCGTCACCGGCATTATGTCTGGGGTGAATATGTCCGGCGATCTTAAGGATCCCAAAAAATCTATCCCCATGGGCACACTGGCAGCGGTGGGGGTGGGCTACGCGATCTACATGTCCATCCCCTTACTCCTCAGCAACCGTGCCGATTCAGCCAGTTTGATAGCCGATCCGCTGATTATGCGCAAAATGGCCTTGTGGGGAGATGCCATTCTGCTGGGTGTGTGGGGCGCAACGCTTTCTAGCGCCCTGGGGAGCATCTTGGGAGCCCCCCGAGTCCTACAGGCCCTAGCTCGAGATAATATTTTGCCAAAGCGATTGCGCTGGCTAGGGCATGGCCATGGCCCCAGCGATGAGCCGCGACTGGGTACCTGGTTTACGTTGGGCGTGGTACTAGCGGTTGTCTGTATTGGTGATTTGGATGCGATCGCACCCATACTCACCATGTTTTTCCTCACCACCTATATGGTGCTTAACGTGGCCGCCGGCATTGAAGGATTTCTACAGAGCCCATCATTTCGTCCCACATTTCGCGTCCCTTGGTACATTTCTCTACTGGGAGCATTAGGCTGTATTGCCATCATGTTTCTCATCAACCCAGCAGCTACAGTCGCCGCCGCAATCATTGTTCTCAGTATTTACCTATGGCTAGAACGACGGGAAATACGAACGACTTGGGGTGACGTCCGGCAAGGCATTTGGCTATCGCTAGTGCGCGCGGGTTTGCTTAATATTGCTGACAACGCCGACCCCAAAAACTGGCGTCCTCACCTACTCGTTTTATCTGGGGCACCGACTAAACGCTGGCATCTGATCGAACTGGCCAGAGATTTTACCCACAACCGTGGTCTAATCACCGTAGCCAGTATCCTACCCACAGGGGCTCGCACCCTTAAACAACAAGAACAAACCCGTAATACCATTCGCGACTATTTAGAAAAACGCGGCATCCAAGCCTTTGTCAAACTGATTGAAGCAACCGACACATCAACCGGAGCCCAACAGCTGATTGACACCTACGGCATTGGTCCCCTAATCCCCAACACCGTTCTACTAGGCGACACAGAGACTATCGATCATGAGGCCCGAGAACGTTACTGCCAAATTATCAGTAAGTGTCACCAGGCAAGACGCAATATCATTATCCTCAGAAATCCGCCTAGCCAAATGCCCCAGTTTCCCAAACGTATCGATGTCTGGTGGGGCGGACTTCAAGCCAATGGCGGTCTAATGCTGATATTAGCCTATCTGTTACGTACGGGTATGCGGTGGCGTTCAACGGATATATATCTAAAGCTAGTTGTCCCTAACGAAACCGCCGCCCAAGCTGCCCAGGCCAACCTCAATCAGCTCCTGGAAACCCTGAGTATCGGCGCTCAGTCCAACATTATTGTTGCCGAAGGGCGTCCCTTCGATACCATTCTCAGGAAGTCATCTGCCACAGCAGACCTCATTTTGATGGGGCTGGCAACTCCCGACAACGCATTTGCCGATTACTATACATCCCTACAACAAAAGACAGCCGATCTGCCACCCACAATTTTTGTACTTGCCGCCGAAGACCTCGCATTTTCTGAACTTTTACAGAAAGAATGATGCGTTAAATCCAAACTCCAATCACAGCAACGACTACTGTTCAACGTTGGTCAAGCGGGTGTTAACAAAACAATCAGCCTCATTCAACCACCCGCAATCGTCCTTGATTGAGGGCATCATAAATTTGATTGATCAGCATCTTGTCATTAGCACTGATGTTATTCCCAGCAAACATTTCCATCAAAACAATCTGATCGACACGCGTAATACGGCGAGTCGCAAAGATTTTGGCAACCATTTCTTCCACTGATTGAATAGCCATAAAGATTCACCCAAAAATCTAGAGAGACAGCATCGCACCCCAGCGATCAAGACAGGTATAAAATAAAACACTCAACCTAGTATGTTTTACATAACCTAATCTATAAGGGTTTGCTACAGACTTGCATCCGTGATACACCCTATTTCAATTATTGGGGCTAAAGGGCCTAGCCGTAGGTAATTATGCTTCCCTTATACAAATTCTTTAAAATAGACATACATACCTGCGAATACCTGTAAATGTACGCAGGCTTAAAAACGAACTCAAAATATAGATTTTTTCTGAAATAGCTGTAGTCGATTCTCAGTAAAGCATACAGCTGTTTTTTAAAAAGTTCCCCGGCAAGACGCTATCGGCAAACTTTTTAAAAACTTTGCTATTGCCCTTAACGATTCTGCGTAATTTCTCTGGGAAACTGCATATCTCTAACTCAGAAAATTTATCAGCTCTTTACGTCGTATGCAGGGTACTTTTCTTTGACCACTACCGTGCCCTATCTGATACAGAGAAAGCCCAGGTTGTTAAAACAATCTGGGCTATTGAACCATTGAGCCATTGAACCTGCCAATGCCAATGAATTGTGTAATTTCTAACTAGGCAAATCG
>NZ_JADEXP010000640.1 GCF_015207065.1 Leptolyngbya cf. ectocarpi LEGE 11479 | reverse complement strand
GTACTCATCGGTGGCTCCCTGGGTAGCGGTGCACTCACTTTAGCGGATGATCAGGCTATGGGCCACAAGTAATGACTATCAAGGGTTTGAACACTTAGTAGGAAAAGTCAGGTCAGCAGCTCCAGGCAACTAATTTAGAACGTACTGTTACTGGTGAAGCCGCTCCAGGTACACTGGTGCAGCTTACCCGCAACGGTCAAATCATTGATGAAGTACTGGTGGACTCCTCTGGCGTATATCGGTTTACCGATGTGCCCTCTACGGGGCAAGGTCGCTATCGTCTTCTTCTCTTTCCCGCAGGGCAGCTAACAGCAACACCAATCGAAACCGACGCCACCTTTTCAAGTCTGCCCGGACAACTGCCAGTAGGAGCCTCAGCGCTAATCGTGTCCGCTGGTTTTGACCGTGATGTCAACAATCAGTTTATAGGAGACTTTAACAATATCGTAGGCGGTCTTAGCTATCGAGCTGGTGTGAGTGAATCCCTAACCCTGGGAGCTGGCATTATTCATGATAAATCGCTCAAATTACTGACTGAAGTATTTTATAGTCCTGACTATACGCCCTTACAGGCCTCCATCTCAGCTCTGCTAGCCCCTGCTGGCGACGTAGAGGTCAATGCTGATGTGCGTTGGCGACCGACCGATGACATGAATCTCAGCTTTAATAGCGATCGCTTTTCCCAACGCTTTCGCGCGGATTGGGCCGTTTTTCCCAACATGGCCTTTACCCTATCTGGCAACACGAGAGATAGTGCGCTGGCCTTGGGCACCCGCGTCAATCTAAACCGAGGTGATTTTTATCTATTTGGCCAGGCAACCGTCGATACCAACAGCAATATTCGTTGGAATGCCCAGGCCCGCTACGGTGCGCTGGGGCTGCGTCACCGAGGCGATGAAATTACTACCCAATCCTATCTAAGCTATAACCTTTCTGGGAGGCTGGCTAACAGCACAGGCCACTCCCTAAATCTGGGCTACGAAACTCGTAATGTAAATGACCTGGCCCAGTTAGCCACTGCTAGCTGGCAGTACACATCTAACCAGCTAAGCCAAGACAGTCGTTCCCTCTGGGATATTGAACTCGGCTACGGCGTCGGTACAGCAGGGTCCGGCCCCATCGTTCAGCTGACCACAGGAATCTTACCAGGTGTCAGCAATTCCAAATTCAAACGGCATCAATTTATACAGAAATAAAGGACATAAGGTTAATGAAGATAGAAACGACCCTGTTGATGTGAGTTCCGGTTAT
>NZ_JADEXP010000130.1 GCF_015207065.1 Leptolyngbya cf. ectocarpi LEGE 11479 | reverse complement strand
TGTTGAATCGCTTCATTGCGGGTGCGATATTGCAACATGACCTGGTAGCCAGTAGTATCCTCATTTTGATAGCTACCAGCATTTGGGGTTAATCTGGGAAACAAGGTATCTGCCAGTGTGAGACCCTCTAGATTCTTTTTAATCCCCTCTAGACCATAGTGATTTCTCAGAGCGTGGAGACTCAATCGTAAACTGAACGCATAAAATTCGTTCGGTTCAACCGCCGCAAACATAAAAAGACGTCGAATCACCCCGTCAGCATCGGCTACAAAATCTGCAAAGCCCGTACGGCTGGAAGCCATACCCTCAGGAGGCGGGCTATTGTGAGTGGGATTGAGACCAACATCATACACCCCATAAACATTCTCCACCGCCAATTGCTGAGCTAGGCGATCGTGGCCTGGCGGATACTCAATATCTCGATAAATATCTAGCCCAATTGCTACGGGCTGGTAAGCCTGCAGATGTTCTAACAGTTCAGCAACCGTATTATCACGCAAAGGCCATTGCTTATAATGGCGGATATCCCCCTCAGTAATACCGACAACGATGACTTCAGGTAAACCAGCATCCGTTGCATAATGGCGGACTCGACTATCAAATGTTTTTAGTTCTAACCCCTGTAAGCCCCCAAACTGTCGAATCCCTATAACAGATAGGGCAATAATTAAGGCAATTAACACATAGCCATACTGCTGCAACTGTCTCCATAGCAACAGTTGCACGGACCGCAGACCACAGCGGTAAAATCTACCAGAGCGCAATGGGTCCCCCTAATGTTGGGTAATCAGATAGATGCAAAATAATAACTGATTCAGACGGTAAATGTGTTCGGCGTTGCTGATCCTCGGGATGATTTCATCTGCAAGCTATCGATTAGTAATACAGATCAGTTCATTCCTTAAAGTAGCAACGGTATGCGTTCGGCTCTTACCAACTTTTAGGAGAATTTAATCTATAAAACCCTCGACAGAGATTATTTCAGACTGATATATCCCAAAATCAACAACAGCAGCGACGATTACCAAGGATTCCCAATCATGGTGAAACCAGACCAATAGGCGGGATGACTAAAATTCCAACTGCCGCTGGCGTCCAAGCTAGGAAGATGACCAATGGTTTGCTCTCCGCTACCGTATACCGTGCCGTCCATAATACTAACCTTTCCCTGCAGCATGGCTAGTTGAGCCTGACGTAGGGCTGCACTGCGGGTCAGAGGTTGTTCTAGCGCCCGATAGAATTCTGCCATGAGGCCCAGAGTCCCTTCATCGCTGATTGACCAGAGACTGGCCAAAGCTGTTTGTACCCCAACCTTAACCGCTAATCCTGCAAATCCAAATTCAGCATGACGATCGCCCAGGGCTGTAGCACAAGCACTCAAAATTAGAAAGTCAACGGCATCTAGCGGTAACTCTTGCAGCTGAGTGAGGTTGATCGAGTGATCCCAAAGCTGCACATAGGAGGTATCTAAACTACCGGGTTGAAATACCGCATGGGTGGCTAAATGAACATTGGTAAATTCACCCTGTTCTAAACGCTGTTGAAGTGCAGCTAGAGTGGCCTCATGATCTAAATATTGTTCATCGTTGTGACTTTGACTGGCCAGGTCCAACTCAAAGGGAACGGCTGCTAGGTCAGCTTGATTATCAAAATTAGCAATACCCATGGCTAGGGTAGCTCCATGCCCAGCCTGTTGATGTTTGGAGAAAGATTGCAAGGAGGGCTCTATGGGGGTTAAACCTACGCTGGGCAATAGTCCTAGGCTATAGCTCTCAATCAGAAATTGCTCTCCATCATGCAGGGCAGCCATGGGCAGGGACCGTAGACCTGCATCCAGAATAAAGCCAATGTGGTCGACATTAGCCATGGCCAAATCATCTGCCATGGGGCGCACTAACCAATCATAAAGCTGTTGTGCTGCGGGCAAGTATTGGACTGGACGTAACACTGGGTTGGTAATCGTCTCATGAAACCTATCTATGACCGGTTGGATCTCCGCTGCGGTCACATCAACCGGGTAATACACTGGAGGACGCTCCCCACTCACCAGTACCAGTTCTACATGGGTATTTTTGAGTCGCACATACATCAGTGCGGGCGTTATATTCTGGGTGTTGGCAATCTGTCTTAATGTTTCCTGAGTGGTTTGCAGCGATGGCGGTGCGGGCAGGGGTAAATCCAGGGCCTTGGTAAACTCCGTTGAGAAAGCCATTTCTATTTGGGCCCAGATTAATTCGCTGTTGCTAAGGATGCTTTCATCGTCTCCCTGGTGATCGCCGCTGAGCCCACTTTCGTTAGTGTTTAGAGCGTTCAGTATCTCAAGTCCGGCTAGAGTTAGACTATCTGTCGATGTGGGCAGTGGGGTGGATGTTTCCATTGAGATATCCACTGAGATATCCACTAATGCAGGAGAGTTTATAGAATTTTCCTGAGACAATGATTGTAAGCTTGGAGCCGCTTCAAATAGATTGTTTATGGTTATGGTCTTTAAGGTCAGGGACTGGTCAACCGTTTGGGGGGCGGCTAGGGTCTCTACGCCCGTGACAATAGCACCTACTGTTCCATTTATACGACTATTGCCGATGCTAAACGGATTGGCTCCATCGCTGTTGTAGGTCAAATTAATGGTGCCGTCGTCTGTGGTTAAGAGACTGATTTGAGGGGAAATATTGGGAATACTATTAACAGATTGGAATGATTGTTGTGTTGTTATGTTAATGGTGCCACCCTGGCCTTGCCCGGTGACATTAATAAAATCAAGGATAATATTGCCATCGGCATCAAGTTCGACATCCCCTCCCTGGGTTGCTGCTAGATCAGGGCTAACGGTCGTGGCCGTAATTTGTTGACTGATGATGGAGCCTTGGGATGCCTGGAGAGAAATAGGGCCAGCATCACCAGTGTTACTGCTATCAGCCGTTGTGTCGGTAGAAATTGAGGCGGTTGCAATGTTTTCTGTCCTACTGGCTAGGGTAACGGCTCCTGCATTACCTGAGTTATTGGTGGTTGTTCTAATGGATGTATTAATGTTGTCCGTAGAGATACTGCCAGCCGCATTAATATTAATATCTCCCCCGGTGCCTGTGTTGTTATTGCCAGAAATATTAGCATTGAGGACTCCGGCGGTCACGGAGCCGGTTTGTGCGTTGAGGGTGATTCCCCCCGCACTGCCATTGTTGTTGAGGGCACTAGCCGTGGTATCAATAGTCCCGACGGTGATCGCATCGCTGGCCGATAGTATCACGTCGCCTGCATTACCACTGTTGTTAAGGGTGCCGCGAGCGGTGCTGGTCAGATTATTACCAACAATATTACCTCGGGTGGCAGTCAGGCGAATCTCTCCGGCACTCTCAAAATTGTCGATAGTCGAGAAGGAACTGGTGGTCAAATCGCTGACGGTAATGTCAGCGGCTGTGATCTGAATATCTTGACCTGCTGTGCTTAGACGATCGCCGGGAGCCATGGTAAAACGGCCCTGGCCGTCACCATCGGCATCGGCCACAAAGCTAATGCCAGCTGTTCCCTGGGGGAATGTTAAGACACCGTCACTAAGGGGAGCAATGGTAATATCGTTGTCTGCTTGCAGGATAAGATTGGTGTTGCCAATAATCGAGGTTTCTAGGGTGTTTTCGTAGAGTACTTGAGGTTCACTGGTATCAGCGCTGCCGGGGTCGCTACCCGCGCGAATTTCGATATTTTCTGGATCGAGGAGGAGAGTGCCTGGGGTGCCTTGCGATCGCAAATCCACCTGTCCACCAAAGTAAAGTTGCTCTTTGCCAGAGACTTCAACCGTTCCCCCAGCTGCAATACCTTGAGCACTAATCGCACCTCGAAACTGGGTAATTCGGTCGGACCAAATCACCACCTGTCCGCCGTTTTGGTTATCGGTATCCAGAGCATCTGTATCCAGAGCATCCGCCCGGATCGTAGAGGTCGCATCAATAAATACCGATTGCGCTGTGGGTAGGCTCCCCTGTCCTTGGTAGTCGCCACCAATCAAAACTTGGCCACCGTTAGCCGTCTGCAATGCAGCGTCTGCGGTAGCGATATGATCGCCCAAAATCTGGATTCGGCCTGGGAGGCCAAGGGCAGTCAGCTCACCACCCACCAGCACGGTCCCTGACGGCAGTTCCGATAGCTGTGCCCCTGTCAGCTTAAGGGCCCCATTCGGATCGATTTCAATCGCTGATGCATGCTCTGTTCCTGCAGGCGTCAGCCAAGGCGGTAATGCCTGGGGTGCGTCAGTAGGAGTCGCAAACTGTAAGCCGCCGGTCAGAGCAACGTTCCGATGGCCGCCAACGGCTGCTATGTTGATTGCTCCACCTCTTAATATTCCCCGGTTAACAACACTATGACCAATTAGCGATAGCGCATGGGCAGCATTGACTCCGAGATCGCCCAAATTGGTGATAGTACTGGGACGCTTAGGGTTAAAGTGCAGCTGCAGAACATTACCTTGCACCTGGCCTGGATAATTCCCTAAACCAAAATGCCCCTGGCTAAAGTCTAGTTGTTCAGCAGTCAGAACAGTAAAATCACCAGCTAAATTGAGCGATGCCTCGCTCCCAAATAGGACTCCTGCCGGATTTATGAGGTACAAGCCAGCCGGACTGCCAGTGATTTCCAGTCTGCCGTTTATGTGAGAAGGAGCACCATTTGTAATCCGACTAAAAACAGTATGTACGCTGGGAGCTACATGAAACTCAGCGGTGTGTCCTTGCTCTAAGTCAAACTGCTCAAAACTGTGAAATAACAGGGTGGCATTATCTGCAGATGTACCACCGAAAATGTCAATCTGATTATCCTGTTGAACCACCTGGGTTTGTATAGAGTCCTGGGCTGATACCACTTGGGCATTTACACAGGTTGTAGCAGCCAACAGGGTTGTAGCAGTAGTCGTTATACCGGTAGCACATATGGTTTGAATGCGCCTGTGCCATAACATTTTAAACCTGCTCATCGCTATTGCTCAGGTGACTATCTCTAATCAGTGAAGTGCCTCTGTTGGCTCTATTACAGAGCTTCACTGTGTTGTTTCAGCTGTTGTTGGCAACGTGATTTCCACAGAATCGGCATCCACAGATAGAGGGACAATTTGATCAAGTCTGGCTGATGCCATCAGTGTCTGCCACTGACTTAATACATCCTGATTGTGTGGATAGCGCTGAAGTTCCTCAACTAATAATCCTAAGTGATCGTACCAAAGCCTGTTACTGTCTGAATTAGATACCTCAACCCGATCAACCCAGCCTTCCACAGAAATATTTTCTGAGCGATTATTAGGATTGCATACAATTGAAGCCGCCCAACGATAGCGCTGATCAACTTCTAGCTTGGGAGCGTGGGTCATAACTCCGAGATCTAACCCCACCAGCTCAGCACTCGGATCTACAGTAAAACTAGTTTGATAAATAATCTTATCTTGAGCATTAAACAGATAAAACTCTAGCTGTTTAGCACTGGCAACATCAGGTACTCTGAGCCAGAGTGTGGGCTCAGCCGTAGCGGTTGTCCCTAAATTAGTTTCGGGCACAATGGCTACCAACGGGCCTGCATTTTGAGCACAGGCAGAAGAGGGTAGCCGGGAAGCTCCGCTAATTCGTCTGCCCGGCAATCCTTGGTGAACCTGTTCATTGTCGTCTGCGGCTTGGGTAACAGCGGGAGAACAGCACAGTAATCCAAGCAAAAGAGCTAGCCCTAATGTAACGTGGCGTCCCCACCGTTTAGAGGCATACAAAGAGGCGAAGGCAATTATGGCTTTAGTGAGTGTCATATTCATATGAAATAGCAAATTTGACGTTCTACAGTCTCATGACATAAGAGCTACCTGGAATCGAGATCCTCGATTAAAAAATCTCTACCCCGGGTGCTAAATTTGTTTTTCTGACACTAAAGACAGATGACAAAACAAAACTGCGCTTACGTTTCTATGGATATGTAGAGATTGAACTAATCTATACACGTTTCTTTTAACTTTTCTAAATCATTAAAGCGATCAATCAAAACCGTACTTGTACTTACCCAATGATGTGTTTTATACAAAACTGAATCGGCCTCGGTAGATAAAAGCAGATGATTTGACAACTGGATGAAATCATCCTAAAAATCTCTAAAAATCCCTTCTAGGAGAGGCTAAGACAGTTTTATTTTTAGAGAAAGACATTTTTATAATTTGAATGATTAAGAAAATAAGTAAATATATATCGCCATTTGGCGTAGGTAAATGGCTTAAAAATAAGCACATATGATGATTTTTCTTTCTAGATAGACTGAACCTTAATCGATTCAATTACTTAGATGTGGCAAACATTCTGATACAGCAAAATACTGAGGTGTTTTGGTTGTTGCTGTTATGAATTTTGGTTGTGTTGCTGTTATGAAATAGATGTAGATTACCTGCTTTATTCAATGGTGTGTGCTATTCGCTAGAAAATAGTTTGTTCACCCAGGTTTATTAAGATGAACGGGTGCGAAAAGATTTTTAAATTATATAAGACCGCCCTAGACTTTTAACTAGGACGGTCTTATGAGGACAGATTTCAAGTATCGCCAGCAGGTTTATCGCTGCTGCTTTCTTTGAGTATTTCGTTTCCCGGACTTAGAGCTGGTTTTAGTACCGTATTCAGATCCAGCCTTTTTTCTGGACTCACGCGCAATATAGTCGATCAAGGCTTGGTTTAACATCTGCTCATTATAATCTTCAGATGCTGGCTGCAAATGAGGCCGACTGGGTTGGAGAATTTTACTCGTTGCTAAGAAGATAGCGATGACGATAAGTAGAGGTAAGAAGGGCATAGTGACACTCTCGTAAAATTCAGTAGATGCTCTGATCAGGGAACTATTGAATTTATAATACCTCTGTGAATTTACCGTGAAGATGATGTTGATCACACCGATCACGAGATTTAAATGCCATGCCGCAGTGACCGAGCCCTGCCAAGCTACGGTGTTTTAAACCAGAGAGCGCCGCCAATTAAAGAAACGTCGCAGAATGGTTTGCAGTCGGTCATTTTTGGCATAGCTTTGTTTCGTCAGCTGTAGAGCAGTTTTCGCGTTGATTTCTGACAGGGTAGGATATACGTGAATGATGCTCTTGATAGCGCCGATTTTCATCTTATAGCTCATGGCCAGGACAACTTCGTGAATTAGCTCACCAGCGTGGGGGCCGACGATATGAGCGCCTAAAATTTCACCATTTTTGCGGGTGATAAACTTGGCGAACCCATAACCAGCAGCTTCGGCGAGGGCGCGATCCACCTCTTTAAAGTCGTGTTTTAAAATCGCTACATCATCACCATAGCGTTCTCGTGCCTGGGTTTCCGTCAATCCTACGCGGGATAGCTCGGGTTCTGTAAATGTGGCCCAGGGAATCACTCGGTAATCTGCTTTTTTAGTGGCAAAAAAGAGGGCGTTCTGAATGACTACAGCCGCTTCATAACCGGCGACATGGGTGAACTGATAACCGCCAATGACATCGCCTGCACCATAGATATGTTTGACACTGGTCTGGAGCTTTTCGTTGACCTTAACACCCGCTTTGCCCACGTCTACACCGGCAGCTTCTAACCCTAGGGATTCCACGTTGGGTACTCGCCCCGTGGAGAGTAAAATTTCATCCACCACAATGATTTGATCACCGACATGCAGATGCTTTTTGCCGTCAATGATCTCTACTTTTTTAGCTCGACTTTTAGTTAGCACCCGAATGCCTTCGGACTCTAGCTGTTTTTGAACGACGGCGGCCGCTTCCGTTTCTTCCTTGGGCATGATTTGGTCGCGGCTGGCGATAATGGTTACCTCCGCGCCCAAACGAGCAAAGGATTGTCCCAATTCACAGCCAATGGGACCGGCACCAATCACAGCTAAGGAGTTGGGTCTTTCTTTTAGGGAGAAGACCTGCTCATTGGTTAAAAAGCCTGCTTCCTTTAAGCCTTTAATTGGTGGAATGGCCGGTCGAGAGCCGGTGGCAATCAGAAAATTACGGCCCTTTAGCTGTTGACCATTGATTTCAAATGTGTAGGAGTCAGTAAACTGACCGGAACCATAAAATACATCCACACCAAGAGCTTCAAAACGCTCCGTTGAGTCATGTTCCTGGATCACACCAATTACATTCTGAACGTGGTTGATGGCTTCCTCAAATTTGATGGTGGGGTTGGATGTGTAGATCCCAAACTTTGATCCTGTGCGTACGTGGTGGGCCACCTGGGCTGCATGAATCAGTGACTTACTGGGGACACAGCCATAGTGGAGACAGTCTCCGCCTAGGAGATGTTTTTCGACTAGGGCAATACGAGCGTTGAGCTGGGCCCCAGCACTGGCGGCTACTAGACCGGCAGACCCGCCGCCAATTACTACAAGATCGTACTCAACTGTCATCGCTTGCTGCTCCTGGTTGGTTTCATAGTTGAAAAGCTACAGGTGGTTTCTGAACCTTGGCTGAGAACCTGTAAAAAAAATACTAAAGGTCATGGCCACAGTGATACTTCTCAGATTTTGCTGAGCCTTAAGTATCCTATTTTAGAAAAGTTCACAAATGGGCTCGAATTTTCGAACTTTGATTGAATTTTGTACGTGAAATTGCTTAGATAGGGTGTGCAAGGCGCTTCCTCGTGCAAATAAGGGAAAAAATTAGAGCATCTCCGTAGCCTTCAGACTTAACTAAGCGTGGATCCAGGCTCTGAGCTTTTTAGCCCAGTGCTTAGGAGGTGAATGTCGTACATCTGTGCAGAGTTTTAGCTGTTTCCCTAAAAAAATCTATGGCTAAAATTCTTTTAATCAATAGTGAACGAACCAGTCGTCAGATCCTTGAACATGCATTTATGCTGTATGAGCATGAAGTCGTCACCACTCAGCACGGTGATGAAGGCGTCACCCTAGCTGTGACCGAATCCCCTGATATCATCGTCATGGATATGGACGCTGTAGGATTAAACGGTTGGCAAGTTATTAAAGTTCTAAAAGAATCCAGGACTACATGGTCAATTCCAGTCATTGCCATGGCCGATCCGACCATTACCGGCCAGATGTTACTCCAAACGGGGTTTGACACCTACGAACGCAAACCCGTATCGGCTAGATATGTGCTCCAAAAAATAGATGCTCTGGTCGATAGCCCCTCGTCTGTCAAGGGCCTATCACAGCCTAATGCTCCCTTATCGTCCTCAGACGGCTGTGCCCCAACCACCAGTGACGATCAGTATCAGTTAGACCATACTACAGTGGCGTATGTAGATAACAATCTGGCAGACAGTCAGGCCATGGCCAAAATTGTGCAAGGTGCGGGTTACAACTATGTCAATATTTCTGAGCCGTTACAGGTTTTACCTCAGCTTATAGAGCATAGCCCCCAGCTAATATTTTTAGAGTTGGCACTGCCTGTAGTCAATGGTTATGAGCTGTGTGCTCAGATTCGGCGGATCTCCTCTTTAAAAAAAACGCCCATTATTATCGTTACAAACAACGACAGAATTGCTGATCGTTTTCGTGCCAAGCTAGTGGGCTCATCAGACTTTTTAAGTAAACCGATCAGGGTAAAACCCGTTTTGAAAGTATTGATTAAGTATTTGTCATCCCGTAGTACGGTGTGATTTGTGGGCTGTGGGCACAAACGCAACATAGCTAGCACAGACTCTGCAATAGTGCTGATTCCGTTGTAAAAAAATATCTGGACATTGCAATGTGTGATCAAACGTAAAGGTAGAGTTATCCGTGTTTACACAGAGCAGCAAACGAGAGACATGGCTAGGCTGATGTGTAATACTCGTTGCAACCTTAGAAACTCATTGAGCTGTCCTGATGAGGGGTCTAAGGAAATATGCCCTGAGGAAAATGCTACTGCGTTAGGGGATGAACCGATCTGTTAAAAACGCCATCGGCGGGCACCTTACAGATAGATTCACCCCGAGGGCTTACAACGCCAGAAAATATATTATTCTGCGAGGAGAATTATCCTATGACGGATGTTGTAATTCCTATATATGAGGGAATTTCCTATCTTCCTATCGTATTAAATGGAACAACTAACCCTCCCGCAGACGGTGTCCAAATTAAAGGGTTGAGCCTGGGGAATACGACTGTTCCTGTAACAGGTGATCTGACTATTCCCAGCGTGTTTTTGGAGTCGATAGGGGAAGATAATTCTCGACAACAACTGCGCATAGGGAATGAGCGCTATACCCAGAGCCTTGAGTTCCCTGCACGTACGCTCACAGCAGCATCGCTGGCAATTAGCTGGACATTGTTGCGACTCCGGATTGAAATTCCGGCGGATGCAGGTACGATTACCTATCGGTTAGAGGCCATTGATTTACGCCTGAGTAGCACTGTTGTACCGGAGGTTGCGCTGGCGGGAGATTTACGAGTTGTTTTTGATCCCTCAGGGATACAGGTGCGAGATTCCTACTTTAAGCGCTATGAGCCAGATGCTAGAAATCTGGTGCCCATGGACTTCCAGGAGTTTAGTGCCACTGATGAATTCTTTGCGCTGAAGTGGCGTGATCCCAATGTTAATTACTGGCTAGGGCAGCTGACGTCTAACTTTGGGGATGAAAGTGCTGGTGCGGCTCAAGATGTGTCGTTACGCATTGTATTGGGGGAGCCGGTACCCGAAATTCGTATGGATTGGCAGGCGGCCACCCAGCGATCGTTTGTGCTGCCAGGGCTAAAGGCGACGGTGCCGATTGGTGTGCAGGTGAGTGTGTTGCTGAGAACTGACCCGCGATCGCAATCCCCGACCATCCCCGATCAGCTGCAGCTGGTCGCGACTCTAGAGGCTGGGCAGACCGTTACAGCCGCCAGTAATTTTGCCTGGGAACGGGGGGATGACCGCGAACTGCAAAACGACTCCGACCGCAACGCGACTCAGCCCCCTCTGTTTGCCGTTGATTTTACACCGAGTCAACGTGTGAGCCTGGTTGTGCTTGAACTCAACCGTAGTCAAGTTGGCCTGCCACGATTTTTTCAGCAGCTGGACGCGTCTCTGCCCTCTTTTGATTTTCAAGATACTGATGCTTTGTCCGTGGCCTCGGTGGTTAATCCCGACAGCTTGCAAGAGGGTGCGTGGGCCATTACGTCTCGGTTTAGTCCCGATTTCTTTACCTTTCCATTCCTGCGTAACGATAGCCCAGAAAGCAACCAGTTTCTGAACGTCAAATTACAAGAAAACCCCACGGTCGATATCGCCAGCCATTCAATAAATTTCAATGCTGAAGCCACCATTGGCGTCAAAGAGCTGGGTCTGTCAACCCTGTTTAAGATTGGCTTTAACTGGGAAACTTTTGCGCTGATGGTCGACCATAGTGGCGGCATTGAGCTGTTTACCCAATCGCCTGAGGTGGGCATACCGGCGTTTTTAGGGCTGACCTGGCGTTTTCAGGGGGCAGACGTGGGGAATGGTCGCTATCACCTGATGACCCTAGTGACCCAGGATTTTAACTATCAGATTCAGCAGGCTCCGGGGTCGGTGATTGAGCTGGACTACACCGCCGCTAGCCGAGAAAATGAGCCGATTACGTTCTCGGTGCGAGACTTTGCCATCAGCGATTTGGGTCTCTCTCTCACGGCCCAGGTAACCGATCGTCCGGCCCGTCTCAACGGTCTTGATACCCGGTTTCGGTTCCACGGCAGTCAGCTATCCATTGTTAATAATCGCATTCAAGACTTTACCCTGGCGGGATCGGGGCCATTGCCACCGGCATTGGTGGGGGATGCGATCGCAGATATTTCCCTACAATTTAGCCAGCGAGACAACGGCCTCACCCTGGTGGCCGGAAGCGCCAGTCTCCAAGGGGAAAAGCTGCTCAGCTGTCAGGCCACCCGCTTTAACTTTTCCATTGATGGCATCGGTCTCAAGTTTGTCAATGACGGGCGTTTTCACCTGTACTTTACCCTTACCGGTACCGCCCAATACTCGCCGCTGCCCACCGACGATAGCAATGGTCCCCTGGCCCTGCTCTCTAGCGTCCAAATTGCCCTGGTGGAATGCCCCCTCACTGGGGATGCCAGCGTCATTGCCGACCATGTTCAGTTTCTGATCGAGCTGCCGGAGCCAGTCTCCTTTAGCTTCCTCGGTTGTTTCACCATGGAGATCCGCTCCCTGGGGTTTGTGCCTCAGTTTGACCGGTTTGATGGCGACGGAGCCATGGAAATTGGCGGACAAATTATGTTTTCCAAAGGGGGCACGGGCGATCTCAAAACCGTTGAAGTGGACTTCCACAGCCTGTTTGTCGGTTTGCCTGCCCCCGGTAGCTTTATCCCCCGTCTCTATCTCAGGGAGCTAGAAGTCAGCATCAGCCTGGGAGAATCTTTTTCCCTGAATGGCGTGGTGGAATTCCGCGACGAACCCAACGAACAGGGGTTTCTCGGGGAAGGTTCCCTGGAAATTCCCGGTATGCCGGTGTTTGCCGCTAGCTTTGCCTTTCTGCGTGTCCGTCAGGATGAATCGGCTCCCTGGGTTGTCGCCTGGTTTATTTTCCTAGAAATTCGCCGCATCAGCTTCTACATTCCCCGCATCGAACTGTATATTCGCGAAATTGGCCTCGGCTTTGGCTATCGCTATACCCTCACCAGCATTCGCACCGCCGACCAGGAAGGAGACTTAGCCAAGCTAATTGGGGAACTCCGGCGACTGTCGCGCACTCAGGGTAACCTCTCCAAGCGAGATGCCTGGGCCGTGGACCTTGAAGAACGGGGAGAAGACCCGCGCTGGACCATTGTGGCCCGAGCCCTGATTTCCCAAACCTCGGCCACCCCTGGGGTGACCTCCCTCAAATGGCTAGAGCAGGCCGAAGAATTTTTGCCCTGTCTGTTTTTGTTTGACGCAGTCCTGGCCTTCCGCAGCGACCTCACCTTCTTTATGGCAGTGCGGGCCTGGATCAACACCAACTACTACGGTTTTGACAACGACATTAACGGTCTGCGCACCCGGCCCCTGTTTAGTGGGTTTATTTTGCTGTCTGTCCGACAGCGTCGCTTTATTGCCCAACTCTCTTCTAATCCCGATGGCAGCCTGGGTAATCTGCCCGCATTTCCTGACTTTATTGAGGAGGCCATCGTTGGCAGTGGTCAGTTTTCCGCCACGCTGCTGATCGAGCCGGGGCTGGTCCATGCTGAAATGGGGTGGCCCAACATGCTGCGGTGGCGGCAGGGCATTGGTCCCTTTTTCGCAGAAATCTCGGGGGGCTTTATCTTCCGGGTGACCAAGAATTATTTGCTCTTGGGTATTAGCTACCGGGCCAGGGCCAGCCTCAGTTTTGAGGCCAGCCTCAGCTTGCGGGTGGTCGGAGTACGGGTATCGGCCCAGGCTAATGCTGCCTTTGGGGCTCGCATGATTGGTCTGGTGGACTTTAATGATCCCAAGCGATCCACACTCCACGCGGGGATCGGTCTAGAGATTCGCATCCGGGTGTCCATTGCCCTGTGGATTAAATTCCTATTTATCCGCAAAACTTTCCGCTTTAGCCTAGATATCGGCTTTACGGCGGGTCTCGAGGTGGGCTTTGACGGTATTACCAATCCAGGATTGCGCGGGTCCGGCACCCTGTTTATCTCGGCCATGGGACGCCGTCTGCAGGTGGGTGTGCGCGTGAGCTTTAACGAGGGGGCTGTGGAAAATGCCCTGCGGCGCACTGAACCCTTTTTGAATGTTGGCCTAGAAGCTGCCGATGTGGACCGCAGCATCCCCGGTGTCGCCGCTACCCAGAATAGCGCCACCGCCAGAGTCGCGTCCGCTTCCGGTGCCCCCGCCAGAATGGTGAGTACGGGCACGATATCAGCGGCGGATGTCACACCAGATCGCACATTTACCACGGCTGGTACAGCGGGCGCGGCAGGCACCATCGGCACATTCGATACAGGGACTGCGTTTAGAATTCAAGCCCAAGATGGCTTTAACGCCCCCGACTATGACATTTTTGTGGTGTACCAGCCTGATAGTGAGGGCTGGCGATACTTTGTGTTGTTACCCAGGGGAGAGGCCTTCCGCCAGGGGACAAAACAAGATGACATTGAACAACGGGGTTTTCTACCGGTTCCCCCCGCTAAACAAGGTGAGAATTCCAGGGATTCTGTCGTTAGTGACTTTACCCTAAAGCTCCCGCCGCTGGGAGATGACGTGCAGCTAGAACAGTTTCTTCCCGCCGTCACCGAAGATGCCACGGAAGATGCCACGAGTGATACTTGGACAGCCTGGACCGAAGCAACCCGCAGCTGGCGGGTAAACTGGAATGCCCCCATCGAGCAGGGAGACAATTTTAACCCCGACAACACCCCTGCCGATCCGCCTCAGGTATCCCTCACCCTGGCGGATTATCTAGACTATGCCTTCAAAATCGATGGGAATGAGATCCCCATCGGGGACCCAGCTCCGATTGCTGACGGGGAAAATGCGATTGAAGACGAGCGGGTACAAAACCCCACCGAAGACGCCTATGAAGCAGCGGTGCGGGGCGCGGTGGAACAGTTTCGCAGTTCTCCCTTCTTTAAGCGCGATCCCAACTCGGCCTACGAGCAGGTGCTGGATGCAGCATTCCGGGAAAACACCACCATTTACAGCGAGTCTGGACAAACCTCCGATCTAAGGGAACCGGGACAGCTGAACGAGGAACAAACCAACCAGCAGGCTCACCAGCTGCGGGGGTTGATTGTTCAAGATATGATTGGCGATCTAAAACAGTATGCGACGGCTCCCAATAACAATCTTGAACTCACCCGAGAGTCGATTGCGTTTCAGATGGGGCTGGTATTCCGGGTGCGTTTGACGGCACCCGAGGCAACGTTGCAAGATCTGCCAGCCTGGCTGCGGACGGTGCTGCCGACAGACTCGGCCCCACCGGAACTGCAGGCTCCCGAAATTTCTCAACGCCTGGGTATTGATGTCCGGACGCCAGATACCACATTCCAAGAAGTGCGTACGTTTAACATTCTAGAAACTGACTTCTCGCAGAATCCACCCCAGTTTGAACGGGTACAGCCCCTGACGGATACCAATACCATTGCGATCGCATGGGATCTCGTCTGGGATCGCCCCCCAGCCAATGCCAGTCCCTGTCAGCAATCACCGGAGCATCATCTGCTGCACTACCAGGTGCGACGGCGGGTGCTGGATGGTAGCGAACCTGAGGTGGTATACACCGTCAAAACCGGAGAGGCTGTCCACAAAGAACTGGAGGGGGGAAGAAGTGTGTTGCGATGTTTGAGATCGCGCTTCCAGGTGGTCGATCACCGAATGCACGCCCAGGCTGAACAGCTCCAGCGTGGCCTTGCCGCGGGCCTGGTCCTGTTCCTTTGGGGTCATGCCTTGCCATTGCTCGGAGCCTCGGTCACAGAACGGGCTGCAGGCTGCCAGGCCAACCGTCCATAGCCCCGCGTTCAAGCCTGACTGCAGCAAGCGCGGGTCACCACTCACCAGCACGCAGCCGTCCAGGCGTTCGCTGTCCAGGGTCATCAGCGCCTGCCAGCAGGCGTTTGGCGCCGGCCAGCGCACGCCGTTGACCGAATGCCCTGGCAGCCAGGCGGGCAACACATGGGCCAGGCGCTTGCTTTGCGTGCTGTTGAGGTCATCCAGCCAGATGCAGGGCACCTGGCGCTGGCGCAGGCTGGCGAGGGTGGCCAGAGCGCCGGGGGCGGGCGAGGGTGCGCCATTGGTGGCCTGCACCAGGCAGCCGCGCAAGCCGAACAGCACAGCAGTGAAGGCGGGTGCAGCGTCCATGGCAACTTCCCCCAAATAGTCCGCAGGCTATGCGC
>NZ_JADEXP010000639.1 GCF_015207065.1 Leptolyngbya cf. ectocarpi LEGE 11479 | reverse complement strand
GGGCTAGGGCCGTAATCAGTTCACCCCGCTCAATACAATCTACCGCCTGCTGATAGCTCATTGTTGTTTTTTATACCAGTTGTTGCTTATTTATAGCCCTACCAGGAATCTGCCCCTCGTTAATTTTATCTTATGCCCGAGCTTGTAGGGTGGGCAAACCCTTACGGATATCTGTTATATTTTCGCTGAAACTTCTGATTGCCCACCATCCCCCATGCCCCTGGCAAGCACCCGAGGTAGCATCTCTTGATAAATGCGATTGGCAATGACTAAACCACCCTCGGATGAGCGACGTACTAACCCTAAATCAATTAGATATTGTCTGTCGTCTAGGGGAACGTGTGCTAGTTCTTGGCCTGCCATGAGGGGTTCAATCACAGCACGAATGCGAGGCTCTTCGAGGCGCTTGGTCAGGCTATCGAGGTGAGTATCTTGTCGGCGGATAAGGGCTTCTTTTGCCTGATGGATATGAGATACGTCAATAGTCTGTTGGGAGTCAGTTAGTATCTCTTCAACGATCTCTTTGGCAATGGCATTGACCAGCCAAGGCTGTCCCTGGGTAAGATCGAAGGCTGATTTTATGGCATCAGATGTAAATGACTGACCGGTTGCTTCTGTATGTTGTTGATAGAGCTGTTCTACTTCTGTTGGGTTAAAGTCGCGTAGGGTGAGCGATTTGACTTTGATGTTGAAGGGACCGGCAGTTTGCAAACGGGTGCTACCGCCTGAGGTAACTTTGTAATCACGCACATCTCTAAGACCAATCAGCGCCAGGGAGTGGGGAAAGTTGTTAGGACGGCGGGGGTAGCCATCGCGCAGCTGACGCAGCATGGTGATGAGGGCATCGTCCATAAGGGCATCGATTTCGTCGAGAAAAATCACCAGCGGTCTGGGGGATGCCTGGCACCAAGCTTCTAGGGCGGCAGCGATGCGGCTGCCGTTTACTTGAGGCCATGGGGGGTGGTTGGAGTTCTGGGGGTAACCAGGCTCGGGAGGCCTGTCGCCAGGATTCTAGAATGTGGGTTTCTGCTTTGTCGGGGTTATGGCTGAAAGGTTGACCGACTTCGGCGGAGACCATGATGGCGGCGTAGCGATCGCTGGCGGTTAGCTGCTGAGCTAGGGCAAGCATGGCAGTGGTGTTACCAGTTTGGCGGGGGGCATGGACAACGAAATAGCTTTCCTGCTCGATGAGGCGCTTAAGCGAGGGCAGTCGCGCGGTTGCTGATAGCATGTAATGCTTATCAGGACGACA
>NZ_JADEXP010000129.1 GCF_015207065.1 Leptolyngbya cf. ectocarpi LEGE 11479 | reverse complement strand
TTACTATATGGTCTTATTCTTCATAGGCTTTTAGTCCTAAAGTTAGTCTTTCTCCCCATTGTTTGATTATTTGGTTTTCTAAGTCTTTACCAACTTCAAAAATAACCTCTCCCCACAACAGAGCAAACCTGCGATTCTGCTTTAGGGCATTTAAGAAGTTATTAAGTGCTGCTTTAAGATATTTTTGAGGATTGCTACAAAGTTGATGATAAAGATATTTCAATGCATAGTCTTGCCAAACCTTGTCTCTATAGCGAAGCTTTCTATCAAGCTTTAACTTTTTACTACATCCCTGATAATATTTTGCCAAGAGTTGATGCTTGTGGGTCCACTGATTGCTAGAGTTTCGTTTCTGATAACGCAACATCTGAGGCCGCACTACATCATGATAAGCCCATCCATCGCTGCGTTCTCGAACGAAGGGCATTCCCTTTAACCAGGCAAACAAAGGATCAACATTATTCTCATCACCCACCAGTTGAGACACAACATCCCAATTCAAACTTTGAGGTAATGCTGCGTCTATAGCTAGCTGATGTTTTACTGGATCATTTACCCACCGCAAAAATCGTTCTACTGCTGTTCCACTAGCCTCACCCACCTGTGTTGGTTGATTAGGTGAACTTGCTGCCAAAATTGCCAGAAGCAACGGTAACCGTCCTGAAACATCCAGAATGATTTTAATAACCTCGGCGTTTGCGACACCCCGTTGCTGTAAAAACTGTGTTGCTTCTTCCATAGAGAACGGCTCTAACGGAAACTGTATTGGCTCATATCCAGACCAGCTGTTAGCACTTAACTGTTCTCGTCCTGCGATGGTCCAAATACAGTTCGACGGCAAAACCCCATAGCGATCTTTCAAAATATCTAACAGCCAAGCATCTAAAATCTCCCCAGTACGCTCATAGGTATCAAACTGCAGCACAATTTGCTGGGTCGTAATCTCACCCAGGTTTTCTAAAAACAAAGGTGTTAACACCTCTATCGGCTCATTAATCAGCTGAATCTCGTCCTTGTTTTCTAGTTTACGGGTCACATAAGTTGCCCACTCTCCAGCTCTTTCAATAACGCTGTCTTCATCTACAAAATCCAGAGCCACATCACCCATGGGAATTTTGCGTCCCAGCTTCAGGCCAACTTTAGCCGCTGTCTTCCCCACAAAAGCCGAAAATCCTTGGGGAGCATCTGGATCAGTTTCTAATTCCTCTCGCTTTTGCCGATAAACCCTATAGCGTTCGCTAAATTTAGTCAGCGGCTGTCCCTGGCTAGCCAGCTGCTTAGCAAACGTGGCCATCGCTTCAGGAACCGTGGCGACACCCTCATCAATGCGAGCAACTAAGTGCTTTTGCTGCTTGGTAACATCCTCAAACTGCCGGAGCAGACTACTTTTGCCCACACCCCCCTGGCCCCAAATATTAAATAAAAACGTTTCGGGATAGGCAAACCCATCAGGTTCTTTATGCAAGTTGGTGAGGTTATGCTTAAACGCCTCCAACTGCTCCACACGCCCCACAAAGCTAGAGCGTTGTCGCTGACGGATTAACTCCTGACGGCTAGGGCGTTTAGGCTGGCTCATGCCGATGATTCTGTAGTGACGTTTCCGCCTTATTCTGGCAAATTTGTGAGCAAATGTCCGGAAGACGTATAAATGCAGTACTACGGTTAGCCCATGACAATCGCTCAGTCGTTAACTCCACTGTGAGTAAATCAACCTGATACCGTTTGCGATCGCACCCTCAAACGCCTAGCCAAACAACTTATATAGTGGCCGGAATCTCAATACAGAATGTGGTGCCTTTATCCGCCGCAGACTGGCAAGACAACTTTCCCTGGTGCATTTCTGTCACAATTTGATAGCTAATCGATAGCCCTAATCCTGTCCCTTTGCCCACTGGCTTTGTCGTAAAAAATGGATTAAAAATATTTGCTAACGTATTTTCAGGAATGCCAGGACCATTATCTGAGAATTCAATTAATAAGGAATTTTTACTCTTCTGCCATTGGGTAACAATCTGAATTTCTGGCGTCTGGTCATCGAAATTACCAGCATCCTCAAAGGCATCTACGGCATTTACCAGAATATTCATAAACACCTGATTGAGATGACTGGCATAGCACTGGATATGGGGTAAATCCCCGTAGGATTTCACAATATTAATAGTAGGACGTTTATTAGATGCCTTTAAGCGGTGCTTTAATATTAAGAGAGCACTGTCAATCCCCTGATGAATATCTACATTTTTGATAGCGGCTTGATCCACTCGAGAAAAGACCTGCATACTCTTAACGATATCGACAATGCGAGTAGACCCCATTTTCATGGATGTCATAATCTTAGGTAAGTCTTCTAAAACAAACTCCACATCAATATCGTCTATCTTCTCTTGAATCAGTGCTTCCGGTTCTGGATAATGCTGTTGGTATAACTGCAGCAACTCTAAAAGACCCGTAACATACTCCTGCATCGGTTCTAGATTGCTAGAGATAAATCCCACTGGATTGTTGATTTCATGGGCTATACCTGCTGCTAGCTGCCCCAAACCCGCCATCTTTTCTCCCTGAACCAAACGAGCTTGGGTGCTTCTTAATGTTTGCAATGTTTTGTTGAGCGTCGCAGTCTGCTGCTGGGTTTGGTTCAACAGCTCTGCTTGTTGTAGAGCCACACCCAGCTGAGTCCCTACTTGGGCCAATAGCCCCACTTCATCATCATCCCAGTATCGAGGTTTAGATGTTTGATAGGCCATCAGCAGACCCCAAAGTTTCGTCCCTTGAGAAATAGGCACAAAGACCTCATTGCGTGGCAATTGGCCATCTTGATCCGGTTTAGAGAAGACATCTTGAATAATGGTCTGTGTGGGTATTGCAGGGTGCCAGCTATCGATAATGGAATCAGCGACAAAGGCCCCACTCCAATCAGAGTTAAAGCGATAAATAGCTACTCGATCAACTTCAAGCAGCTGTCGAACCTCCTGGGTTGTTGTCGTAAAAATTACATCAATGTCTAACGACTGACGGATTTTATCAATGGTTAAGGTCAGGGCTCTTTGGCGATCGGTCGCCTTTTGCAGTGCTGCTGCCTGCTCCCGCACCTGGGCTACGGCCTCTGCCTGGTTAAGGGCTACCCCTAGCTGAGCACTCACCTGAGATAGAAAATCAATTTCATCTGTTTCCCAATGACGGGGACCTGTATTTTGACAGACGGCTAATAATCCCCACAAGCGATTGCCTTCCATAATCGGTACAATCACATAGGCGCGGGCTTCAAAGTCTTCTAATAGGGTGTTCTGACAGATATCGTAATCAGTTTGATAGATATCATCAATCGCTAAAATCTCTTGCTGGGCGTATTGTCCCCCTTGGGTTTCCATTAAATAGGCATCTTGAATTTTACCTTCAATGTCAACCAGCTTAGAGCAGCCATCCGCTACGGATTCAGCAACAAATTGACCACTCCAATCAGGATTAAATTGATAAATAACGACTCGATCTGTTTTAAACAGTGATTGAATACTCTTGGTTGTTGTATTAAAAATCTCTTCAATTTGTAGAGAATCGCGAATGGCATTAATTGTTTGTGACAACAGTTGCTGTTGTTCAAGGGCTCGTTCGCGTGAGGAGATATAAGCTAGCTGAGCCGCCTGCAGTTTTAATTGTTCAACCTGACTCCATTGCTCAAGGGCCACTCCCAAATGCTTGGCAATTTGATCGATGAACTCGATTTCGGAGGGCTGCCACTGTCTTGGGGTCTGACATTGGTGAATGCAAATCAAACCCCATAGCTCAGACCCATTCATAATCGGTGACACCACCGTCGCTTTAATCTCAAAACGTGCCAGTGTTTGAACGTAGCTGTCTTCTAGATCGCTTTCATAAATGTTGTTTGAGACATACATGCGCCCTTCTTGGTAAAGCGTCGCATACTTTTCGCCAAAGCGATTGTCATAAAGCTTCTCAGTCAGAATTGAGGCGATCCCATTACCATGATCCTCTGCAACAAATTGTCCTTCCCAGTCTTCTTCGGATTGAAAAAAGAAAATCCCGACTCGATCGGCTTTGAGGAGTTGCCGCACCTCTTGGGCCGTTGTTTGAAAAATTGTTTCTACATCCAGGGATTCACGGATGCGGGTAATCACGCCCGTCAGTGATTTTTGCTGTTCGGTCTGGTAGCGCAGCTGTTCTAGTAGCTTTAGCTGCTGCAAGGCAAAGCTTAGATGCTCGACGATATGTTGTACGAATCTAACATCGTCCCCACTCCAGGAGCGCTCATGCCCACATTGGTGGACACAGAGGAGGCCCCACAGATCCTCCCCCTGGAGGACAGGAACTGCCAGATTAGCCCTCACCTGAAATTGTTCTAAAATGTTGACATGAGCATTGCTAAGGCCAGCCGTGTGGATATCGCTGACTGTTTGACTATGATGGTTCGAAAACGGTTCTCTAAAGCAACGATTGTGTACTCGTTTCGCTAGAATAGATGGCCAGTCATCTGATACATCTTCAGAAATAAACTCTCCCCCCTGATTTTGATCAGGTTCAAACTGGAATATAGCTACTCGATCCGCTGCTAAAAGATAGCGGATCTCAGTGACAACAGCCTGAAATAGATCTTCTACATCCAGGGACTGGCGGATCTTGCTAATAATCTTAGCAAGGGCTTGTTCACGATCAACATTATGAGCCAAAGCTTTAGTAGGATGGGGGGATTTAGCAATATCCTCTAGTCCCCCACAGTTCTCAACAATTTGCTGAATAATTGTGTCAGATTTTAACGCGCTGATACCGTCTGCCAAGGGTGTGAACGGCTGAGACGGCGCTGTGGCGACCGCTTGATGGCCCACAGGTTGTTTGGCATTACTAAATCTGGGGGTGAACTGCATTTCATCAAGTTACTGAAGTGACTGAAATTACTAAAGTGGCCAAAGTTTCCGCAAACTCCAGGGGTCAACGCTTGCAAGATAGAATGAATTTTGCTGTTGTTGATTTAAGGAATGAACCGATCTGTAAAATACGCGATTAGCCAATAGTTTGCAGATGAAACCGTACCGAGGAGCAGCAACGCCTGAATTTAAACTCATTTTCATGAGACTTGATCAGGATGGCTATAGTTCCCCTAACGACTGCGTGCCTGAAACCACATTGTTATTCCTGAAATCAGCAGAGTTAAAAGCCCTAGCGCATTGAGAATAGGATAAATAAACTCTAGATTGATGCTGCCAAATTTGCCTCGATGTAAGTCAAGTAGCCAAAGAAAGTCGCTCGCTTGTCCACCTGAAGCCGCAATTTGAAAGCCCATACCGGTCACCAGCGTCAGCAACAGGGGCAGAGCCACAAAGGGAACCAGCGCTTTATGGAGCTGACGCAGACGACGTTGATTGATAGCCATAATCAATTACACATTCTTTTTAGCGACATGAGTAAGAAGGGTCCTACAAGGATGAGCCCTAATAAAGATTCACCTAAACCTATGGAAAATTCATCAGATAGCTGACCTTGGGAAGTCGGTGTCTGAGCGGTAGGAGCTGCAACAGTTTCTGTGGTCAGTTCTGATGGCTTTTCCCCTTCGTTGCTCGGATCATCGCCATCTGTTGTTGTCGCCGGAGCCGATTCCGTAGATGAAGATGAGGGCTCTTCCATGCCGTGGTGATTTTCGTGGGCAAAAGCGGGCTGGATGAGCAACTGAGCACTTATGGATGTCGTCATCAGCACAAGGTATTGTCCCTTGGAATCAGCATCAGAGTTGGTTTTCATACGGCAAATTACCTAGGTCTAACTAATGGGTGTATTGCCATGCTCTACAGCGACTGTTCCTGTTTTTTTAGTGGCCTAGTCGGAAAGTACGAACATTGGCTTTTGTGGGATGTTAGCAGTGAGATCTTCAAAGGTAGGATCATGAGCAAAAATGCTAAAGCCATTCGAGCAATTTTCCCGGTTACTTAGCGTTGGCTGAGTAGATATTGTAGATATTAGTTAAAGGTCAGTAAGCCGATGAGTGCGTATTGGGCCTCAGAGTTATCCATTTAAACAAACGCTTAGGGGATAATCACGCCCCAATTAACGTATACAGTTCGTTTAAGGTCTATTAAAAAGATTAAGCAGCCCTAGGATTTACGGGGTGGGGACAATCGTTCTGTGGTAGCTTCATAGGACATTTGTATTTCGTAAACACCCCATCCAAGTTGCAACATGTGTTGCAATCTATAAGTTTGTTCCTGTAGAGACGGCAGTTCTGGTAGAGACGGTGTTTTATTCCCAAAACGTTTGAGGTCAGCCGGGGGAGTCAAGCATTTTTGTTTCTTAAGTCTTCAGTCTATACCCATTGACTATGGCATTTGTTAGCACCAAACCGATCCTTCCACACTGGCTCTGTGAAAATATTTTATTAGGGACGCTTCCCTGGCAACAGGGGCTATGCCAACCCTACAGTCATTTCAACCATACTTATACGCTGCACGATTCCTATTTGCTGGGCACGTACCAAAGTGCAGAAACCTATGGAGAAACTGTGCTCTGTTTTCTATGGGATACGCTGTGGCTACCTGAAGCGACTAGTCGTCAGGTCCGTCACAATGAGCCTGTCTTTTTGTTGATTAAGGCGACCAAAACATCAGGCATTGCCTTATCTGAAGGGACATTGCCAAACCCCGAGAAACAACCTCGCCGTATCCTCAAGGCAGAGCATGTTGAGGTGGATGATCAAACCGTTTTAGTGATTGACGATACTCAGAAAAATACGATGACCATTGTGTTTTCTGGCCAGCTTCACTTTTTGGCCATAGATAGCAAACAGCAGCTGCTCAATTTGGAGATAGCCTCCCAGTTGTAAAACTGCTAGGTCAGAAACTCGAGGCTCAGACGGTTACACTAGGGTTAGGTTAACAAATGTAAACATGGCCCCATTGATGCGTTCCGATCCGTCCCATGCTGTTCCTACTGTGGTTGTCATTGGGGCTGGTATCGGTGGCCTAAGTGCAGCCGCACTATTGGCTAAACGGGGCTATCACGTGCGTGTCTTTGAGCAGGCGATGGTGCCGGGGGGCTGTGCTTCTACGTTTCGACGGCGGGGATTTACCTTTGATGTTGGTGCTACCCAAGTTGCGGGGTTAGAACCGGGAGGGATTCACCATCAAATTTTTTCAGAACTTGAGTTGGAGCTGCCTGCTGCTGAACCCTGCGATCCGGCTTGCGCTGTTTTTTTACCGGGGGAGTCTACGCCGATTCATGTCTGGCGTGACCCTCAGCAATGGCAAACTGAGCGTCAACGGCAGTTTCCAGGGAGTGAGCCATTTTGGCAAAAGCTGGGTGAGTTATTTAGCTACAGCTGGCGATTTCAGACGAGACAGCCGGTGCTGCCGCCGCGCAATGTCTGGGATACCTGGCAGTTAGCCAGTGCTCTGCGACCCGATACGTTGCTGACGGTACCCTACACATTTTCAACGGCAGGACAGCTGCTAAAGGGCTACGGACTCGACAAAAATCGACGGCTAAAAACATTTTTAGATCTTCAGCTTAAGCTCTATTCCCAGGTGGGTGCGGATGAAACAGCACTGCTCTATGCGGCGACCGCGTTAGGGGTTTCGCAAACACCCCAGGGATTGTCTCATCTGCAGGGCAGTATGCAGGTTTTGAGTGATGCTTTGGTGACGTCGATTCGACAATCAGGGGGACAGGTGTTGCTGGGGCACTCGGTTGAACATATTCAACTAGAGGGTGACCGTCCTCGTTTTGTGCGGGTGCGCCATCAAAAAACGGGGGACACCTGGTTAGAGCCAGCAGACCACGTGGTGGCTAATGTTACGGTGCAAAATTTAACAACGCTGCTAGGTCAGCAAACGCCTAAGGGCTATCAGCGACGGGTGGATAAGCTGGTGCCGTCGTCGGGAGCTTTTGTGGTGTATCTCGGGGTAGACCAGGCGGCGATTCCTGAAGATTGCCCGCCCCATCTGCAATTTCTCTATGACTATGACGGTCCCATTGGGGAAAATAATTCACTGTTTGTGTCGGTGAGCCGTCCGGGCGATGGGCGCGCTCCTGAGGGTAAAGCCACGATTGTGGCGTCGTCGTTTACGGATGTGCAGGCATGGCAGAAATGTAATGACTATGCTGGGTTGAAAGCTGAGTATGAGCAGGGTGCGATCGCAAAGCTCAACCAGTTTTTTAACCTAGATCCACAGCATATTGTCCATGCCGAATCTGGTACACCTCGCACGTTTGAGCGCTATACCGCCCGGCACCAGGGCATGGTGGGCGGTATAGGCCAGCGGTTGTCCACCTTTGGCCCCTTTGGGTTTGCCACCCGCACCCCCATTCCTAAACTGTGGTTAGTGGGTGACTGTGTACATCCAGGTGAGGGGACTGCCGGTGTCAGTTACGCTGCTCTAACCGCCGTTAGGCAGATTGACGCCATGGAGCGGCGGTAGTCGGAGTCAACGGAGCGAAAACAGCGGCGGCTCCATAAAAACTGCCCTTGAGCCGCAGGCTCAAGGGCAGATAAATCCATAGGTTTCAACATGTCTGGCAGTTGGTCAGGGAGATAGTTTGGGGTGAGTATGCCCACCCCTTGCATACCTAAGCCCTAGCCCCCACCAGAGCAGGCTGTTTGGCAGGTTTCACCACTACCTGGTTTTCATCATCCAGGTCAAAGACGGCGGTATCACCGTCGTTGATGGTGCCCATCAACAACGCTTCGGCCAGGGCGTCTTCCACTAAACGAGCAATGGCGCGGCGCATGGGACGAGCACCGTAGGCCTGGTCGTAGCCCTCATCCACCAAATGCTGCTTAAAGGCATCGGTAATCTGCAGGGAGATATTGCGCTCTGCTAAACGTCCGGTCACCTGGGTCAGCAGAATATCCGCAATCTGAGCCACTTCAGACTTGATCAACTGACGGAAGACAATAATCTCGTCAATCCGATTCAACAACTCTGGGCGGAAGAACTGCTTCATTTCTTCGTTAACCAGGTTGCGAATGTTGTTGTATCGAGAGGTCATGGCATCGTCGGTACCCAGCTCAAAGCCTAAACCGCCGCCACCTTTTTCAATTACCTTCGAACCAATATTCGAAGTCATGATAATCAAGGTGTTCTTAAAGCTAACCTTGCGGCCTTTGGAATCGCTCAGATGGCCGTCATCCAGAAGCTGCAACAAAATATTGAAGACGTCGGGATGGGCCTTCTCGATTTCATCCAACAAAATGACGGTGTAGGGCTTACGGCGTACTGCTTCGGTTAGCTGGCCGCCTTCGTCATAGCCCACATATCCCGGAGGAGACCCAATCAGTTTAGCCACCGACTGGGGTTCCATAAACTCCGACATATCCACCCGAATCATGGCGTCTTCTGCGCCAAAGACTGCAGCAGCCAGAGCCTTAGCCAGCTCGGTTTTACCTACGCCTGTGGGACCCGAGAAAATCAGGCTGGCGATGGGGCGGTTGGGGTTACGCATACCCACGCGGGAACGACGGATCGCTTTAGAGACGGCCTCTACTGCTTCGTTCTGACCCACCACCCGCTCATGGAGCGTATCTTCCAGGTGCAGAATCATGGCGGATTCTGACTCGGTCAGACGGCTAACGGGCACGCCGGTCCAAGCGGCAACGATATCAGCAATGTCCTCATCAGTGACTTCGGGCTGGGGCATGTCGCTGGGTAGTAGCTCTGCCAGTAGCCCCTGCTCTTTGACCCGCAGCTCGCTCACCTGGTTAAAGGACTGGTTTTCCAACAGCTCCATAATCTCAGTTTGAACCTTACGCAGCTCCGTGCGCTTTTCACCCGCTGGGATTTTTTGAGAATAGCGTAGGCGTACCCGTGAGCCTGCCTCATCAATCAGGTCAATGGCTTTATCAGGCAAGTGACGATCGCTAATGTAGCGGTCTGATAGCGTAGCAGCAGCCTCCAGGGCATCGTCCGTAATGGTGAGGTGATGGAACTGCTCGTAGCGGCCTCGCAGGCCCCCCAAAATCTCCAGGGTGTCCTGGACTGAAGGAGGGGCTACGGTCACCCGCTGGAAGCGACGTTCCAGGGCGGCATCTTTTTCGATGTGCTTACGATACTCTTCTAGGGTGGTGGCACCGATGCACTGGAGTTCGCCCCGAGCTAAGGCGGGCTTGAGAAGATTGGCGGCATCCATGCTGCCTTCTAAAGAGCCAGCGCCCACCAGTGTGTGAATCTCGTCAATGACCAAGATAATATTCTGGGCTTCACGCACCTCAGACATCACCTGGTTCAGACGCTCTTCAAAGTCGCCCCGGAAGCGCGTACCTGAAACCAGCATCGCCAGATCAAGACTCACTACACGGCGGTCGAACAGAGCTTCAGGAACATCTTGATTCACAATGCGCTGGGCCAGACCTTCTGCGATCGCAGTTTTACCCACACCCGGTTCACCCACCAGCACCGGGTTATTTTTAGTCCGACGACCCAAGATTTGGACCACCCGCTCAATCTCTGGGGCGCGACCAATGACTGGGTCCAGCTTGCCAGTTGCCGCTAGCTCAGTCAGATCAGTGCTAAACTCTGCCAAAACACCGCTGCGTTTGGACGACCGCCCTGGTTTTTCCGCATCCTGGGAACGACCACCGCCCGCCGGAATGGCAGACACCTCCCCAATCGTGCGAATCAGCTGGGTACGCACCTGATTTGGGTCCACACCCAGATTGTTGAGGACCCGATAGGCCACACTTTCCACATTTTGAGTCAGACTCAGCAGCAAGTGCTCGGGTTCAATATAAGGATGATCTAGCTTACGCGCTTCCTGAAACGCCTGTTCAAAGACCTGCTTGACCTTAGGCGTGAAGGGAATTTCGGTGGGGCCATTACCAGACCCACGACCAATAATGGATTCTACTTCGGCTCGGGAATTAGCCAGGTTGACTCCAAAATCGCTGAGTACTCGGGCAGCAATGCTAGAGCCTTCTTTGACAATGCCGAGGAGCAGTTGTTCACTACCCACGAAATTGTGTCCCAGGCGTCTTGCTTCTTCCTGGGCCTGCATGATCACCGCAATTGCTGCATTGGTGAAATGTTCAAACATGTTTTATGGACCTCTGCCGGGATTATGGAGTCGAAACCTATGCAGTAAACGTTGAGTAACGCGGTGTTAAACAAGATTACTGTAGACATTAAGTTTTTTAACTATGTAATAAAAATATACCCATCTTCGAGCCATCTCGACAGCCTGGAGAGCCGAATTCAGACAGGTGGGGTAATCCGTATAGCCTCGTAGACAAAGGATATGGTTTCAGTTTGCCCGAAGGATAAAAGAATTTATAGGACTATAAACAAACGGCTACCGAATCTCCACATGTATGCAACGTGGATAAAAGATTGGTAAAGAAATACCCCCTCACTTAGGAGCTAGCCTGAGGTGAGGGGGCACTTAAATCACAATTTATGCAGTAATGCCTTTCTATAGCAGTAAAAGAAAATTTACGAATGTTAGTTGAGGGCAAGGGCTGCCTGGAACGAATTAATACGTTAGGCTCACTTAAATAAAATCTGCGCTGACGGTCTGACAAGTCTCTAAAATTTGCTCGTCTAGCTCAGAAATCTCATTAATGGAGGTAAATCCATTGATGTTAAATTCGGCGCTTGCCTGACCTGCTGTCAGGGTGGGGCCAGTTTGTGCCGCTAGAGAGTAGGGATGAGTCGTTTGCTCGTAACTGTCAATCACGTTTAAATTTAAGCGTGTTGCTGAAATATCACCCGAGAAACAATCAAAGGAAGAGCTGGGCATGTAAAATGCACCGATGGCACGGCTGCCGGTTACTTCAAACACCATGTAGGTGGATCCTAGCTGAGCTGCAGTTGACTGCTCACCGTAGAGGTAAACACCGTCTGCTAGGGGAGAATTAGAGACAGGATTTGCTAAGGCAATACCAGAGACAAAACTACTCAGCAATGTGGCACCCAGCAAAACAGAGGCAGACTTGATGAATCTTGGGAGACGGGAGCAAACTGACAGATAAGCCATGGGATACGTGATTACACCTCTTGTATGTTTAGTATTCATGAATTGCTGGTCTAGCTAAGTGACATCTCTAGACCGGATGAATGACGTTGAACACATGGCCATGTGATTGCAGTCACAATTAACGGTATTGCCGGTATCGCAAGACTTATACAGCACCCAAGCAGTAAAGCACCCAAGCAACTAGACTCATTCAAACTTTGAAGCAAACTTTTAAGTATGACGACATCACACCATGTCCTAGAGCAGCAGCTGGAGCATCTGGACGGACGCAGCTACTCTGCTTATAAACGGCTTAAAGGGAGCTATGCCTTTCCTGAGTTTGAGCTCACCTTGGCTCACATTCAAGGCGATCCCTTTGCTGCTCCCAGCCGGGTGAGTCTTTGGGGCAGTCACCAGCACAGTCAATGGCCCGAGCAATACTGGCAGGAACCGGCGCGGCGGGTTGTTCTTGCCGATTTCCTACACCGACAAATCAATCATGTTATTCCTCAGATTCAGCAGCAACGGGGGTCTGGTAAAAGCGGCTGTCTGAGGGTTGCTCCCACCAGTCAGGTTGTGTTGGCCCGAACTGCTGTACAGGTTACCTCCGATGGGATCGAGCTGCGTCTGGGGGTGGGGCTACCGGCCTTTGGCCGCCGGATTGCCGGTCAGGCTGCCAGCGAGTTGCTGATGCAGGATCTTCCTCGACTGGTGAGGGCCGCGCTGCACTATCAGCCGGAGTGGGTCCCAGACCTGGAGCATCACATCGCCACCATCGAAGATGCCAATGCCCTGAGGCAGCAGCTATCGCATCACAAACTGGTGGCATTTATTGCCAACGGTGCCATATTGCCCCGGTGCAGCGGTGTTGACCCGCAGCCTTTACCAGCGGCTGTCCCGTTCACATCGCCTAAATCTTTAGAGGTAACGCTACAGGCCCCCCATGCTGGGTCATTGACGGGTCTGGGTATTCCCGAGGGGGTCACCTTGATTGTGGGGGGAGGCTACCATGGCAAATCTACGGTTCTCAAAGCCCTTTCCCACGGGGTTTATAATCACATTCCCGGCGATGGTCGTGAACAGGTGGTGGCTAATGCGGCGACGGTTAAAATTCGCTCAGAAGATGGCCGCAGTGTGACGGGAGTTGATATTTCACCGTTTATTGATCGCTTACCCCAGGGGCTGTCTACAAAGGTGTTTAGCACCACCAATGCCAGCGGTAGTACATCCCAGGCTGCCAATATATTAGAAGCTATTGAAGCTGGAGCTAAGGTGCTGCTTATTGATGAGGATACGGCGGCGACAAACTTGATGATTCGCGATCGCAACATGCAAACCCTGATCGCCAAGGAAAAAGAACCCATCACCCCGTTTATCGACAAAGTTCGACAGCTTTATGAGGACTACACTATTTCAACTATTCTGGTCATGGGCGGTAGCGGCGACTATTTCGAAGTGGCTGACCAGGTGATCGCCCTAGATAGCTACACCGCCCATGACGTCACTGACCAGGCCAAAGCCATTGCAGCTGCGCACCCTAGCGAGCGCCAAGGTGAAGGCGGTCAAAATTTTGGCACCCTCACCCCACGCCCCATTCAGCTGACACCGTTTGATACTGGGCGCAAACCTGCGAAAGTCCGAACCCAACGTTTAAATACCCTTACCATCGGCGCAGAAGATATTGACTTGCGTGGTATTGAACAACTTGTAGAGCCCAATCAAAATCGAGCCATTGCCCATGCCATCCTCACCTGGCAACAACAGCATCGCACTCATTGCCTATCGGATCTTCTAGATGACATTATGACCTGGATAGACCGCCAAGATTTTGATGCCCTTACCCCTTACCCAATGGCTGACCTCAGTGAATTCCGCCGCTATGAATTGGCAGCGGTGATTAATCGATTGAGACGTCTCAAGGTCCTCTCAGGCAGATAGAGCGGTCTAGACTCGTACAACGCTTAGGGGCAGAAAAGTGCTGCTGCTCTCGATAGCTAGCTGAGATGTTTGGGCACCTTGATGTTGAGATAAATGTGCTTTTTTATACCTACACATCTAATCGTCCAATGCAACATTCCCCAGACCCTAACTTTCAGCAGCCTCGCATTAAGTGGTCCTGGCTCACCCTAAGCTGTATTAGCTTACTGGCCGGATTCTCATATTTAGCCATTGTGGACCTTACCAGTCCGGTACAGCTCACCCAAAATCCGCTCGAGCAGCAGCCCTAGAGCGTAAAAACTTATTCTTCTGTGTTGTTAATCAATAGAACAACTTTCCTCATCACAGGAGATGCTGTCGGTGGCTATTTCCTCGGGGACGATAGTAAACCCACCGACTCGAATATTTTCAAAGCCAAACTGCTTTTGTAGAACCTGGCTAAAGCTATTGATAATATCGGGCAGCTGTTTTTCGATGTCGGCGCGCAATTGATTAGCTTCAGGTGGTGGATTACCAATGGTTTCTACAGACATAAGACAAACATCCTGAATGAATAGCTGGATTTATTCTAAATTGAAATGGACATTCTTAATGCGGCTTATGGAGTTGGAACCTCGTTTTAATCCGTTTGCGACCCCATAGGCTACCTACTATCAGAAATTAGTACAGTAGCTGATGATCAGGACTAAACGCTACACACATTGAACAACTCTATGCTCTAGCAGAGGACTGTCTGAAACAGGCTGATGGTGTCTGCAACTGGCAGTGCTTGGAAAATGGATCGACAGCCTGGGATCTGTTACCGCAGAGTCAGAAGAGTTTTTGGATGACAAGTCTTCTATATTTTTCCAAGCACTCTCCGAGAATAGCTGAGATAGCGCTAAACGATTAGAGGGTTCACACGTAAGCTGTTCTAGTATTTGTAGCGCGGCTGCCGTTAACTCATTATCAACGTTCCGATCTAATATTTGGCTGAGCCCGATTGCCAAAGGATAGAGAGCCATTTGACTTAATGTTTGTTTTACCAATGCTTGAATATTTCTCTCAACCAAAAAGTCTTTTTTACACAGGATTTTTAGTAACGGTAAAACAGCGGCGCTCCCAAATTTAGATAACAGCGGCACCAGTTGTTCACGAATATCCTGAGATGGAGTCGTTATAAATAAATAAACTGTCAAACCTAGAAAATCGTCAAAACTATAGGAGTCGATGGTTTGATCCACACCTTCATGATTCGCGAAAGCGTAAATTGCCAATAAATCGGCTTGCTGGAGTGTGTGCTGACTATGGAGGGCAACGGAACAAGTATCCTGAAAAGTAGGCATAACAAAAAGCTAGCTAAATGCTAGAGTGAGTTTTAGATAGATAGATAGAGAAAAGTCTGTGACGTGAGCAGAGTTTGTGGCGTTGAAGTGAACGGTTGATTAAAGAACCGAAGCGCTTGGCTAAACCATCAGAGAAAATTCAAAACCTATATAAAAATCGGATGCTGTTTATCTTCGATATGGCTTGATCTGCATATAGGCTGTTAGCACATTCCACAGAGCAGCTCATGCCTTGAATCAGTAACGACAAAAATCTAAGCCTTGGCTGATAAATTTGAAATAGTTGAGGACTGAACGATACGCTTTTTGAGCTATTTCAGTTCTACAACCAATTAAAGCGTATTGCAAGCTACAGAATCAGAAATTTAGATATATTAATCATGATCCCTTGACATTGTCCCTGTCTTTTTCCTAGCTTTCTCCACGTTTGCCAACAGGCGGTTTGGCGTGATTGTAATTTAGGGATTTTGTATCTTGACAGAAGAGAGAATGTCCAAATTCGCATAGCTATCATGCGAATTTAGATATTCAAAAATAT
>NZ_JADEXP010000638.1 GCF_015207065.1 Leptolyngbya cf. ectocarpi LEGE 11479 | reverse complement strand
GTTCCGGCTTTGATACTGCCAGAAACCGTGCCTGAAATCTTGGATTGGCCCCCCTGGCGAGGCAAGTAATTGACCGGTAACTCCCAGATACGCAGACCGCATTCTATGGCTCGTACCTGCATTTCAACGGTCCAGCCAAAGTTGCGATCGCACATGCCAATCTGATCCAGTGCCGTTTTGCGAATCAGCCGCAGCGGTCCCAAATCCTCAAACCGATAGCCCCAGCCCCAAGCCATCAATGTGCCCGACAGCCCATTGCCAAAGTTCTGGACTGGGCTGAGCTGCTGACGTCCCGTTGACGTGCCCCGACGATTTCCCAAAATCAGATCGTGGGTCTCCCGCTGCGCAAAAAAATCCGGTAGCTGACTTAGATCATCGCTGCCATCCGCATCACAGAATAAAATCCACTCAATCTTTTCTGGCATGGTCTGTAAGCCTCGCCAACAGGCTTGTCCGTAACCTTGAAAGGGTTCCTGTACCACTTCTGCCCCAGCCTGGATAGCGATTTCAGCTGTTCCATCCTGACTACCGTTGTCCACCACCTGAATGTGGGTTAACCCCTGATTTCTTAAATTTGTCACCACAGCCTCAATCGTGGCTGCTTCATTGAGCGCTGGGATAATGACTAACGTATTCTCTAAATTCATGGAATGCCACGCGATGATGCCAGCTCCCATTAAAGAGGGGGTGGCTGAAATTCTGCTGAGCTGACCCGGTATCTGTCTACCGGTATCTGTTGACCGATATCTGTACACTGAGATAGCGATATGCAGGCATGAGATATGAGCAAGGCAGCAGAATCCTCGGCAACCACAACTATTATTGACCCACAGCTTCAAACCTATCGCACTGCCCTTGCTCAGCTACTGCAGCGGATGCAGGACTTAGCCAGGGATATCAATAATCCCGATTTAGCTGAAACTACGGACAGCCTGCGGCGCAGCATTGATGAACCTTTTTTGTTTGTAGTAGTCGGTGAGGTCAAGGCGGGTAAAAGCAGCTTTGTCAATGCCCTGCTAGATGCAGAAGTGTGTGCCACGGACATTGCCCCCTGCACCGATTCGATCCAACAGATCGTCTATGCAGCGCAAGACACGGTGCAGCAAATAGAACCCCATTTACGCAAGATTGGCCGTCCTATTGATATTCTGCAGGATATTTCCATTGTGGATACCCCAGGGACCAATTCTTTGGTAGCTGGGCACCAGGTGATTACAGAACGCTATATCCCCAATAGCGACCTCACCTTTTTTGTTC
>NZ_JADEXP010000637.1 GCF_015207065.1 Leptolyngbya cf. ectocarpi LEGE 11479 | reverse complement strand
GTTGTCGGTAGGGTGGGGGTTAGGAACGGAACTCCACATTCGTTACGTTAGTGGGCTCTATCCTTTATTGGGTAGTTTAGCGTTTCTAAAATTAAACGAGCGAAACGCTCTGCTGCACCCGAGGGGCCTCGCAGGTTGCGCAGGGTTTGCCGCATGGTTTCTAGCTGGTCTGGATGGTCCAGATAGTTAGAGATGCGATCGCACACCTCTGTAGCTGTGATCCGTCCTAGCAGCTCTGGCACCACCTCCTTTTTGGCCCAGATATTGGGCCAGGCAAACCGTTTCTGACGGCGCTGGATGTATTGAATGGCTACGGTATTAATGATTTTAGTCAGGGCCGTACCCACCAGCGGCAGCTGACACAGTAGGCCCCACAGACCATCCCAGGTACGCATGACATCGAGCTGCTGGGTGGGGAGCAAAACCACCATGGGCACCGCTAGAGAGCCTAGCTGGGCGGTGTTAGCACCGACGGTGGTGACGCAGAGGGTGCAGCGTTTCAGCAGGCTATGGGCGGGGAAGTCGGTCCACAGTGTGATGGTGGGGCCATCTTTGATTTGGAAGTAGGGCAGCCCGTCATCGGGGGTGACTAGCTGCGCGTCTGGGCCATCCATGACCGCGACGGTGGCGTTGTGGTCGGGGTCGGCATAGGTGGCCAGGATCGCCGGGGTAACGGTGGGGGCGACGGGAATGACAAACTGCAGATGGGGGTGTTGGCTGTGGAGGTGGTGTGCGATCGCAAGCGACAGGGGTACCCCAGGTCGTAGCTTATCCGGTTTTGAGCCCGGCATCAGACCAATCACTGGCGTCTCCGGTGCAAAAGGAAGCTCTGCACCAGCTGCAGACTCCACATCCGCCATCAGATCGCCCACCACCGTGAGCTTGGACTGATACTTAGCTGGAATCTTTGCAGTAGTATCCCCCTGCATCATGCCAAAACGATCCACCCAGTTAAGCCAGCGCGGTTCCCATTCAGCGTAGACAGCCGTGCGGTAGCCCAGACGTTTTGCTGCCCACACCGCATAGAGCTGGTCGCCACCGAGAAAGACCACTACTCCCTGACAGTGCCAGTCCCAATCATCAGCCGTTTTGCCGGTAAACAGAAATCTAAAGAAGTCTGCGGGTCCCTGGACCCGATCCACTTCCGGATAGGATTTTAGAGACTCTGTTTCTCCCCCAGACGCATGGGGACAAGGAGAGAGCATGACCGAAATACGCATCTGTCCATGATCCGGTGCCTCTGTTCTCAACTGCTGCAC
>NZ_JADEXP010000128.1 GCF_015207065.1 Leptolyngbya cf. ectocarpi LEGE 11479 | reverse complement strand
TCCTGGCAGCGTCCATAGGCTGTTCATCAATGATCTAACCAATTTACTTTTAATGAAGAAAATTAAACACAGATATTTCTTATCCTGTATTGATGTGTAATGATTGGGTCTATGCCTCTACTAGGTGCTCACTATGAGGATTCTTTTTAGACATTTTGTCCTGGCCGGATGTTGCCTGGGTAGCATGGCTTGGTTGGCGGTGGGTGCCCTATTGCAAACAGCTCAGGCTCAAATCCAGCCAGACAATACTCTGGAACCGACACCAACTACCCTCCGTAATGAGGCCAGCACTGGACAGTTGTTGATTGAAGGCGGTGCCTCTAGAGGTAGTACCTTATTTCACAGCTTTAGCGACTTCAATATTTCTCCTAATGGCAATGTCTATTTTGTAAATCCAGACAGCATTGAGCTTATTGTTTCACGGGTCACTGGCAATCGTGCTTCTAATCTACTGGGGACGCTGGGTATTTTAGGTGAGGCAGATTTATTTTTTGTTAACCCCAATGGCATTGTCTTTGGAACAGAATCAAAGTTAGATGTAAACGGCTCTTTTGTGGCTAGCACAGCAGAGAGTGTTGTGTTTAACGATGAGTTTATATTCGGCACGGCGGCACCGGAAGCACCATCGCTGCTGACAGTCAGTACACCAACAGGCTTACAATTTGGTCAGCGACCTGGAACGATCGGTTTTCAGTCACCAGGGGGATTTAGAATTGAAGGCTTAGTGGTGCAACCAGGGCAAACACTGGCTCTATTAGGTGGTGAGCTAGACTTTCAAGGTGCTGGCCTGAATGCGTTTGGGGGACGGATTGAATTGGGCAGTGTGGCTGAAGCCGATACTGTCAACGTTATTTCGCTCAATCCAGGTTTTACTTTTAACTACGATAATATTTCGATATTTAACAACCTGAATTCAACGAGAAGCCTAGTTGATACCACAATTTTAGATAACAATCTGACATTATCAGATACTCAGAACAATGGTGTTTTTATTCAGGCCGCAGATATTGTACTGAGTTCATCTACATTAGTTTTAGCAGGTACTATAACAGACTTACCAGGAGGTGACATTTTTATAAATGCTCGACAGTTAGCCCTCGAAGGCGGCTCAAGTATTTCTTCTTCAACAATCTCAAATTCTCAAGAGGATATTGTCGGAGATGCAGGCGATATTGTAATTAATGCCAGTGAGTCAGTCACCCTAAGCGGTGGTTTAGATGTTGGCTTTTTTAGCTCACCCACAAATATAAATGCGGCCACGCTTGGACCATCTATTAATTTCTTTAATGGTTCTCTACTGGGCAATTCCTTTGGGGATGGTGGAAATATTACGATCAACGCCAAACAATTATCAGTAACGGCAGGCTCCTCGATAACAGCTTCTTCTGGTTCAGCAGGGGATGCTGGAGACATCACGATTGATACATCCGGCCCTGTTGAAATATCTGGAATTTTTACTGGAGAAAGCTCTTTTAGGTTTGCTGACATCAATACAAATACTACAGGCACAGGGGAAAGTGGCAATATTTTAATCAACAGCGCTCAACTCTTACTACAGGATGCAGGTGCAGTGACATCAAGGACAGCTGGCCTCAACGCTGGGGGGATTATCGAGGTTAATGCCAATCGGGTTGAAGTTATAGGAAGCGCTGTGATTCCCGCCTTTGAAAATAGCGAGCCTAGAGAGATTGCCAGTGCTGTGACGGCGGTAACTTCGGCTGAAGGGCAAGCAGGACAAATTCGATTGAATGCTGAACAAATCATTGTACTGAACGGGGGACAGGTGACAACAGCAACTGCGCCTGGAAGTAGGGGTGATGGCAATTTGTTACAAGTCAATGCCGCTGAAGAAATTCGAATTGCAGGTGTTTCTGCAGTAGAGGGCTCTCCCAGTGGTTTGTTTAGCAGCACCAACGGTAGTGGTAATGCCAATGAAGTACGAGTGGACACTAAGAAACTGAGTATTTTAAGGGGGGGCGAAATTTCTGCAGCCACTCTGAGTGAGTCAGCTGAATCCTCGGGGAGTTTGAACTTAAATGTGGATCGTTTGTTTTTAGATAATGGCAGCTTAACGGTTGAAACCCGTGCCCAAGGCGGTAGTGGTGCAAAGATTTCTATTTCAGGCCTGGATATAGTGCTGCTGCGCAATGGCAGTCTCATTTCGGCAGAAGCTGTTAATAGTGCCAATGGTGGTAACGTTCTTATAGATGCTGCTCAGGGATTTGTGGTTGCTCCCTTTGAAGAAGATAGCGACATCCTGGCCCGTGCCAATGTAGGCGACGGGGGGAACATTGAAATAGTCGCCCAAAGTATTCTGGGTTTGACGGCGAGGCTGGCTATCCGCGGCAATGGCACCAATGATATCGACGCTAGCTCCAGCTTTGGATCGTCGGGAACGGTACTCCTCAATGAGCTAGCGGTGAATCCAGCCGTAGAAGAGACCGAATTACCTGACAACACAGGAGTGCCCAAAATTGCCCAGCAGTGTAATCCTAATCAGGAGATCTCCAGCTTTGTCGTAACTGGTCGTGGAGGGGTACCTCTGGACCCTCAGGCCACAGTGCCCGAAATCTTATGGCAGCCCAACAACTCGAATGTTCAAAGCGCATCATCGGCAGTAGCGACAGACCAGGTAGTGGAAGCCCAGGGCTGGCAGGTGGATGCAGTGGGTCAAGTTGTACTCACTGCATCAGCAACGGAGACTGTTCCCTATGGCACTACATCATCTGTAGCCCATTGTTCGCGCACTCATCGTAGGGAGGCATTATGAAACGGGTCATTCATCATCTAGTCCGCTACGGAATTCTGTTTTGTTTGGGCATCGTGCTGAGCATGGGAGTCATGCCCGTGCTGGTGCATACCCATGCCTCTGCACAGTCGGTACTCTCTAGGCCTCAGTCGGCTGAATCTTTGATTGAACAGGGCCGGATTTTGTATGAACAAGGCAAGTGGGAAGACGCCCTAGAAAACTGGCAAGATGCCACCCGACTCTATCGAGAATTAAATGACCCGGCAGGCATCACCGGTAGTTTACTGAATCAGGCCAAGGCCTTCGCCCGAGGGGGGCACTACCGCCAGGCGTGTCGGACAGCGCTTGTGGCCATTGGTTCGGCAGAACAGCACTGTGACTTTAGCGAACCGGCTGCTATGACAGCAGCTATGGCAGTCATTAACACGGAGGCTGACCCTACGATAAAACTGTTGAAATGGGTCACGTTAGGCAATATTCTGAGACTCAATGGGTATTTGCCGCAGGCGCAGGACTCTCTTGAAGCAGCCGTCACTCTTGTTCAAGGACTTAGTCAACCTGAGCTACAGGCTAAAACCCTCTTGAGTTTGGGTAAAGTACAACAGCTGCGCTATCAACAAGCCGTTCAGCGCTATCAACAAACTCAAGATCTAGCTGATCAAGATCAGGCCATAGGGATGGCATTTCAGGCCTTTGACACCTATCAACGGGTTGAGCCCCTATTAGATAGCCAGGCTAGCAATACTCTTTTGCAGGCTCAATTCGCTGCTCAAATGCTGGATTTGCTAACCCAGATGAGCCCTGGGACTCTCCTATCTCACCCATCCCAACGAGGTGCTTTGTCAAAGCTGACGCGTGAGCTGCAATACCAGGTCCAACGGTTAAAACAACTGCCATTGGCAACTGTACCCCCCAGCCGCGAACTGACGGATAGTCAATTGAGTTTAGCCCAGAGTTTGATTAGGCTATGGATGCTACCCGAGGGCACCATTCCTCCCTCGCCCACAGCAGATATTTTGCCGCTCCTAAATCAAGCCTATGGAAATGCGATCGCACTCCAAGACATCACTGCCCAGTCCCAAACTTTGGGCATCCTTGGCCACCTTTACGAAATCTGGAATAATCAGTCGCTTGACCGTTGGCACTCGGCCACCCAGGCCACCCAGAAGGCCCTGGCCCTGGCCCAGTCTGTGCAAGCATCGCACCTGGTCTACCAGTGGTCGTGGCAGCTGGGGCGGCTGTACCAGCAAGAGAACCATCGAGATGTGGGGAGTGCGATCGCATACTACCAAACCGCCGTTGATACCCTGGGCGATGTTCGCCAGAACCTGCTAGCCCTCAATCCAGACGTGCGTTTTTCTCTGCGGGATAACAGTGAACCTCTGTACCGCGAATTTATTCTATTGTTGCTAGAGAGTGCCGACGGTGCTAGCCCCAGTCAGAAAAATCTACAACAGGCCGTACGGGAAGTGGACGCCCTGCAACTGGCTCAACTGGAAGACTTTCTAAGCTGCAATCTTACCCAGCAAGTGGCGTTGGATAAAGAACAACTCGATCCCACGGCTGCTATTTTTTATCCCATTATCTTACCCAATCAACTCGCCGTTGTTGTTAGATTTCCCAAGTCTGAAGAGCTACGATTTTATCGTACACAGCTGCCTGATACCGATATTTCCCAATTCCTCGAGAGTTTACGTCGCGAAGTAGAGCGGCCCTTTCTCACCCAGACATTTTTTAACCAATCGCAACAGGTTTATGACTGGTTAATTCGGCCCATCGAATCTGAGCTAGCAGACCAGGTCATTGATACCCTAGTGTTTGTCTCAGACGGTGCACTGCGCAATGTACCCATGTCTATTCTCCATGATGGCCAACAGTTTTTAATTGAAAAATATGCCATAGCTCTTAGTCCCAGTCTCACATTGCCCACGTCTCAGCCCCTTTCAGCATCAAGGCTCGCCGCCCTAACCTTTGGTCTCTCTGAAACCCGACCCAATTTTCCACCCCATCAGGGATTTGCGCCTCTAGAGAATGTGGAAACCGAATTGACCATTATTCAAGACCAGCTGCCAAGTCAACAGCGCTTAAACCAAAGTTTCACCAGCGGCTCCCTCAAAACGTTAGTGGGTGATGAGTCTGCCCCCGTAGTACACCTCGCTACCCATGGCCAATTCAGCTCTAATCCCCACGATACGTTTCTGTTAGCTTGGGACCGACGTCTTACCCTGAACGATCTCAGCCAGCTATTGAATAGCCGCACAGAGCAAACCGCCATTGAACTGTTGGTACTCAGCGCCTGTCAAACTGCCACTGGCGATAGCCATGCTACGTTAGGCCTGGCTGGTGTAGCGATTCAGTCCGGTGCCCGCAGCACCATTGCATCTCTGTGGAGTGTGGATGATATTGCGACTACTGAGCTAATGGGATATCTCTATCAGGCCCTATCCACTACTGCACCAACCCGTGCCCAGGCACTGCGCCAGGCCCAGCTAGCCCTGCTCAACAACCCGAGTTTTCGAGCGCCCATCTACTGGTCAGCATTTGTTTTAGTGGGCAATTGGCAATAAATCAACGGCAGCAGTCTTGTAGAGGGGCATCAGCAATTGCTTCTAAACCGGCAGAGCCCAAAAAATCCTGCCACTGTTGCTCTGTTTGCTCAGTCTCTGACTGTCTCAGGGTAGCCACAGTTGTCAGTGCATTGTGCCAGATACCCTGACTCAACCAAATCTCCGCCTGTTGCTGCAAACTTTCGGCACCATTAATCTCGCTTAGCACGTCAGCACCAGGGTTGACGCGCTGTAGGGTGCCTGCCACCCGTGGGTTGTCGGCTGGTTTTCTAGGGTTGACCAACAGACTAAAGACCCAGTTGTAGGTACGATCTATATCGAGTTCCGTATCCATCTGAATACCAACAATACCGCCTTCCTGGGGTAAGGTTATCGTTTGAACAGACAGGGCCAGCTGGGTATCGTCCAACAGGGCAAATTCTCCCGCCGTTGGGGCTGTATGGGCAGGCACATGGAACCAAAGTACCGGCATAGCCGCTGTGGTTAGGGCGGGTTCAGACGATGACGGTAAACTGCAGCCAGCTTCTGATACGGCCAGGGCAGTATCACCAGGTACCAGCGCCACTAGCAAAGCACTGCAGTCTCCCCTGGAGCCTCCCGAACTGCGACGGCTGGGGCTGCCTCGACCAGTAAAACCATCGGCGGGGTCTTCATTCTTAGCAACAACAAGCGATAGAGTCGCAGCCTCGCTGTCAGCCTTTGCCAGTGATTTCGCCTGGACCTGGGCCATAGCCCACCCAGGCAGCCAACCCATGATCACAATGGAGATAGAAATCAGGCGTAAATGTTGTAAAGAGGTCATCATACATTCAATGTAACAATTATTGACTTATTTACGGTGCCAGGATGGATAACAGAGGGTTAAACAAAGGGTAGACCCTGTCCAGATCAGCATAGCTGGCACAATAGGTACCCAAATACTCAAGATCAGCATACCGTAGCCAGAAAAAAAGATAATCAGGTTGCCACCTGCAATCCAAAGCATAGGGGGATAGCCACGGCGACACCACCAAACGCCCCAGCCACTCATTAGAAATACAGCACCAATGCCAACAATTTCTAACCAGTTGGGCCACCATTTGAGTAAAGGCCGCTGGTCTAAAACGGCGCTGAGCAGTTGACTGGTCATGTGGGCATGAACCACCACCCCCGGTAGACGTTGTTTCTGTCCCGGAATAAAGTGGCTATCTTTGGCATCGGCTAAGCCCAGGAGAATAATTCGATTGGGAATCAATGTCTCGAGCTGATTGTCCAATTCATCACTCAGAAGTTGTTGTAAGGACACTTCTTCAGGATGGTGATGCCGATAGTTCACCAGCAGTTGATAGCCCTTAAAGTCACTTGCGGACATCTGATACCCACCACTGGTAGAGGTGAGTGCAGGCAGGGACAGGGCTCCTAAATAGGCCCGTTGATCGCCGTCAAATGTGAGTTCTGTCCCCTCTGGTTGCAGATATCGCAGGGCCAGGCGCAAACTAAAGGCCGCTGGTGTCGGACAGGCTTCGCTGCCTTCCATACCGATGAGGTGACGTCTGACCACATAGTCTGGATCGATAGCAAAGTCTGCAAACCCGACCTGGTCTATGTCTATGTCGGGGGGAGCTGCAATACTAGTGGGCACTCTAACGTCCACGGTACGGGCTTTTTCACAGATAGCGATGATGCGATCGCTCCACCGATCCGCCAGCTCGGGTTCATAGGGTGCTTCATGGAAAAAGTCTACACCGACAACCCGAGGCTGATGGGACTCAATCTTGTGTAAAACGTTTAGTAGGGCCGTATCCGACAGGGCACCCGTGCGCGGATAGCCCAGCCGATCCTGGTATTGGATATCAGCTTCACCCACGGTAATCACCAAAAAGCGATCATCTCGAGGCTCAGGCGGACGCCATCGTAGAAACTGATCAAATACTCGCAGTTCTATCGGCTGCAGCCAGCCTAAAACCTGCATCACTATGACAGTAGCGGTTATCCCACCACTCCACAGATACGCGAGGGCTGGCTGCTGAGCTGGCCGCTGAGCTGTTTTAGGCGATGTCCCAGGCGCTCCTTGTAACTGCTGGAGTACCCAAGCTTGGTCAAAAACAGTTTTATAGATGCGGTTAAATACCTGCAACCGTCCCTGCTGCTGGGTAACCAGTCCGGAAAAACGCAGTTCTATCTGGGCGGAGGAGCGATTATTAAACCGAATACCGTTCTGTTTCAGGATTTTTTGATATAGCTGCAGCAATCTCTCAGGAGCCTTAGCACCCAACAACATCCGATTGCGAATGGTGCGCAAATGCTCGGGCTCATCCTGAACTTCCCAATGGTTGAGAATATATTGATGGACGATATGATCAACCCTCTGTTGAGGCGTTCCTGTGATCTCTGCACCGTGGTTTACTACCAACTGACAGAGTTTTTGGGTCAAAAAGGGCTGTCCCCCTGTCCAGCTTAAAATGGCGGCCAGTCCGGCCTCGGCGTCAGTCACCACAGGAGCCAAGCCCGCCTGTAAAGGCTCGGCCTCTTGGAGCGTAAACCCCTGGAGCGAAATCGCCCGCCCAATATTAAACGGAGTACTGGTCAGGTTTGTCATTAAGTCCGAGGGGGTCGCTACCCCCAGCATCACCACCGTTAGTTGACGGTAAAGGGGGTTACTAGCTCTCTGTTCATAAAAATTGCGAATCAAACCAAAAAAATCTTCTGTGGGAAAGTTTAACCCCAGCACACTGTCAATCTCATCAAAGAAAATCACCAAGGGCTGCTGCAGCTTTGGCACCACCATCTGATCAATAAAAGTGCCAAATCGCTGAACCGGTGAGAGATCCTCATGCTCCTGTAGCCACTGACGGCGATTGACCTTGAGCCCCAGCCTTGAATTGAGCAGCTGGATCATGCCGCCGTACCACTGGGTAGCCGTTACCTGCTGACTACCAATCCCCAACAGTTCAATTTCGACACAGCATACTCCCGCATCCAGCAATCGTTTAACCGTACGCACCCGTAGAGAGGATTTTCCCATCTGACGGGCATTGAGCACGTAGCAATAGGTCCCGGCCAACAACGCCTGAAATAAATCCTCATCGGCCCGGCGAGTCACATAGCTGGGAGAATCCAGAGGCAAGCTGCCACCTGACTGATAGCGGGGACTGCTAATCATTAGACCAGCTGATCTAAATGGGTTTTAAAGTACTCGCGGTAAAGCTGACAGCGGGGTTGAGCCAGGTTGCCCTGGAGTTTAATCACCCCCATACTGTGCAACTGATGGGCCATAATCGCATCCACTGCCACAGGCTGTTCAGTGGTTATCATCGTCTTCAAAATCGTTTTCAGGTCAAGATGGTCGCGAATATCAAGCCAACAATCCCGCAGATGATTAGCATAAATCCCTGAATCGGTTGGTGCCCCCTTTAAAAGGGTGGCTAAATCTTGCTCGGGGTGTCGCTTCAGGTGTTCAAACGCCTGTTGCAGCAGATAGGGATGTCCCCCCACCATTTCTATTAAAGCTGCAATATCTAAATGGTCCACCTGGTGCTGGGCCGCAAATGATTGGGCCTGGTCATCGGTAAAGTCGGGTAGCTCAATGGGAACGCCCACATTAAAGGGGGACTGATTGATATTGAGTGGAATATATACATCCGTGGCATGGACGATGGCTAACCGCAGCTGTTTCCAAATGGGGCTAGTATAGGTTCTGGCCTGCTCATACCAGGACCGTAAAAGCCCAAAAAAGTCTTCGTAAATATCGGGATAGGAAAACAATACATCAATGTCATCAAGACAGATAACCAGTGGTTCGTCACTGACCGTCAGTAAATATTCTTCCATATAGGTAGAGCAGCTCATTTTGCTACCCATCCCTTCTTCGTCCCAGTAGTCATTGATATGGTTGGGGATAGCCAGCAATCGACTGATGTTAATGCATAACCAGCGCAGGAAACGATTGAGATCAGAAAAATGAGTCTTTCGATCGGCCATCTCCATGCTGATGCGCACCGTTCGCAGACTCTCCGTTGCCAGCTGGGCCAGTATGCGGTCCATCATCAAAGTTTTACCCATCAGTGCAGGAGATTTAACCCGTACCAGGGCGCCGGGCTGCAGTAGCGTATCGTGGCAGAGCGACTCTAGCGGTGGGCGTTCGATATAAATGGCGCGATTGTCGTCATCCTCGGCCCGAGCTGCGGGCTGAGCTGCAACCGGAGGACGGACCGACTCAACGGGCTGAACCTGGGAGGGGGCTGCTGGCACATCTGAGCCAATCCTTTCCCAACCTGGAACAGTGATGTCCGCTGGAAATGCAACGCTGGCTGTGGTGGGCGGTGAAGTGGACGGTGAAGTGGACAGGACTGCCATGGTATCGCCAGACGGCGGCTGGGGCATGTCTTCTAGCCTTAAGAGTTCCTCATAAATCTGGCAGGTGGTGGGGCTGGGGGGCACCCCCAATTCGTCTTGCAATCGGGTCATGCATTGGTGATATACCCGCAGCGCACTGGCGCGATCGCCCTCTTGGGTATGCAGCCGCATGAGATGACAGTAGGCTGGCTCATAAAGGGGATCTAGCCGCTGTAGCTGCTGGGCATAGCCCAGAGCGGTCCGTACCTGATTGTGTTCAGCAAGCTGAGGAATCAAGGTATCTAAGACTGTGATGGCCTGCTGCCGCAGCTGGTCTCGATGGGGCTCAATCCAGTCGTCGTAGCAGCTGGGAAGTAAATCTCCTTGATAGAGCTTAGCCGCTTGCTCCAAGAGCTTAACGTCGGCTGCTGTCATCGTTTGTAATGATGTTTGCAACGACGCTACCGCTTCAGTGGCAGCGTCAAATTCGGCTACATCCAACCAGCAATTGTCATCTTGTACCCACTGGACGGTAGTTTTTTCAACACGCAGCCACCGATCGCCACCGGGCAGCTTCTGCTTTAGTTCATGCAGCCGTCGTCGTAGATTGGCCTTGGCTTCCGTATCACTCACCTCTGGCCACAGCTGTACGGCCACTTGCTGACGGGATTGGGACGTATTGCGGTGCAGCAGTAAAAAAGCCAGGAGTGACTGCAAACGCTCTGAGGTTACCCCTGTGATAGAAGTACCATCAATGCTCAGAGTTAACTCACCTAGCAGCTTAATTTTGAGGCCAGAGGACACCTTAGACAAGGAGGAAAAGATGCAGTCACAAAAGTTGGATAACAAGTAGATCTTATGGGCGTAGGCCAATGATCCCCTGTAAGCAAACACGAAATTTAATGATTTGTAGATATTGAGCGAGCGGCGAGCAGCGGCGATTTAGGCAGCATGATTAAAGAAACCGTTTCCTATGGTGTCTGACGAGCCTTTTTTTCAAAATACTGCTGATGCTCTTGTGTTGCTGGCCAATATGGGGACGCAGCAACAATTTCAGTGACAATGGGCTGACTGTAATGGCTGGCCACAGATTGTTTGGACTGGAGAGCTAGCTGACGCTGTTCATGGGTGTGATAAAAAATCACTGAGCGATACTGTTCTCCACGGTCGGCACCTTGACGGTTAAGACTGGTGGGATCATGGATACGCCAGAAGGTATCTAATAGTGTTGTATAGCGGATTGCGGCTGGATTGTAGTTTACCTGGGCCACTTCAGCATGCCCTGTAATGCGGGAGAGCACATCTAGATAGCACGGGTTTTCAAAATGCCCCCCCATGTAGCCAACGGATGTTTCGACCACTCCCTCTAACTGGCGGAAAGCCTGTTCGGTCCCCCAAAAACAACCGGCTCCAAAGGTTGCGATCGCAATCACGTTTTACACATCCCCATATACTATGCTATGGCCCCATCAAGGTAGCTAGCCCCTGCTAAAAACCTACTCAAATCCTCCGTAGCGCCAGGGAACGGGATCCACAGCCACCTGGTTCAGGTACAGTCCCCAGTGCAGATGAGGCCCCGTCGCCGCACCGGTCGCCCCGATCGCCCCGACTCGCTGGCCAGCCCTAACAAAATCACCTTCATTCACATCTATACGGCTCAGGTGAATCATAATGCTCAACAGCCCCTGACCGTGGTCAATACCGACGGTATTACCATGCAGCTCAAAGCCATCGGCAACGCGACCCACAAGGCGAATATATCCGGCTGCAGGCGTTACCACGGGAGCACCGGTCCCAGCGGCATAGTCCACCCCGCGATGGTAGTAATTCTCAGCAAACTCACCATTGTAATAACGCCGGACGCCATATTCAGAGCTGACCCGACCCTGGCTGGGGCGTAGTAGCTCACCAGCCCAGTGGCGGTCGGGACTAACCAACTGCTTAAATGCATCCACCCGGTCAAACTCATGGTCCGTGCCCAGACTACCGCTGCCCCGCAGCGTGATCCGCTGGGTGCGAAAATTACGATTACGTAGGCCGACGGCCAGATTGCGGGTTTCTTCAGCTCCGCTCACCTGAATGACCACACGCCCCGGCGGATCGAGGGGACTGGTGGGAACAAAGGCGCGAAAGCGATTATTGGATAATGGAAAACTGGGATAGGCTTTACCGTTGGCGGTGACAGTCGGGGAGGGAGTAGAACCGCTAGTCCGCACAATGACGGAGATGGTATCGCCTAGCTGTGGGGCTGTGGGGTTAATGGTGACATCGTAGGCGTGGGCAGCTTTAGTCGTTAGCCCCCATGTTGCTAGCCCCCCGGTTGCAAACAGACCTGCTAATACCTCACGCCGCCGTATCGCCATACTGGATTTCCCTTTAAGTGATCACGTAGATATTACAGCCTATTTTTCTATTTTTGGGGTTCTGGTGTGTCGCTTTAAATAGAATAAAAAAAATTAAAGATAATAGGCTTTAGTTTTTACAAATAGACTCAATCAGCTGCTGTTGCAGGGTGGCCAGTTCAGCCGATGGCACGTCCACATTGAATAATGCCTGAATTGCATCTAGCCGCATCCCCTGCTCTACGAAGTAGTCTGCCCGCTGAATGGCGGTCCAGTGGGCGGCGGACAGATCAGTATCTTTGGGCGTGGCGTTCATGGCCAGAGCCTCACTAATGTGTTGGCGAGAGAATTCAGGCAGCAGACGAAAATCAGGAAATGTTGTGGGTCTGTCGGCCTCAGCATCAAGATAGACGTCTAAACGATAGATGACTTCAGACTGTAGCGGTTCTCCATCATAAACAACATGATGGGTAGTTGACGAGGGATAATATTCCCAAAAAACAACATTGGTGGCTTCGTTGCGCAGGGCAAGCTTTTCGATGCTGCCGGGTTGAAAGACCATGACGGGCTGCTCATGCCAGATTGCAGGTGTGCCGACACCGGCAGTAGCGGGTGCGATCAGGCAAAGGTCCCCCCGAGAGATCAACGGGGGTTCTTCATCATCGCTATCTAGAATGCGTCGAAAGACGTTGTTGAGCGGCGCAGTCGGCTGAGCTTCAGCAATGGGTACGGGGAGTACACACAAAATGGCTAAGGCGCACAGTAGTTGGGTGTAGATAGGTTTGGTGTAGGTGGATAAACTAGCCATGATTGTATCCTCGAACGTTTAAGGGATTCAAGATTGTATAAGAGCCAAAAATGAATGCTGGAAAGACGCCCTATTGTGGTCGAGAGCGAGACCGCTGCAATCCAGGCAGATGGTAAAGCCAGACGGTGGCGGTGGGTAGAAGCCAGGGTAACACTACAGAGACTGTAATATGGGCCTGCAAACCGATGAAGCCATAGGCTGTACTCCAGAGCATCAGACCGAGCCAGCGCTGTTGCGGTGACCAGTCATATCGCTTGGCAACAATGACTGAACCTGCGCCTAAAAAAGAAGCTACACCGATGAGCAAAAGGCTAGGAATAGGGATAATCTGGTGCCGCTGTAAAAAGTGATGGACGGCATAGGCATGGGCTTCGGTACCGGTAAATCGAGCCGGAGGGTGAGTACGCTGACGGTGCCAGTAAGTAACAGCAGGCGGTGGTTCTGTATAGTCCTGGGTGTCCCCTAACCCAGCTCCACCATAGCCCCCTGCTCCGATTAAAACAACCTGATCTTTCCAGATTGACTGGTGCAGGGGCTCTAGCAGCTCAGACGATGAGAGGGATTGGTAGACGCGATCGGTGGGAATGGAAAAATCTAAAATTGGCTGGAACCACCGCTGTTTGAATAGGCGTGACCAGGGGGAACGACGGAGCTGAGAGAGCCGGGTTAAGGCTGGATTGTGGGGCTGTTGGATACTGAGCAGTTCTGTTTTTAGATCTGCTGCATTATTGTTAGCTGGGGAAGTAACAGCATTACCGCTGGCCCGCGCCAGGGCTACCAGGTAGGCAAAGGGACAGCGAGTTTGACAGCTGGTGGCGGGGGGTTGGAGATAATTCCAGGGGGCGTTGGCGTATCCCTGCATACTCCAGGCCAGGTCGGCCACCCCTGGGCGAGGGCCGACCTCTTCTCCTCGGGTCAGCACAGAACCCAGGACTAGCAGGCTACCTCGGTCGGCAGCAGTTTCTAGGGACTGTCTCAGGATCGGCTGGTTGTCGTCCTGTCGGCGGTCAAAGAGATAATCAATCCCAATCACCGGACTCTCACCAGCGGAGAGAATGTCAATCAGCTGGGCAATGTAACTCCAATCCATCTGGTATGGGGTAAATTCGTCGATCTCGGAGACGGCTTTGTCGTCGATTTGTACCAGCAATACTGGAGGGGACGATGGGTTCGGAATTTGTTGGGTGATTTGGCGATAGACTGACTGAGTGTAAAGCCGTTGGGATAGGAGCTGATCGCGTATAGAGGGGGTGCAGGCCAGGAGTGCGATCGCACCCAGCACCACCCCTTGCTTTATACTGGGCAACCAGGGATCCAGCCACGCTTTCCAGCCCACGGGCTGTAGTCGAAATAGCTCAGCTCCACGGTGGCTAAACAATGAAGGCACCAGGTGAGCCGACGGATAGGTGAGCGTACTTTCCGAACGCAGGGACTGGCTGGCCTTGAGCAACGCCCTATGGACATCATCAAACTGCGCCAGCCGCCGCAGAAACTGGGTTAAAAAAGCCTGGGCCACCTGGTTGTGTATGGGCTCTCGCATCACCACCACCTGATTTAGGCCCAAATCCACCAGACTCTCAGCAATATCTAGACCCTTACAGGAATTAAACAGGGCAAACTGCAGCCCATTTTGCTGTGCCTGTTGGACGTAGGGACCCAGCTCCCGCAGAGAAAGATTGGTATGGGGGGCAATGGCGATTTCCCCACCGACGCTGTCGGCTTCGTTGCTGTGGCCAAAAAAGAACAGCATATCCCAGCCGTCGGGGTCGCTAATTTTGTTACAGATGGTCTGGGCCAGCTCGGCCCCATTCAGGCCAGGTCGCCAGCCCACCTGGTGGATATCGGCCAGACTGCTCAGGGTGTCAATGGCTTGCAAATCACCGGACAGATCCAGACCGGTTTCATCGCCAATGATCACCAACACCCGCGCCCGTCGCCGATGCCGTTGGGGCGGGGTGGCCGCTGTGCGAATATTGGCCGGTAGCCGGGCGATACAGATCGGCTGATGCTGGTTAAACTCAGCGGTGACCTCCCAACTCTCCCAGGGTAGACGGGCCAGGTGGATGGGGGTACAGGTGATAAATAAGGTAATCGCTTGGGGGTTATTGGGCTCCGCCGTAGCCGCCTTGCCCAGCTGACACCGAATGGAAAATAGCGGTTCGCTTCGCAGCCAGCGGTGAAACTCCGATAGCAGCTTGGCCTCTGCCTGCACCAGCTGACTGTGCCAGTCGGTGCGAGCCGGGGAGATCTGACCGGTGACTCCGGCCCGACCCCGCAGAGGTGGCTGGCCGGAGCCAAGGTCAGAGCCACAGTCAGCCGCCAAGTCAGCCCCAAAGGCTGACTGGTAGTAGCCCAGATAGGCCCGCTGCCATCGCTGGTGCAGAACCGTCAGCTGGTCTGGGTAAGGCAGCTGGGCCATTAGCTGTTGCCCCTGGCCCCAGGTCAGCTCAAAAAAGCAGGTGTGGCTGATTTGGTTGACAGCTAGGCGATAGGTTGGGGCCATTGGGTTCCAGATTGACTAAACCGCTGTATTTCTAGAAATTTAGGAGTTATTCAGCCGTAGTGGCTCAGTGAATAACATTTGACGCATTGGAAATATTCAGAAATATGAGGATTTGACACAGCCCATCCATCTATTTTCCGTATTTTTACTGTCTAGATAATAATGAGTTTACCCGGACTAAAGCCCTTTCCTGAAACTCAATGATGCATGTTCCTGTCTGGCTCTCACCTGTTCTGGCTCCCCGTTTTCTGGCCCCCCGCGTTCTCACCAGTATGGCTCTGTGGCTAGTGCCCACTGCGGTCCTGGCCCAGGGACTCGAACCGCTACCGCCGGAGCCGGTGACGCCTTTACTTGAACCGGCCCCACTGCCTGCACCCGAGGATTTGCTACCTCAACCGGCGGTACCACCGGGGTTACCCGATGATCGGCTCGATATCCCTGGCACGTTTGTGGTGAGCGCTTTTCGGGTAGTGGGCAGCACTGTCTTTAGCGAATCAGAGCTAGCGGCGGCGACGCATGACCA
>NZ_JADEXP010000636.1 GCF_015207065.1 Leptolyngbya cf. ectocarpi LEGE 11479 | reverse complement strand
GGGTAGACCCGGTACGCCAATATGAAGCACCGTATCGTTTAGACAGACTCCGCCAGAAGAGGTTTCCCTTAACACCTGCTGCTGTTTGGCCGAGTCGCGGGAGAAAAGGTACAGGGCCAGAGGCTTAGGACGAGCGTTGACCTGAGCCAGAGCCTGATCAAATCGGTCATAGGTCAGTACGGGCAAAATTGGCCCAAAGATTTCATCCTGCATAACCGGTGAGTCCCAGGTGACATGATCTAAGACCGTAGGGGCGATATAGCGAGTGCTGGCGTCAGCTTCCCCACCCACGACCACGGTGCCGCTATCGAGTAAACTGGTCAGTCGCTCAAACTGTCGCTGGTTGATAATGCGGCTAAGGTCAGGACTTTGGGCGGGATCGTCACCAAAAAACTCACGCATCGCTGCGGTTAGTTTAGAGAGAAAATTATCCTTGATGGCGCGGTCAATCAGCAGATAGTCAGGAGCAATACAGGTCTGCCCCGCGTTGATAAACTTACCCCAGGCGATGCGCTTGGCGGCATGGTCTAAATTAATGTCAGTATCGATGATACAGGGGCTTTTACCCCCTAGCTCCAGGGTAACTGGCGTCAGATGCTTGGCAGCCGCCGCCATCACGATGCGACCAATGGCGGTACCCCCGGTAAAGAAAATATGGTCAAACTTCTCGGCCAGCAGCTGCTGGCTTATGTCTGCGTCTCCCTCAAATAGGGTGATGTAGCTAGGGTCAAAGGTGTCGGCGATTAAATCAGCCACGACGCTGGCTGTATGGGGAGCATGCTCTGACGGTTTAAGAGTGGCACAGTTGCCCGCTGCGATCGCACCCACCAAGGGCGATACCATCAGCTGAAACGGATAGTTCCACGGACCGATAATTAGCACTACTCCCAGCGGATCTGGCTGGATCCAGGCCGATGAAGGAAAATTTTCTAGCGTAGACTTTACCCGCTTAGGCTTCATCCAGGTCTTGAGCTTTTTAATCGCCAGGTTAATCTCTGAGAGGGTAGAGATTTCAAAGTAGGCTTCAAACTCGGGCCGTCCTAAGTCTGCCTTGGCCGCCGCTACAATGTCCGCCTGCCGCGCAATAATCGCCTGCTTTAGCTTGGCCAGCTGAGCTAAACGAAAATCAAGAGGTTTTGTCTGCCCCGACGCAAAAAACGTTCGCTGCTGCTCAAGGGCAGCAGGAATAGAAGCAGATTTGGTCAGCTGGGCCGTCATAGTGCAGAGGGGGGTAGATTGGTGAAATATATACCCTGTCGCTTATA
>NZ_JADEXP010000127.1 GCF_015207065.1 Leptolyngbya cf. ectocarpi LEGE 11479 | reverse complement strand
TAACACAGGGGATAGCTGCGTAGATCAGCAATAACGAATACGTTAACCGAGGACCATATTTATCCAGCAGCATGCCGATAATGACACGAGCCGGGACGGTAAGGGCCACATTACAAATGGCGATGGTACGAATCTGACCCACCTCCAGACCAAAGTCCTCTCTGATCGCTGTCGCAAAAGGTGCAAGGTTAAACCAAACCACAAACGACAGGAAGAAGGCAAACCAGGTCATATGGAGGATTTTATAGCGTCCTCTAAAGGACAACAATTCTCCGAGCATCAGTTCTATTCTCCTGGACAGACAAAAAACACTTCACTTTCCTTCTAAAACCTGCTTGCGGGCAGGCTTCAAACTGCTGCCTGTGTAAAACAAGGCCGACGATGTCAAAGACCTTGACAGGATGACAGACAATTCAGAACAACAGATAAAACGCAATTTAACCGCTTGTTTATCGTTCAACTACTTTCAAAAAAACTCGCACAAAGAACTCACGAAAATTTTTTTATTGATAGATAGTCGAACGCAGCAATTCAGGCAAAATTACTCATAGCGCTAGATTATCGATGTGCAACAAAGAAAAATGTGTTTCTTGATACCGTTGATGCAAGGTGATTCTTTTACTGCATATTCTTTTTTATTTTTTGCATAGCAACAAAAAGGGCATTGCTGATCCCCAACCTGCTTTTATCTGCAAACCATTGACCATTAGCGTAGTTCACAGATTGGTTAATCCATATTCCTAATCTCGTCTATAGGGTAATCCATGGGTTCAGACACGTGATTTTAGACAGCCTATGCTTTTTGGTTATTGAGTCATGAAAAAGCCCGACGTTTCCTAGTTGAAACGTCGGGCTTTCTTGAGTCGCTGTGTCTCAGCAGTTGGCCTGGATAGGGTGAAGCTATCGACCGAGGCCAGACCAAAGCTCAGCCTGATGAGGGGTAACTGTGGTCACAGCTGCATCGGCAGCAGGCTGGGCGAGATAGACTCGAACTGCAGTGTAGCCCACCACAAACATGGAAAATGCAGCTAATGAAGCGGCTAAAGTCTTATCTAGGCTAGAAACCTGAGTAGACATTGCGCGGGTTTGGGAAGCCATAAAATTAACCCTGAACAATAACGTCAGGTTTAGCATCCCACAATTATTCTGTAGCCAGCACTACTGTTTACGAAAATTTAGGGCCTGTTGCTAGCTAAAGTTGCATACTTTAATTGCAAAAAGTGGATAGGCTCTCAACAGTTTAACTAGGGAAGACGCTACACGCCTGATGTGTTTAGTGTTCTAGAGTTAACTGATGACGCGCCTAGTCTTTGAAAGAATAGCTAACTGTGTTGTTAGCGACCCAAGGCTGGACTAGCTGGTCGGTTAAGGACATGGGTAACCCAGCTTGGTGAGAAATAACTCCGTGGGCAACACCTGCGGTTAACCCTAAGAAAGCGGGCAAAATCAAAGACTTGAGGCTATCCATGTGGTTAAAAAATCTGTTTAGATATGTCAATGATGCCCTGGGTCGTTAGACAAGTTCTGTAACATTCCTAACTACTGTGAGTGGGTAAAACTCTTTTTTGCATCACTTCAATGCACTACTTGCATGCTGCCGCTGTTGTTCCCAGTAAATGCACCTAGTCAAAACGCCTCGGCAATAACTGCCGAGGCGTTTTGGTTCCCATATTGAGAGATAAATCAAACTAAGGGGCCGTTAGGCATCAATGACCAAACGGCCTTCTGGGTGAGCAATACAGGTGAGGATAGCACCGGTTTCTCCAGCCTCTAAAGCTGCGGGATCACCTTCATAGCGAACCTTTCCCTCTAGGAGTGACAGTTTACAGGTGCCACAGGTGCCAGACTGACAGCTACTTTCTATTTCTATCCCGGCATCTTCTGCGATCGCAAGCACTGACTGACTATCATCACAGTTAATCTCTTTGCCAGTCTTAGAAAAGATAACAACGGCAGGCTTTTTAACCTGGGGTGTTGCAGGTGGGCTTTCGGGTTCTGCCGCCGGGGCCTCAATGACCACCCCCGGCTTGAGTGTGGCGCCAAAATTCTCCGTCAGCAGCTGACGCACCACTCCGGGAAGCTCATCGCAGGGCACTTTCTGCATAACCCGCTCACCCAGATGGGCATCTTTACCCACGGTACCCCCCATGTAAATATCGACAGCGGGCACCATTTTTCCATTCTTCCGAGCCTTAGTCCCCATCATGCCAATCTGCGCCACCTGGGGCTGGCCACAGGAATTGGGACACCCGGTCCAGTGCATCCGCACAGGTTCTGGAATATCTAACTCCGAGTCTAGACGTCGGGCTAGGGCCAGGGACTGCATTTTGGTTTCCACCAGGGCAAAATTGCAAAACTGAGCCCCTGTGCAAGACACCAAAGAACGTACCAACGATGACGGCTGGATAGGAAAGGTCTTTACAACAGGTTCGGATAAAAAGACAGCCAAGCGGCTATCCGGCACATTGGGAATGATGACATTCTGCTCAACCGTGAGGCGGATCTCGCTATTGCCATAGACCTCTGCCACACGGGCTAAATCAAGCATTTGGTCTGCCTGCAGACGCCCCACCGGCACATGTAGGCCAATGTAGTTAAACCCTTCTTGCTTTTGTTGAAAAACGCCAATATGGTCTCGCTTGTCAGCATCTAAGGCATCTTCAGCGGCAGCCTTAGGGAGAGGCTTCCCAAAACTTTTCTCAACTTCGGTTCGGAAGGTTTCTAACCCCCACTCATCAATCAGCCACATCAAGCGGGTTTTTTGACGATTACCTCGAGAACCATTGTCCCGATAGACCGAGAGAATCGCTCGACACAGTCCGACTACATCGTCGTGCTCAGGGGGAACCCAGGCGTCTAGGGGAATTGCTGCCGCACAGCGCGTAGAAGAGAAGAAACCACCGACCAGGACGTTAAAGCCTAGGGCACCGTCTTTATAGGCGGGGACAAAGGCAATATCGTTAATCTCGGCATGGATCGAGTTGTCGGTACTCCCTTCCAGGGCGATATTGAACTTGCGAGGTAGGTTTGTAAACTCATAATTACCTTCGCCACCGTTGGTAATCATGTCCTGGACAGCCTGGACCAATTCACGGGTATCAATCAGTTCGTTGGCGTCGATCCCCGCCACCGGGGAGCCGGTAATATTTCTCACATTATCCATGCCCGACTGCATTGAAGTCAGACCCACGGCATGCATTTTAGAGAAAATATCAGGAATGTCTTCTAAATGAACGCCCCGCAGCTGTAGGTTCTGGCGAGTGGTAATATCAGCACTGCCATCATCCCCGTATCGCTGAACAACCTCAGCTAGAACACGCATTTGCTCAGAAGAGATTAACCCGTGGGGCATGCGCAGACGCAGCATAAATTTGCCGGGGGTGACTGGTCGGAAGAAAATGCCTAACCACTTGAGGCGCTGGGTTAAATCAGTCTCATCAACGGCTTCCCACCCCATCTCAGCAAACTTTTGTAGTTCGTCCTTAACGGCTAAACCGTCCTTTTCGGCTTTGTATTTTTCAAACTTATTGAGTTTTACCTTTTTCTTCTCAGTAGTGGATGTGGTTACCACAGCAGCACTCCCAACATAGTTAACAAAAACCACCCTTAGCGCCCCTCGGCAGACGCCCAGTGAAGCAAAAAAAACGGGAGCAAAAGACCAAGATTCTTGTAGAACCTATGGCTCTGCCCCGTTAGACACACTTATAAGGAACCGCTTCAGGAGTTCATTTAGCTCGCTTGCTATCGAGTTAAACTAAGAATATTGAGATCTTTTTTATTTTTTTGTATTGTCAGCTACTATTTGAACTAAAGTGCTGCGCTTTTCGCATAGATTCAATGCAATTTCCTCATTGAGTGAGTCGATAGGGAGCGAGCTATTCTGTCTGAGTAATCTGACTAATAGGCTTGGTTAAATCGTTTGAATTGAGCGCGGTACCACTGGTTGTCAGCTATTGACCGTGGACTCATATAGCCCGCTTAGTTTTGATTGGGCATGCAATAGTTGCATTTTCAACCTCTATCTGTGCATATATATTTTGATCGACACTCATTTTCACGGGATAATAAGTGAGACGTCCGTGGAGTGCACATATGCCACCATCAAGGGGGCTTAGCAGCGTGGAAACCTCAAAGTTGCAAAATCAGACGGACCACTGGCAGCACTTTCAAACGGGTGACTTTGGGCAGAAATGGAATAGCTCAAAGCTGATTGTGCGGGAAGGAAGGGGTGCGATCGCACCCCTCTTAGCTTTACTCAACGACCCGACGGCGGATGCAGAAACCCACTGGTTTACCATTCGTGCCCTCGGTCATTTTCCTGACCCCGATGTGATTGCGGCCATTGCCGCCCAAATTGACGACACTGCGGCCTATCCCCACCGCACTGCTGAACAAGCAACCGAACTGAGTACCTTTGCCATTGAAACCCTGGCAGCCATGGGAGCCGCTGCCATTGAGGTTTTGAGCCAGCTCTTAGAGAGTCCACAGCGGCGTCTGCTGGCCGCCAAGGCTCTCAACCAGGTGCGCTCTAGTGGTGTCATTCCAGCCATGATTGGTGTGGCCCAGGATGAAGATGCCCAGGTTCGCTACTATGCCATTGATGCCCTGGGTAGCTTTCATAGCGCTGTGGTCACACCTGTTTTATTAGCAGCCCTTACCGATCCGGCGGCGACTGTGCGCAAGGCGGCGGTCATGGCCTTAGGGCGTCGTCGGGATTTACAAACCCAGTGTCAGCTGAGCCAGCAGCTGCAGCCGCTGCTGTGGGATGTTGATTTGGCCGTCAGCTGCCAGACAGCCCTGGCTCTGGGACGTTTGGGGACAGAGGATACGCTGGAGGCGTTGCAGCAGGTGCTGCTATCGGCCCACACCCCCATGGCTCTGCGGATCGATACGGTGCGGGCTTTGGAGTGGTATTGCGATGGGCGCTCAGGTGACCAGAGCCAGTCCTGCCAGCGCGCCTTTACCCTCCTAACCCAGGCCCTAAGTGAGTTCAGCAGTTCCCATGGGGAACACGATCTTGACCAATCTCAGCGGCCATCTCCCAGCCAGAAAACTCAGCTATCCGTGGCCATTATTCGAGTCCTGGGAGACTTGCATCAGGGAGCGATGGCTCCCCAAGCGACCCACAGCTTGATTCACCATTTGCAAAATCAGCCTGATGTAGCAGTGGTTCAAGCCATTATCATGGCATTGGCCAGCTTAAATCAGCCTCAATCATTTGACGCGTTACTGCCGCTGCTTCACCACCCTGCAGACACCATTGCCATCCACACCATTGCTGCACTCAAACGATTGGATTCTGAACAAAGCCTTGAGCGCGTGACCACCTATCTCCATCAGCTGCCTGGACAACCCACTGATGTCCTCACTCTCTGGTGATCTGTGGCGATATTCTATTTCCGCACTAACAAGCTGGTCACAGCTGCCCCCAGCCTATTAAAATCAGCAGGATATATGAGATTTTACCTAAGCGTCTGGACTATATCTCCAGAAAAAGAACTTTAAGATAAATTTTGAATTCAGCATCTGCAACTCAATATCTAAATTATTATCAGGCTTCTTTAACAAGAATTTGTCAAATATTTGCCCAGTTGGTCTGCCACCGGTAGCCAGACACACCACATGGGATGGTGAGGCTGCCTAGAGTGTAATAACGGCTCACCAGTTTTGGTGTCTATTTACCCCACCCTCCCCCATCAGTCTATGCGCATAGAACAGCTACAAGCATTCTTAGCGATTGCCGAAACCGGTAGTTTTCAGGCTGCTGCTCGCCAATGTGGGATTACCCAATCAACGGTTAGCCGACAAATTCGAGGTCTCGAAGATGACTTGGGTATGCCCCTGTTTCATCGGACGTCCCAGGCCAAGCTCACCATTGGCGGAGAGCAGCTGCTGCCCAGGGCCCGACGCATTTGTAACGAATGGAAGCAAGCGGCTAGCGAAATTGCCGATTTACTAGAAGGTCGGCAGCCAGAACTCTGTGTGGCGGGAATTCAGTCAGTGTGTTCTCACTTTTTACCCCCCATCATTACCCAGTTTTGTCAGCACTATCCCCAAGTACAGCTGCGGGTGACGGCCCTAGGCAGCGATCGCTCCCTCAAAGTGTTGCGAGATGGCCTAGTTGACATTGCCATTGTCATGCATAACCCGATGCTGACTAGCTCCCAAGAGATGGCGGTTACCCCCTTATATGAGGATCATGTGGAAGTGCTGATGGCCGCCGATCATCCGTTGGCCAGCTTTAGTCCTGCACCGTGGGCTGAAATTGCTCGTTACCCCCATGTGGTCTTTAAGGACGGTTACGGAATGCAGCGTCTGGTCCAGTCGCAGGTGCCCGAGACAGAGTTAAAAATGGCCTTAGAGCTCAACACCCTGGACGCCTTTCGAGGGGTGGTTCGCCAAGGGAAAATGATTGCCCTGTTACCCCAGTCGGCCCTGGCGGAGAGTCGTCGCGATCCAGGTTTAGCCGTGCGTAGTACGGCGGCTCCTATCCTGACTCGTCAAGTGGTCATGGTCACCACCCAAGATCGGCTGCGGCTGCCGCCGGTACGACAGTTTTGTGAGATGGTTCAGCGCCTGGCGGACGACAGCGTTAGCCAGCTAAGCGATCTACCCGGTTTAATGGCTTTCAATTAGCACGTTTTATCATGAGCAATGTTTTTAGAGACCTGTTGAAAAAGGTCGGCAGTGGCACTCATACCTCAAAACATCTCAGTCGGGAAGAATCGGCCCTGGCCACTCGGATGCTGCTGGAGCAAACCGCCACCCCTGCTCAAATTGGTGCTTTTATGATTGCCCAGCGGATCAAACGTCCCAGCATTCCAGAACTGGCTGGGATGCTGGATTGTTATGACCAGATGGGGGGACGTTTAAGGGTATCCTCAAAAGCTCACCCGGCCATGGTTTTAAACACCCCTTACGATGGTCGTCAACGCCATGCGCCAGTTACCCCCCTGACAGCACTCATCCTGGCGTCCGCTGGGGTACCGGCTATTCTCCACGGTGGCGATCGCATGCCCACCAAGATGGGACTCCCCCTGGTCGATATTTGGCAATCCCTAGGGTTAACATGGCAGTCCCTTTCTCTGGCGCAAACTCAGCAGGTGTTTGACTCCACCCAGGTGGGGTTTATTTATATTCCTCAGCATTTTGCTGAGGCGCATCAGCTGGTTCCCTATCGAGAGCAAATTGGCAAACGCCCCACCCTGGCAACGGTGGAGTTAATGTGGTCTCCCTGCCAGGGGCGTCAGCATGTGGTCAGTGGTTTTGTGCATCCGCCCACCGAAGACCGTACTCAGGAGACTTATCAGCTACGCCACACCTATGAATTTACTACGGTCAAGGGGTTAGAAGGCAGCTGTGATTTACCCCGTAGCCGTACGGCCATTATTGGCATGGGGAGTTTACAGGATGGGGAATCGGTTTTTGAACGGTTGCTGCTCCATCCAAGAGATTATGGATTTGAGGGGGCCGATCCTGACCTGAATGAAGAGTTTGCTCAAGCTCTAGAATCCAGCATTCACGGAGAACCTGGGGAACTGACCCGTTCTGTGATTTGGAATGGTGGGTTTTATCTATGGCGAGCGGGGAGGGTACCCACCATAGCTGAGGGGATTCAGCGGGCTCAAACGCTGTTAGAAACTGGTCAGGTGGTGGCCAAACGTGAGCAGGTTAGAGATGCGATCGCAACCGCTCTCAACCATCACCTTTCAACCGTCTGAATCGACTGGACTGGCTAATTTATCCCTCTATCCCTCAGCTGCGTCCAGTTCTTCGCGCAGCATATCGCTGTAGATCCGAGGCAGCTGACTAGACATCGTATTAGTTTCGATCCCATAGCCCAGGCTAGTCCAAGTACCCGACAACAGTTCTAGCACCTGGTTAATGTCCCCGTTTTGTAACCGTTGACTAATATCAGTCCCCCAGGCATCTGGATCCGATAGCCATCGGTGCACAACAATATCCTGAGCCTCCGGTGAAAAATCATAGACCTGCCAAAACTCAAACCAACCAGGAGGATAGGGATGATATTTTTCAGCTTTTGCCTGCCAGGTAGTCGTCAAAAACTGATAGCGCCCCGCAGCGGTTGTGCAGTCCCCCACATTTGGCCCCGTTTCAATCGGTACGCAGGTATCCGGATGGCGACTCAGTTCACCGATCGTCTTACCGCCATATAGCAAATGGTAAGGGCGATCCATATTAGACTCACTCGCCGAAATCGTACGCATCAACGCGCGAATGTACGGATCGCCCCCGGGCATCGCTAACGGTAGCGGCGACGATACCCAATTCGCTGAGCCCAGACGCCACAGCCTAGATGGATTTAAACTCAGCTGAGGCAACCGATAAGGCCAGGAAAGTTGAGGCGACGTCCAGTAAAACAGCACCCCAATTACGCCCAGAAACATCAAAATTGTGATGAATATAGGACCATACCCTGTGGGAGCAGAGGCCGTTGTATTTTTTTCTTCAAAAGGCTGAGCCGGTGGGCGCGAAGACACTGGATAGTTAGCAGTAGGATAAGTTCAAAGCTTACCTCATTAAAGTAATTGGATAGCTGATGTGATGCAGATTCAACACATTTTTATGCAGGTAAAACGATTCCTGAATCCCCTATAAATTCTACGCTGATAATTATCACTACCCATGGGCATGCGCTAATTCCGGGCAGCCTGAAGATATTAACCCTATTAACCCTATTAACCCTATTAACCCTATTAACCCTATTAACCCTATTATTTATGTTTAAAGCTATTGTGGGACACAGCACAGACATTGACTCTGAAGATGCCATCTCAGACGTCTTAACCCAGTGTCACAACCAGCTAGCCGATCAGCTGCCCCAGGCTGGACTCTTACTGGCCGCCATCGACTTTGACTATGGGCTAATCCTAAATCGGATCCAAGCCACATTTCCAGGCATTAACCTAATCGGCTGTAGTACAGATGGTGAAATCTCATCGATACAGGGATTTCAAGAAGACTCCATCACGCTGATGCTGTTTTGTTCCGATACGGTTACTATGCAGGTTGGGGTAGGGCGTAATCTCTCAAACGATCCTCAAGCCGCTGCCGCCCAGGCAATCGAAAGTTTAGATCTAAATAATCAAGACGATATTAAACTCTGTATTGTTCTGCCCGATGGCCTAGAAGATGGTACAGAAGTAGCGCTCAGACATCTGCAGGAGCAATTGCCCACAGCAACACCTATTGTCGGTGGCCTAGCAGGCGATCAATACCGGTTTGAGCATACCCATCAGTTTTACCAAGGAGAAGTCCTACACAACAGTTTGCCCATCTTAGTTATGGGCGGCGAGCTGAAGGTATCCCATGGTGTGGCTAGCGGTTGGCAGCCCCTCAGTCGCTCAGCTATAGTCACCAAATCAGAGAAAGAGATTGTATATGAAATTGACCACCAGCCCGCCACTCAATTCTATCGAGACTATATAGGAGATCAACCCATTTCGGGCGAGTATCCCTTAGCTGTGTTTGAAGCAGGAAGCAAAGACTTTTACTTACGTGCCTCCAACCAATGGGACTTTCAGGCCAATAGCATTCACTTTATGGGAGAAGTCCCTGAACAAGCAACAGTCCAAATCACCTATGCCACTAACGATCAAATTATTACTGCGACCAAAACCTCTATTGAACAGGCGCTGGCTCATTACCCTGGAAATCGACCCGCCGCCGCCTTTCTCATCTCCTGTGCTGCCAGACGTTGGATTCTGGGGGCTCGAGCCCAGGAAGAATATGCTTTGAGCCAACAGTTTTTAGATCCTGCGATTCCTGTCATTGGTTTTTATGCCTATGGCGAAATTGCTCCGCTAAAAGCTCAGAGTCAATCTTGTTACCATCAGGAGACATTAGTAACTCTGTTGTTAGGAGAGGAATAGCGATGACAGAGATTTCTCCCGAAGAGATTCCTTTCTATGAGCAACTAAAAGCTCTTGAGAAAGAAAATCGTAAACTAAAAAAGACGTTGTCTCGTCAGGAGCGCACCCTGGAAAGGCTCTATCGCAGTCGGCAACAATCAGAGTCGCTTTTGAGTAAAGCGGTGCAGGAATCTCAGCAGTCTGAACAAGCACTGCAGCTGAGAAGTCAAGAACTTGAACAGGCCATAGCTGATGTGCGAGCTATGCAGTCACGGTTGCTCACAGCAGAAAAAATGTCCGCGTTGGGGGTGCTTGTTGCTGGCGTAGCCCATGAAATCAATAACCCCGTTAGCTTTATTTACGGCAACATTGAACACGCTCAGCAGTATATGGAGGATTTGCTTACTCTAGTATCTATTTATCAAACTTTCTATTCAGACCACACACCGGAGGTCAACGACTGTATTAACGATATTGACCTAGCGTTTATTCAAGAAGACTTGCCTAAAGTGATGACATCCATGCGCATGGGGGCAGAACGGATTAGAGAGATCGTACTGTCATTACGCACCTTTTCGCACATGGATGAAGCCGAGTACAAACAGGTCGACTTGCACGAGGGCCTGGAAAGCACGTTAGTGATTTTAACCCACCGGTTAAAAGCCAGTGCCAACGATCCTGAAATTCGAGTTACCAAATCCTATGGCGAGCTACCGCAGGTTGTTTGCTATGCTGGCCAGATCAACCAGGTATTTATGAATGTTTTATCTAATGCCATCGATGCGTTGAGACAAGAGAACGTCAGGGGGCCTGAGATTACCATTAAAACCCGCTGTCACAGGCACCAAGCCATTATTGAGATTACTGATAACGGTCCTGGTATTCCGGCCCATGTTCAAGAAAAAATTTTTGATCCGTTTTTTAGCACTAAACCAGTCGGCCAAGGAACCGGATTAGGCATGGCCCTTAGCTATCAAATTATCGTTGAGAAACACCATGGGCAGCTGTTTTATGAGGATTGTCAATCAGGGGCACGCTTTATTATTCATTTACCCCTACAGCAAACTACCCGCCAAAATTAAGCATCTTCCAAACAGGGACTATTTCCCACAGGAAAAGGCCCAATAGTTCAAATTAAACACGGCTGATATCGATTTGCGACACTTCATAGGTCGCAAAGACTCTATGAATCGCAAAAAGGGAGTTCCCTTTTTAGACAACTCCCTTTATGAGAATTTCAGCATACTTAAAACAGACAACGTCAATCAAACACCCTCAGCCAGGGAATTGTCCCTTAGGCTACGGCGGCTCGTACTCGAAGCTGTTGGGGGCGTTGGGTTGATACAACTGTTTCAACTGTCTCAACAGCAGGCTGATACTTGGCGTACCAGGCATCACTACCGGCGACAGGTAACCGCTGCAGCTGGTTCAAGGCTTGATCTACCTGATGGACATACTGATTACGCTCTAAGAAGAATGCACTGTCCTCTGTAAAGGATGCTTGGGGCAACGACAGTAACCAGTTATGCACCCGGCGGATACTGGTTTTGGCATCGTTAATGCCGTGGACAAATGGCGTAAATGTGGGGGCGTGATCAGCTTGATCATCCGTTAACCACTCAGCAGTTTCGAGACTGGGTAAATTCAGCAGCAGCTGATGTAGTGACCTCAGCTCAGCTAAATAATTATTCCAGGCCACGAGTTCTTCGGGAGAGCGGCGCTGGGTGTACTCTAAATCGTACACATGGGATTTAACGGATGCGAGAGCGTCGCTAACAGCGAAACGAACTGCTCGGTCAAGTGGTCGCCGTGATACGGATGCTGCCATGATTAAAGCCTCTAAATAGGATTGTTATTTGTCGCATTGATATGCAATAAACTATCCCTCCCAAACAGGAGGAAAAGCTTTAGGAATAAAGTTTTTTTCAAACCTGGACGTACCAACTTGCCCCATGGAACACGAGTACTTGTTGGAACTATCTCAAGTTGAATACTCAATGTATTTCCAGAGTACCCACATCAAGACAGCCTTTTCACCCGAAGAAATTAGACAGTCTATGGCTGAAAAATTACGCCGTCTCCATTGTAACTACTAGTTGTTCGACTAAGGGCTAAAAATCTTGGAAAAATATAAAAAAATAACATTATCGCCGATCCGGTTTTGATGTTGAGGTTGGGTGCGGTCCCAGGTTTAGTTCCCAAGGTAACCACGGGACACAAACGGTAGCTCGATGGCCTCAGCGGTGGTGTCTTCTACAGTTAGGGTTAAGCCTACCCCACCGGCTTTAGTACGCAGATACCCCAGCCCCCAAACACCGGTATCGTCAGCAATAACGCTGGTGAGTTTACCCACCTGCGTGCCCTCCAGACTGAGGGAGACATCTGGCGGCACCAGCTTGCCGAGCTTGAATCCCCAAAGTTGTTTTTTAACACCCTGGTAGGTATTGAGTCGGGCAATGGTTTCTTGGCCAATATAGCAGCCTTTTTCAAAGGAGATGGTATGCCAGAGTCCGGCCTCCAGGGGATTATCTTTGTCGGTTAGTTCCTGACTGGGCATGGGCCGCCCCTGACGAATGCGTAATACTTCCCACTGTTCTGCAGACAGATTGGCGATCTCATGCTCGACGAGCCATTGCTGCAGAGCTGGGCCATGGTTTTTGTCCCCAATTAGGGTGTAGCCCGGCAGCGTCAAACCAGTTCCTCGGGTAATGTGAATTGGCACGTTGCCCATGGTCTCTGGCAAGCTGCCATGGACATGACTGCCGGGATTGGCCGCCGGGATGGGTAGCCCCAGTTGAGTTAATAGCCGATTGCTCTCGGCACCGAGTAGGGTAATGGCAAAGGTAGTATCGGTGATATCGGTAAGACTGACCTGGTCGGCAAAAAAGATATAGCGATCCATCCACGCGATCAGGTCTGCCGCCATCCCAGGGGAGACCATGAGCAAAACGCTGTCATCCCCTACAAAAGCACTGGCTAAATCTAAGGTGCGGGCAGTGGAGGTGACAAAAACGGTGTCACAGCCCTGCCCAGGGGATAGCTGCTCAAAGGCGTTGGTGGTTTGGTTATGGAGAAAGCGGAGTCGATCGGCTCCAGTGAGCTGGATCCGGCCCCAGTGGGAGCGGTCAATATATGTAGGAGCGGCAACCTCAACCATAACAACTGTTGAATCGGTACACGGGGGAGCTTTTTACTTTAGACCTATTTGACTAGGATTGAACCCCATTTCTAGAAAATTTTTGATCGCATGTGCTCTCAGTTTTTGCTTCTCGCGGTGCGACGCTGACCGATCTGCTGAATAAAAAATTCTTCGAGGGAAAGGCGACTGAGGTTGAGGGTAATGAGTCGGCCATTCATTAACCGTAGGCTGGCCATAAAGTCATGGGGATTGCCACCGAGATAGCCCTGCCAGTACCCGCCTTCAAAGGTGAGATTGTGGAGCCATTTTTTCAGCACATCCAGGCTGCCCCCTTGACCTTTGACAAAGTAGGCGTCGGCAGCGCCTAGTAGTGTATGCAGACTCCCCTGACACACCAGTTCGCCTTCGTCGAGGATGGCGATGCGATCGCAAATCACCTCCACATCAGACAACACATGACTATTAAAAAAGATAGTCTTACCCTGGTCTTTGAGCGACAAAATCACCTCGCGCACCTGGTAGCGACCGGTGGGGTCCAACCCCGACATCGGCTCATCCAAGAAAATAATGGTCGGATCGTTAATCAGCGCCTGGGCCATCCCAATGCGCTGCAGCATCCCTTTTGAATACTGTCGCAGCTGTTTTTTAATCGCCGCTTGGCGAGACAGCCCCACCATGTCTAACAGATCCGGAATGCGCTCTTTATATATAGAGGCCGGAATATCAAATAGCCCCGCCGAGTAAGTCAAAAACTCCCACCCGGTCAGATAGTCATAGAAGTACGGATTTTCTGGCAGATAGCCAATCTGCTGTTTGATGGTCTGGTCGCCAGCGGGCTGATTGAGCAGCTGGGCGCTACCTGACGAGGGCCGAATGATGCCCAACAGGAGTTTAAGTAGGGTGGTTTTACCAGCACCGTTAGGTCCCAGGAGTCCAAACGTTTCCCCCTGGTACACCTCTAGAGAACAATCCTGCAGCGAGGTCACCTGCTGATTGAGCCAGAAGCCGGTGCGATAGGTTTTACTTAGGTTTTCGGTTTTGACAATCACCGGGCGATGCACTATCGCATAGGGGTTAGCGCCAGCAGGAGAAACGGTGTCCATGAACTCACAAAATACGACCCAACTGGGACGTTGCACACGTTAGGTATAGTCTGTCGGTATAGTTGAGAAGGCACAGCTTCTCACTAAAGCCAGGGTAGCAGAGCGTTGAAATGGCTCTGTCACACCTCGTCAAAACGTTAGACTACACCTTTTTAATATGGATCGTTCAAAAATTGTCGCGATTGTCACAGGTGCAATTTCATTATTGCTGGCCGTAGCCTATCTGCTACTGGTACAGCTGCTCGACTTCCGTGGCGAAATGGTGCCAGCGCCCATCAGCAGTCTGACCTATATTCTAGGGATGCTAGGGGGATACTAGTCGGAGCTAGTCGGCATCTAACCAAGCGGATAAATCACGCTGAAGTAGGTCCTGTAGCTTCAGAATATCCTCGCGATAATACTGCCGCAGCAGAATTAGATCTTCCTCTGTAAACGTGGCTTGGCTCTTGTCTTGAGAATTCAAGCTAATCAGACGCTCACGCAGATGATGTCTCAAATCCGCAGGAACGATTTGCATCAGACCAGTGGCCGCCGTACGAATCGGGTTCTGCGTCTTTAAGAGCCGATTGAGCGTCTGATTTTTAGGGACTTTGGCGGTTTGCGCTTTTTTGGCCGTGTTGGCAACAAAGTCGGAGCTAACGCCAATGGACTGGTACATTGCCGTCATAAACGATTGGGAGTCGTGCCGCAGATCGTCATAGAGGAAAACATCCACCTGGCTACGGCCAAACATATCGATAAAGTGCTTCAGTTGTTCGTAATATTTGCCTTTTAACAACACGTAGGACGAGTCACCGCGACTCCGCACTTGTTCAGCTAGCGGCGTCTGCTTACCGACGGCATCACGCCGGTTCATCAAATAGTCAGAACAGGCCCGCTGGACTGGATTGCGTAAAATGGCAATGAGCTTAGCCGTGGGTAAACGACGTTTGATTTGTTCAGCGGATGACCGATAGTGAAACAGGTAGTTGGGAGAGGCTTCGCCCAGGGCCAGGTGCTCACCTGTCGCCGAGGCAAATAGCTGCTGATACTGGTGCCACGCCACGATGCCGTTTTTCTTACGGCGCTGCACATCAGCGGGTTCCTGTTCCCAATCCCGTTCAAAAAAACCGGTTTCTTTAACCGGGCTCATGTAAACCTGGGGATGCTGCTTGAGGTAGTTATAGATGGATGTGGTGCCTGATTTTTGCACCCCGATGATTAAAAACGTCGGGGTGCGTTTAGCCGTCGTGGGCTGCACAGAAGTAGAAGCAGGCTGAGCATTATTAGCAGTCATCGTAGGTTGAGGCTCACGGGCCAGATGATGTCCTTAAGACGCCATCGTATTTCTACAGAGCAGAGACTCCATCTGTAGAAGCCTTTTCTACATGATAATTTGACATGAAGCTAGGCTGTAGGAATGTTTATTTGCCGTAAATTCACAAATGATGTCTAGATAACACCCACGGAAACTACGGACAGTTATTGATGAATTCCGCGCACGGAGGTAATGGCCTGCTGCACAAATTGCTGCATAATTTGGTCGCGGCGATTGAGCCGATAGTGTTTTTCCACCACGGCTTGCATGCCGCCATCGCCCCAGTCTTGCTGGTTTTCAAAATAGTCAACAAAGCTTTTGCCCGCGATCCGGGTGAGATAGGCGGCGCTGACACCCTGGAGCAGTTTTCCGGCGACAGCCGTGGCTAAGTTGGCTTGGAGACCGACGGTTAATAGCTTCAGGG
>NZ_JADEXP010000635.1 GCF_015207065.1 Leptolyngbya cf. ectocarpi LEGE 11479 | reverse complement strand
CAGGGCGAACGCATACATATCTTAATAATTGATGCAGGGATTGAAGCATCAGTCTTAGGATGACGATGCCCTCTAGCAATCTAGGTGCATCTAGACATGTCTAGCCCATCCATTTCACGGCTCAAATCGCACTTCGAGTCACTAGATGACCCACGAGCCCAACACAGTATTGACCATTTGTTGATTGATATTGTGATGATCACGATTTGTGCTGTTATCTGTGGTGCCGAGAGCTGGGTCGAAGTGGAAAACTATGGCAACGCTAAACAATCTTGGCTGGGTACATTTCTAGCATTACCGCATGGGATACCGTCTCACGATACCATTGAACGTTTGTTTGCACGTCTACGACCCGAGCAACTCCAAGCGTGTTTTTTAACCTGGGTGAACGCCGCGTTTGAGTTCAGTAAGGGACAATTGATCACCGTTGATGGCAAGACTCTGCGTGGGAGCTATGAGCGTGGTGGAAAGCGAGGCATGATTCATATGGTGAGTGCTTGGGCGAGTGAGAATCAAATTGTTTTAGGTCAGCGCAAAGTGGATGAGAAATCGAATGAAATTACTGCCATTCCAGAACTCCTGAACGTGTTAGACCTTGAGGGAGCCGTGGTGAGCATAGATGCGATGGGCTGCCAAACGGCCATTGCCGAACAAATTGTGGATCAACAGGGAGACTATGTTCTGGCGCTCAAAGGGAATCAGGGTAATCTGTTGGAAGATGTGAGCCAAGTATTTTCCCATGCTCAAGCGACAGGGTTTGAGGGAATTGAGCATGACTATTATGAAACCCAAGAAACCGGTCATGGTCGCCAAGAGACTCGTCGCTATTGGGTGATGGGCCAAACGGACTATCTCATCGGTGCTGAAAATTGGGCCAAGTTGACCACGGTCGGGTGTGTCGAATCTCAACGACAAGTCGGCGATACCATCAGCCATGAGATGCGTTACTACCTACTGAGTCTACCGTTGGATGCAACGCGCTTTGCCAACGCTGTTCGAGGACACTGGGGCATTGAAAACCAACTCCATTGGAGGCTCGATGTAGCGTTTCGAGAAGATCACTCTCGGGCAACTACGGGCTACAGTGGTGAAAATCTAGCCGTCATTCGACATATTGCCGTTAACTTGTTGTCACAAGAAAAATCCGCCAAAGGTGGCACACATGCAAAGCGACTCAAAGCAGGATGGGATGACCAATATCTTTTCAAGGTGCTGGCCCAAGGAGATAACGCTAGTACCAAATTGTAAAGAAACGTATGCGTTTGCCCTG
>NZ_JADEXP010000126.1 GCF_015207065.1 Leptolyngbya cf. ectocarpi LEGE 11479 | reverse complement strand
TTCCGACTACGCAGCCGACGAGTCGTGATGTGGTGGAAATCGTGGGCCTTTTTCAGGAGCTAAAAGGCGCATTGCCTGAGGCCCAGGAAACGACAGTACGAGCGTTTGCAAGCACGTTGTTTATGCAGCGCCGGAAGGAGGACGCAGAGTTTTAAGAAACATGCGCAGCCTTGACACTCGCGCAGGGCTGCGCCACCCGATACCCTTTCGCTCCTTTCCTTTCTTCTCTCTTCTCCTCCAAGAACAGATAGCGAAGTCAACCGACCAATCCCCCACTAGTTTTTTTGGCCCCATAGCTTAAAGAAGCGCAGGAACGAAGCGCCTTCTACAAAACCTTCTGCAAATGGCTAACCCTTTTGTAGTGGAGTGGATGCGCTACGCTCAACCCAGGGCCAAAAAAACGAAACTGAAACGTGGAGAGCAGCGAAACAACAACCTACAGACTACAGAATTCTTAAACAAAGATGATACGGTCTCAACTTGGACTTAATGGATTGAACCATATTTTTTTGCCAACACCCCTACTGTCTTTAGCATCCAGTCAGACAAAAGTATTTTATATCCAGGGTTTCAGAAATTTATTCTAAAAACCCACATATTTATATGTTTTTACAGTACTATTGCAATTAATATCAATTTTGAGTCGATGTCCATGTTGGGATTGGTGTTATGTCTTCCAAAAAAAAAGGTTCTGATGATAAGGACCAAAAACCAGTCCGTATCTCAGCGATAGATGAGGATGTCCTCACCGCATTGCTGGGCCGCGAGCTGTATGGTCTTGAGATATTAGACCAGCTCAATCTAGATCGCCCTAGTGAGCTGAAGTTTGGCAGCTTATATCCAGCACTCAACCGTCTTGAAAAGAAGGGGTTGGTGTCCTGGCAATGGGGTGATGAGGTGGACGAGTCGGGAGGGGCTCGTCGCAAGTATTACAAGGTGACTGGCTTAGGAGCCAGATCTCTGAGAGCAGTACAGGAGTACCGAATATCTCTGGGCCAGAGAGCGAGTCAAACGTTAGTCATGTGTGGAAGTCTCTGAAATGAATAACCTAAAGCCATCCGACTTTTTCTCATTACATGATTGTCCAAAATGTGAATCACGTAGTTTGCTACAGGTGAATACGAGGTTCAAATGCCTTAGTTGTGAGTATGAGAGAGATCTTGAGAAGCTCATTGTGAGGAGACAGTTTTCTTTTACCGTAAGTAAGCGCAGAAGATTCTTGCCAGAAGAATGCATTGCTGAGCTAAGCTGCTTACAAATTCGCTTGCAGACAACAAACATATCTCCCTGGCGAATTCGACGACGGATGGTACATGAATTTGTCTTTCTACTCTGGATGCATTGTGTCCAAATGCGAATAGATAACTTATTTCTGGGTTCTGGCCAAGACCATACGATTGACGACTGAGTTCTAAATTGGCTGCACAATACCAAGGAGTAACCCCATGTTTGGTCAAAAGCAAGCGATGCCGCCAACGCCCGCACCACCGCGCGATGGGATTGAGTTCTCGTTTCGACTCTCTGGCGCAAATTTTATTAAGCTGGCTTCCATCGTCGGCACTTTACTGCTTAGCTCTGGTCTGCTGATGCATTCCACATCCCAGGACTTGGCTGTTGGTAGCACAGTAGAGCTGATGACTCAAGCAGACGATTGATAATCCTCACTCACGATAATCCGCTCCGCATGCCGTCACAAGTGGGAAGGATTAGAGATTTAAAACCTTTTTGCTATGAGTAAAACCAATAACCGAAGACTCCCCAAAGTATCCAAGCTGGATTAATGACAATTACCCAGTGCCTGATCCAAGTTGGGACTATTACCGGATTTACGAAATTGCGTTGGCATAGCCGCTCTAGTAGAGCATCGCACTTGATCGAGAATCAACTCGGCTTTTTTCTCAAATCTCTAACGAAGAAACGCGCACACCAGCAGCAGACCAACGCATCAGAGAACGGCTTAAAGAGGTAGCTCTGCAATGTAATGAACTTATGCAGGAATTAGGTTGAATTGCAGCCTAAACAAACTATAATCACAGCCATCAGATACGCTAAGCCCATGAGTCAACTAAGCAAGCTTCTCAAAGACAGGTTTGAGAAGCAGGGAAAAACCAAATATGCGTTGGCTAAGGCGATGGCCGAGGCCGATGGTACTGGCAAATCTGCTACTAACTTCACTAGCAAGGTAACCAATACTCTTGAAGCTCCTGAAGCACGAGTGTTTAGAGGAGTTAAAGAGATGGTTGAGCTGCTGGGTGGCGAAATCGTGATTCGCTGGAAGGATGAAAAAGTCGTTCGAAGTAAGACCGAGATTACAGAGGAGGTGATCGATTAAACTAATGCTTGAATCCTGAAAATCATGTATTTCGAGTAAAACAAACATTTCTGAGTGAAAACACGGAACGTTTGTACTCTAGATCGCATTAAAAAAGCCCAGAGCTGGCAGGCTCGGGGCTTTCAAATTCAAAACAAATTTCTTGGTCAATTATGACACATAATCCCAGCGGGCGACAAAAATCGTCCCACCTTCGGCTGACCGCAGCCGAGGTAAAAGACATGTGGAACGAAGGAGAATACACCCCTCAGGGATATCTACATCACTTGATATTGGCGCATCGGAGCCCAGGTTGGGTATGGCGCATCGAGAACGTATCTCAGTTTTGTAAAGATTGGGGCTTGAATCGGCGTACTTTCTATCGGGCTAAGGCAGCCCTGATAGATAGAGGAGTGCTCGAGGAAGAAGTCTTTGGAGCAATTGAACTCAAATTAACTAGTACAAATGTGTGTGACTCATCTGACACACCTGTGTCAGATGAGTCACTGGTAGTGCCAGATTTGTCACACTCAGTGCCAGATTTGTCACAGCTAGTGACAAATGGATCACACTCGACGCTGGAAACCGTTGATACACAAAGCGCCTGCAACTCTACATCTTTAAAACAACTAATTACACCTACTACACAAGACGTGTGTGTCAGTGAAAATGTAAATAATTCAGAAGTAAGGACAGAAGTAAGCGTTTTCGACCGGTTACCTGCTCAAGTTGAGAATGCAGAGTCTCCCAATGAGGCAATACCTCCAGGTAAAGAAACTTACGCGCCGCCGATTTTACTCGAGGCAAAGAAAAAGTTTGGTATCAACTTGGAAGATACGCAGCTGCGTAAGTCCATCGAGTTTTGGCCGGAGCGGGTAGAAGTTGCGATCGCATGCCTTGAAGAAAAGCAACTGACGGTCAAATACCCAACGCGGTTCTTACAGAGAGCCATTGAGGAAGACTGGAAGCCTGAAAGACGAACAGGCGGCAGCGAGTGGCGCGACTGGTTTAACGAAGCGTACAACCGTGGTTTAGTCAGCGCCGGTCGCGAGGACGATGGTGTTCAATATGTCCTTACAGCTGACGACCATTGGGTTCCGTTTGAGCATCTACGGCGGCAGAGCTGGGAGCAGTTAGAAGCGCAGCTGAAGCCGATCACCGTCGATGCCCATGCCGCGCCGGATGAGCTGACACCAGGGCAATCTCAAATTATTGAAGCCATGGCCGTACTGGTCGAGGGGTAACGATGCCCATGGATCGATCGCTCTATCCCGATAACTGGGATGAGATAGCTTTAGCGATCAAAGAATCAGTGAACTGGTGCTGCGAAGCCTGCGGTAGACCCTGCCGTCGTCCAGATGAGACCCGCGAAGCCGCTATCTTTCGGCTAACGCTGTCTGACCATTGGACAGTGCCCGAACTGTGGGAAGCCAACGACCCGGAGCCGTCGATATCGCGGCTGGGCCGGTTCAAATTAACGGTGGCCCATTTAAACCACATACCCGGAGACTGCGATCTCTCGAACCTTCGCGCCTGGTGTGCTCCGTGCCACTGTCGCTATGACCTCAAACAGATGGGTCAAAAACGGGTACTCAAAGCAGAACGACACGGCCAACTACGTTTGGAGGGCTTGTAATGCTAGTAGGCACCCAGTTATCGGCATTGCCAGACGTGCCACCCTACGAAATCAGTAATCCATGTTCTGGGGGAAATATTCAGCGGCCAGCGTTGCGATACTTTGGCGGCAAGTGGCGAATCGCCCCATGGATAATCAATCACCTGCCTGAGCACCGGGTTTACTGCGAACCCTACGGTGGAGCGTTCAGCGTCGGACTACGCAAGTCGCCAGCTGCGGTCGAAATTCTCAACGAGCGTAACCCCAACGTTGTCAACTTCTTCCAGATGCTAAAGGCATGGCCGAGGGAGTTAATCACGGCCCTAGACGTCTCCCCCAGAACACAGGCTGAGTTTGAGAAATGCAAGGTCATCGAGGGCGACACGTTAGAGCAAGCCAGACGTTTCTATCTTCAGTGTCAGATGTCGTTTAGCAATGGCGGTGGCCGTTGGAGTAGTGGTACGAGCACGGCCCGTCTGCGCCTGGTGGAGGACCAGAACTGTGATTATCTGTTAGCCGTTTCTAGGCGTTTGGCTAATGTTCAGATTGAGCATGGATTGGCAGAAACTGCGATCGCAATCCACGACAGCGCCCACACCCTATTCTATGTCGATCCACCCTACGTTCAGAGCGTTCGCGGCAGCAAAGATTCACGTCACATCAACGGTGCTCCCCGACGGCAGTACGCCTATGAGATGATCGACGACGATCACCGGCAGCTGGCTGCTATCCTCCGTCACTGCTATGGAATGGTGGTGCTCAGTGGCTATCGCTCAGACCTATACGACGAACTCTATCCAGACTGGCAACGCATCGAACGCAAAGTCAGAACCAGTAGCCGAGGGCAGCGGGTAGAGTGTCTTTGGATTAAGCCCGCCTGCGACCTGATCCGTGTCGGTGGCCAACAGACCGCGCCACCGAAGCCCCGAACCCATCGACCGAAAGGCAGCGCTAGCGGCTGGCTAGAGACCAGAACCGGCAACAAGAAACGAAAGAACCCAACAGTTAGCTACTACTACCGCTGGGATAGCCCTAGAGGGCGAGTCAGTGAGTATGTCAAAGCCGGTCGAGTCACTCGGGTCCATCAGTTGATTACGGATGGTAAGCCAGCGCTGGAAATTCTCAAGGTGGTGGTGGAAGGAAAGAAAAAGCTTTCAGGGGTTTCTGCTGAATTGCTGGGTCAATGACTGAAAATCTGTCAGGAGAAGGAACAATTGAACTTGATGAATTAAGCTGGTGTATAGGGAGTTTGGCGTATGGAGTTAGTCCGTGAAAGCTGCTGAGGTGCTGCGACTGTATGAAGCCGATCGGCGAGACTTCAGTGGAGAAAGTCTGAGAGGAGAGACCTTTCAAGGCGAAGACCTATCAGGAGCAGACTTTAGCGGAGCTGATATCCGTAGTACAAATTTCACTAATGCAAACTTAACAGGGACCAAATTTACTGAGGCTAAAGCTGGATTGCAGAAGCGTTGGGCGATTGGATTAGCTGTTGCCTCGCTTTTACTATCAGTCCTTTCAGGATTCTTATCGGCATTTGTTGGGCATTTTGTTGCACTGATATTCGATTCCAGTAGTCTTGAAAATCAAGTGGCAGGATGGGTTGCATTAGCGGTTATTTTTGTATTCTTGACTCTGTTATTCCGTAAAGGTGCTGTAGTTTTAGCCTTAGCGGGAGCTGGAACCTTAGCCGCAGGCTTAGCCTTATCCGTAGTCGGAATCGTAGCCGTAGGTTTCGCCTTATCCGGAGCCTTATCCGGAACCTTAGCTGGAATCGCAGCTGTAGCCATAGGCTTAGCCTTATCCGTAGCCGGAACTGTAGCCTTATCCTTATCCATAGCCCTATCCGTAGCCGGAACTGTAGCCGTAGCCGGAACCGTAGCCGGAACCGTAGCCGTAGCCCTAGCCATGGCCTCCAGCTTAGCTGCAGGCTTAGCTGGAGGCTTAGCTGGAGCCTTGACGTTAGTGAGTGCCTATGTAGGTTGGCGAGCGTTAAAGGGTGATAAGCGAGATGCGTGGATTCGTTCTGTTGCCATCGCGTTTGCGGCCATCGGTGGCACGAGCTTCCGTGGGGCGACGCTGACCGATGCTGATTTCTCTCAGGCACGTCTCAAAAGCTCTGATTTCAGGCGCTCAGTCTTACTTCGTACCCGTTGGCGAAATGCTGACAAGCTAGATCGTGTGCGTCCTGGTGATACCTATCTCAACACCCCTGAAATTCGTGAGTTGGTGCTGACTGGCAATGGTCAAGGTCAGTCTTATGATCATCTCCTCAATCTCGTAGGCATCAACTTACAAGGAGCCAACCTGGTCAAAGCTGACTTTACTGGCTCAATCCTCAAAGATGGCAATTTGCAAGGGGCCGACCTGACGAACGCTAGTTTGATGGGCGCTAATCTCAATTGGACCAATTTGCAAGATGTGGATTTATCCGGCTCCAGGCTGGTTCAAACCCAGCTTGACGAAGCCGACTTAAGCGGCTCCATCCTGACCGGAGCTTACATCGAAGATTGGAACATCACCACCAAAACCAAACTCAACGGCATCCGCTGTGACTATGTGTACATGCGCCTACCGCCAGAGGGTGATCTAAACCGCGATTCTCACCGTAAGCCTGACGATCAGAAAAAGACGTTTGCAGATGGTGAGTTCTCCGACTTCATTGCGCCCATGGTCGAAACCCTTGACCTTTATCACAACCAAGTATTAGACCCGCGAGCGCTGGCCATTGCCTTCCACGAATTACGAGAAAACAACCCCGGCGCAGATCTTGAGATTGTCTCCATGGAGAAGCGAGGCAAACAGCGAGATCAGTTACTAGTCAGAGCTGAAGCCAGTCAACAAAGTGACTTATCAGCGTTGCATCGTCAGTATTTTGAACGCTACGACTATTTACTAAGCCTGCCACCCCAGGCAATGCAAGCCTTGCTCATTGAGAAGGACCGAGAAGTTCACCGGCTAGCAGGCCTAGCCGGTACCGCCATTGAGCGACCTAACAATCAAATCAATAACACCTATCAAACCCAAGGAGATACCATTGTGTCTGAGCAAGGATCTAACGTATCTAAGTACAATCTCAGCAACGCCCAATTCGCAGGCGGCTTCGCTGAAACCGTCCAAGGCAATATGGAAGGTGGCACTATCAACAATCAAGCCGCTGAAAAAACATCCCTCGCCGAAGCCGCCGCCGAAATCCAAAACCTACTAAAACAGCTAGAGCAAACTGCCCCAGCTGAGACCATGACCGAGAAAATGACCCTGGCCACCCAAGCCATCGCCCAAATCGAATCTAACCCCACCTTCAAACAACGTGCCGTCGCTGCCCTCTCTGCTGGTGGCATAAAAGCGTTTGAAAAGGCGATTGATCATCCCGTCGCTGCTTTTGTCGTAGGGGCGGTTGAAGAGTGGAAAAAATCGTAGGCGTTGCTCAGGAACAGGGCTGATTGGCCATTAGCTAACAGCAACCTTCGCTAAGAATTAGCTGATTCTGTGATTTCCCCCAGAATAAATGTGACTTGAAACTAACAAGAACTGACTTGCTTCGTATCGTCTAAATCGCACATATCAAATTCTGTCTCTTCGTGCGATTTACCGAATCTTCACCCGAAGACCAGAAACGCTACGGAATTTTTTTTCAAAATTCCTATCCATAATATGGGACACAGGGAACGAAAAAAAATTATGACTGACCAGAATTCTGCCGTTGAAATCCAGATTCGCCCGAATGAGCTGATGGATCAATTAGGCATTAAAAAGGATGCTTACTACGCTTATCTAAAGGCATTAGATATTACGGCTGAAAAGGATTCAAATAATAAGGCATATCTTACAGAGGACCAGGCAAAATTAGTTAGGCTTCTCCGTCAGCATGTGGTAGCCGGTGGCAAAATCGATGAGTTCGATTTGGAATTAGCATTGCAAGCCGCTGCAGAGTCGGCCTTGGCCATTGCTGATAGTGGAGAAATTGGAACGCTCAACGGGCAGCCCGACCCGGAACCCACGCAGGAGATTGACCTATCTCAGGGGCTAGATATGGAAGCTCTCTATCGAGAGGCGTCAGAGATAGCCGTTGAGCGTTTGACGGCGAGTGAGCGGGTTGTGATGGCGATGGCTAGCAAGATGACCTACGAGGATTTGCATCCTGAGGCCAAGGCTAAGGTTGATCACGTAAGGACTGCATCCGTCCCAAAGTTCAATCCTCACGAAGTTGCGGACAGCCTTCTAAGCCAGTTTCGGCAGCAGATGCAGGCGGCTTAAGCTACGACTCCGCCGACTGCCAAAAGGTGTGCGCTGCTATCGAGTCGGGTAGCAGCGTGCTTGTGCTGGCAGAGCTGGGCATGGTGGGCGATATGCCGCAGCATTTGGTGATGCGGTTTGTCGATACGTTTGCCGTTGCCACCGCTGTCTACAAAGGCAGTGGCAAACGCTTCTTTGTACGTCTGGCCGAGCAGCTGGATATCCCCACGATTGAGGACAAATACGACAAGAACGGCGAGCCCTGCGGTGAACGGGCGCTGACGATGGATCAGCTCAAGGACGAGATTGCCGAGAACGTAGGGCCGGAGACGTTGTTGATCCTGCCTGAAGCGAAGCGGCTAAGCACCGGGATTCGGTATTGGCTGGAAGACTTGATCAATATGGGCGTGCGGGTCTGCTGCTTTGCGGCGGCGAACCCAGGCAAAGACATCTTTCTAGAGATGTTGGAAATAGAGCTGGAGCTGCCCACCGATCAGATAATCCGCGAGACGATGCGGGCGGAGGCGGAGCGGCTGGGGCTGCAGCTGAGTAAGTCGCGGTTGGCGGAGTTGCAGCCGTTAGCGGGGCGTAACCCGATGCTGGCGCGGAAGGTGATCCGCAACGAGCGGTTAGGGCTGAATCAGTCAGCGAGTCCGCAGCATACGCAATATGTTGTTGTCATGCCGATTGTGATCGCCTGTTTGATGGCGTTTGGCATTGTGCGGTTTATTGGGATGGGAACGCAGAATAAGAGCCTGTATATCTTTGGGGGGACGGCACTGGTTGCGGGGATGACGATGAAGCAGTTGGGGCAGGTGCGAGGGGCGCGGAAGCGGTTAGGGCAGTGACGCTCCTCATGGGTTGATTTTTAGGCTCTATGAATCGCTGTCCTTCTTAGTGAATTTAATAGTGGAATCAGTATCGGGACTGTTGTATCTCCAGGGAGTTTTATCGTCAGCTGATGCTGGTGGAGTTTGGTTCAGAGGTTTACTTGGAGAAGATGGTGGTTGTTCAGATTCCGTGGATGGATTTGAGCTAGAACTAGATGAGCCGTGTTGATTCTCAGACATGATGCAGAAATCCTCTGAGTACTTTAATAGCGAAAATGATGGCCAGGATTCGGAGGAAATCTCTAATCTGGCTTTAGCCTATGAGTATACTCAAATATTTCTTGGTCAGTGTGATAAACAGATTGATGACTTGAACAACCGTCTCACCACTTTTTTAGGGTTTGGAGGATTGCTTTTAAGGTTTGGTCTAGCACTCCCTGACGGTTGTAGAAGCTGTGCATTATTCAAAGCTGCCGTATTGCTCTTAACTACAATATCTGTTTGCGTAAGTAGCTATGGTTTGTTAGCAAATGCAGTGGGGGCAACCATTAAGCCCCAGTCATTGATGTCAGATGATTGGTTTAAAAAAGAGAATAACAGAGTTAAGGCATCAATGACTAATACTTGGATAGAAGGAATATCACAACTAGAGAAGTCAGCGACGAAAAAACAAAGCCAACTAAACTATTCAATCTTTTGCATTGGTGCAGCTGTTGTTGCTTTTGGCGCTAACTCGCTGATATCAACATTTTTTGGGGAATGCGTTCAGTAATTATTTCAATCTGCTCATACTAGAGTATCTGAGCTTATCTGTGCTCTATTGATTGAAATTCCAGGGCCTAAAGTTGCAACTCCCTCAATCCCAACCCAATCCTCATCCCTGGGCAACTTAGAGCTGTCCACCACTGACAGCGATGATGGAGCAGCCTATAACTTCAAGCGCAACTGGCGCTATGGTCTGGGCCAATGATGGCGATTACCCACGCTGCGATCTCAAATGATTACCTTAAAGTCCAAGTGCTTTACCTTCCATCCATCCAATCAGATCTCCAATTTGTACTCGATACCACCCTCTGCCGAATTCTCCTAAAAGGATTACAGTCGTTCCATTCCTGAATGTACCCACTACCGAATATTGTGTTCCACCACCAGCACGTAGATTAGCTGCGTTTGCTGGTGCTGGAGCCTGAATAGTACGAACGGTTAAACTAGACACTTCTGTTTGGAGTGAAGGCAAATTACTAGGGTCTTTTGCTAACTCTTTAATTGCTTCTTTATTGAGGCTTTTGATGATACCTATATCCACTAAGAACTTAAGACTTTTAGCTGCTTCCCTTTGGGCTTCCGCTAGTGCTTCAGCTTTTTCTTTCTCTATCACTTCAGTGTCTTCTTCATTTAGCACTTCAGTGTCTTCTTCATTTAGCACTTCAGTATCTTCTTCATTTAGCACTTCAGTATCTTCTTCATTTAGCACTTCAGTATCTTCTTCATTTAGCACTTCAGTGTCTTCTTCCTCGGGATATATTCTTGTCAGCTCTTTCTCTATGATGGAGAATTCAAATTTTTGACGTTCCAGTTGAGCGTTGCTAAAGGCTTCTATAATCCCTGTGAAAGTGGCTCCTGCTAGTCCCCCGATGGATGTTGCTATGGCAATTAATAGTGGGGACGATAACCATAGGTTACGTCGGTCAATTTTCAATTGATTCAGGGTTTCCTGAACCTTGAGGGCAAATTCTTTATCCTGAAGGCTTTGTTCTATTGCTTTTTGAGATGCTTGGGATTTCGATTCGCTCATTGACCGACTGGAAAAAACTCAGCATATGTTAGCAATCACCCACGCCGCGATCGCAACCGCAGGCGCATCCTTACTACTCGGCACCGCCCAACCATTACCGCTAGCGCTCGCCGTCCTGGGTAGCCAGCTGCCAGACATCGACACGACGACGAGCATCATCGGCCAGGTCCTTTATCCGGTGTCCAGCTGGATAGAAGACCGCTACCCACATCGCAGCGTCACCCATTCCTTAGCCGCGACTGTTGCTATTGCAACTATTTCCGTGACCATAGGTGTGGCGTTGGGTGATATTAAGCCATGGTTGGCATTACCGCTGGGGCATTTGCTGAGCTGCTTTTCCGACTGCTTTACGCGCCAGGGCGTCCAGCTGTTTTGGCCTGACCCCGCCTGGTCTATCAGCGTCTCAAATCCTAAGCGGCGACTACGCACGGGTGGGCCTGGTGAATATTGGGTGCTGGCGGTGGCCGTGGGTTTGTTGTTGCTCGGTATATGGCTGGCCGGTACAGGCGGTGTCACCGGCCAGGTAAACCAAAGCCTGGGCCTGCGTGATGGCGCTATGGCGACGTACAACGCCAATGCGGCTAGCGCTGAGGTCTACGCTGAGATAACCGGTGTGTGGGCCGATGATCGCACTGATGCCAGTGGCCGTTATCTGATACTGGATGCCTTGGGTAATGAATTTGTGGTAACTGATGGCCAGGGTGTTTATCAGACGGGTAAGCAGCTGCTGGTGGAGAAGCTGACGACGGCGACCGGTGCGGCGATGACGCGGACGACGCAGACGCTTACGTTGAATGATGAGGATGTCGTGTCTCGGCTGCAGGCGTTGCGGATGGCGAACCCGTCAGCGCGGATTTATCTATCGGGCTCGATTACGGTGGACTTTCCCGAGGATGTGCGGCCTACGGTGCTGCCGAGGCAGCTGCCAGCGGTGACGGTGGTGGGTGAGTCGGTGGAGTTGGCTTATTGCGATTTGGAGGTTGCGATCGCGTTGCTGAGTGATCAATGGGCAACGGGAAACCTGACTGTGCTGTTATTGGCTGCACTCTAATACTTTTGGGTTTAATTCAATGGACAATATCTCAAAAACAAAAAATACGTCTTGGCAACAGTTTGTTGATGTTTTTGGCCTTGTGAGTAATGTTATGTCTGTTACTGGAATAACATTACTTTGGTTGACAGATTTTTTTAAAGAAGACAACTATAACATAGTTTTAATACTGCTCAATGTCGCATTTTATTTGACGTTTGTGTTGCTCAGCTTAAGCCTATTAACCTTTGCAATCATACTGGTTGTATATGGTTACAAACGATTAGTAGCTAGAAGAGCATTTTCGTTTAAGTTTCTGTACTTTACAGCTGTTATACCTATCACTTACATAGTTCTTGGTTTTTTGTTTATAGGCTTAAATGGTTTTGCGGTATGGCTGTCGCGCTGGTTCTTTTGGTAGGATTTATTACCATTATGGTCAATGTAATTGAACGGGAATGCTGTTAGAACATATCTGCAGTTTTGCCGAGTTCATTAATGCCTCTAAGGCAATTGATTCCATATTTCATAGCCTGTATTGCTGTTAGCGGCGTAGCCATCGCCCAACAGCCCAGCTTCGTCACGCCTACCCCAGAACAACCCACCCAACCTAACGAAGCCCCCCGCCGCCTCACCATCAGCGTCTCCGTCACCGACCCCGATGACCTCAAAGTCACCGCAGGCGATCGCATCGCCGTGGGCCAACTCATCGCTGACCGTACCCGCGATCGCAACCGCCTTGAAGCCCAGGCCCGACAGCTAGACCTAACGCTGCAACGCCTCGAGCACTCAACGATTACGCCACCGCTACCACCAGCCACCCCGCCACCGATAGCCACCCCAACGTATCTAGAACAAAACGCCGCCATCGCCCGCGCTAAGGCCGACGTGGACCAGGCCGAAGCGTTGATAACGGCCAAGCATCAGGAAATCGACTACCTGGCCCAGCTGACCCACATCGATCAACTGGTAATGGAGCATGAGCAGGCCAAGCTAGCAGAGCTGCAACGTCACCACGATTGAATCACAGTTAGACAGTCATCAATTACGGGTGGCGGTGGCCGAGGCGAAGTATCGCGCGGGGCAGGGGTCGACCGCTAGCATGCTAGGCCTGTGGCAACAGACTGAAGACCTGACGGCCAGAGGGTCTGAAAAACGCATTGAGTAGACCCAGGTAAAACGAGCGTTAGAAATCCTCATGGGCGAGACAGACCCAATATTCTAAAGTGACAAAGGTGTCTGGGGATGTCGTTAGGTGACAGATGGCAAGAGCAGTTCAAGTTAAAACCACAACTGGCCAGTTCCTTGAGGGACAGATTGTGGCTATGGACGAACGTCATCTAGATGATGTCGAACTATTTTGGCAGCCTATTCTTGCCGAGGTGAGTCAGCCTGATCCGGTGTGGAAGTGGGACTATAAACTACGTCAGTCTCAACAACAGGATCGCTACGAAGCGTATTCTCTCGATTTGGATAAACTGTCCCAGGGGTTGTTGTTTATTGAAACCCAGTGGCATCGTTCCCAGCAGGCCCAGCGGTTTCCGTTGGTGTATGTAGAGATGATTGTGTCGGCTCCTTGGAATCGGAGAGACATTGAGCAGCCGACATGGCTTACAGGAGTGGGCAGCTTGTTGTTGCTATTCTCTCGTCAGCGCAGTGTGGAATTAGGCTATGGTGGCCGTGTGGCGCTGCATTCGTTGCCTAATGTGGAGGGTTTCTATCATTCCCAGGGGATGCCTGATTATGGACCAGATCCTGAAAAAGACGGGTTGGTATACTTTGAGTATTCTGCCTTTCCGTTGCAATCGTGAGCCCTACGCCTAATCATTACTAAACCTCGAACAAGCCCATGGATGATCAACGACTTGCTGAGCAACTAGCGAAGACCGGTAACCTGATGGATTTGACTTACGAGGATGACTGGTGGGAGGCCGATGACTGGGATGGCCCCGTTGAAACAGGGCTAATGGCTAAGCCTTACATAGAGTATCTAGAATCCCTTACCCCTGAGCAACATCAGTTTCTACGCTGGCGAATGCGACTGTTTTCTATTTTGTATCCAGAGCTGCATGAGTGGGTACAGTCGTGGCAGCTGGGTCACAGTTTTGAAGCAGTCCATACCAAAGCACGGCGACTTATCTATGAGCGCTTGAAACACCCAACGTCAGAACAAACCGCTTGGATCAATGCGCTAATCACCGAAGATGATCAGAATCTGCCCAGGTCGGAGCGGAAATTGAGATCGCAGGTAGTTCCAATGCTGGCATCGCTCTTGACCCAAGAGGATCAACAGATATTGGCAGATGTTGCGGCTCAAGGAATGGCTCAAGGGGTGTTGCAGATGGTGCAGCTAGCCCCAGTTCTGTCGGTTTAGTCTGTTGTATTGGTTAGGAGACTGAGCCCCATGACTCTTGCTGAAATTAATCGTCAAGCCTTTAGTACTTTGGTAGAGAGCCTGGGCTATGTCAATGCAGTTCGCTTTTTCAAGCAATTTGATATGGGTACAGGTGACTATACGCGCGACCGCCAACAGTGGCTAGAGGATGTCACCCTCGATAGTCTTTGGGTAGAAATTCAGCAGTGCCAACAGGATGCATCCTAGTGCTGGCAAGTGTCTGCTAGCTTTTCTATATCAAGGCCGTCAGCTTCTTGTACTGCTTTTCCAGCCGCTTCAATCGACGATTCATCGCCGCGACGGATTCCGTATCGGTTTTTTTCAAGTACAGCCCAATCGCTTCCTTGACCAGCTCACTCTGACTTTTGCCGGTCTCTTCCTGAAGTGTGAGCAGCTGAGCGTGCCAGGCAGGCGGAATGCGTCCAGCGACTAACGGTTTTTTCATAGTTGTTAACAGGGTTATCTCGGTTAACCCAGACAGAGTAACGAACAGCTGGTTTTGTTATCGCCTAAACGCGTTAACCCTGTTAACCGTGTTATCACTCATCAAGCCAGCGATGTAGCGAATTCCCTGTGTTTTTTCTATTGAGACTGATTCCTGATAGAATTGCGAGTTTTTACGTAGATTTCCTGAACCCCTTGAAAACTGGTTAAACTATATTTGCTAAAACAAGCATAAGAGCAAATGCCTAAATCCAACCGCTATGGCCAAGCAGCCATCTGGAGTGACTCAGAATTAGATCAGCTATTCTTAGAGTTAGACGAGCGAATGCGGTGTTTATTTTCCATTTGCCTTTACACGGGCTGCCGAGTCAGTGAAGCGCGGCAGCTCCGAGCAGAAAATATTGTGAACGATTGCATTGTGTTTCAGTGGGAAACCACTAAGGGCGGTAAGCGTACTCGCCAGGTGGAGATTCACCCCACCCTTAAAACTATTCTGGGAGAAACTGAGCTACCGACCACCGGCTATCTATTTCCTGGGAAGCGCGGCGGTTGCATTACTCGGCAAACGGCGGATGCGGCCTTACGGAAGGCGTGCGATTGCTTAGGGTTTGAAGGCTACAGTACTCATAGCTTCAGGCGGACGGCCTTGACCCGGCTCAGCAATGCGGGCGTGCCCCTGCGCGTGATTCAGGAGATATCAGGCCACGCTGACCTAGGGGTGCTGCAGAAGTATTTGGCCGTGTCGCCAGAACAGGTAAAAAGTGCGATCGCAAATATTTAGAAGCTGGCTACTGATGGTAAGTGTCTAAATTTTCTATTTGGACATGTGTCTCTTGTTGTCGTCCATCGATCAATAGCTCACCATCACCAAAGCGAAATCGGATAAAACCTTGTTGATTTAGGGCGACTACACCAAGAACAACAATGCCTGTGATAAGCAATGATGCAGCAATTGTTGGATAGTATTTCATCTTGACTAAGATTCCCTTGAGGAATGAGCTTTAAGAACTACATCTATAAAAACTCAGCCAAAGATGAATTCCAATTGCAGTTTCCCTAGGTAATTACTCACGGTTCGCTTAAATTTAGGAAGGGTTGCCTAAATTATCCGGTGAGTGAGAGGTAGATATCATCCGAAGCCTTCAACAACTGCAGAATGCGCTGTTGCCGCTCAGATAAAGCAGAGAGAAAATA
>NZ_JADEXP010000125.1 GCF_015207065.1 Leptolyngbya cf. ectocarpi LEGE 11479 | reverse complement strand
ATAACAGTCCTAGCCATAGTGGGACGTTGTAATAGTCGTGATTGCCCGGTGACGGTAGCAACGGTTTCCGAAAGATCATCTGGTCGTAGGCAATTTGTTGGGGCTGTTCACCGCCGACTAAATACTCTCGGTAGGGATTGATAAAGTTGTCAAAGTATTGCTCCTGGGAACCGACTAGATAGACAATATCCCCGGTGTGCAAAATAAACCGGCTTTCTGCATCGTGGGCATGCATCAGCTCGGCGACTCGGCGTTGGGGGCTATCTCCCCGATAGCGTCCGGTGCCGCTATCCCCCAGGACTAAAAACGAGAATTTGCTGTTATCGGTGTGGCCGTCATCAATGTGGAGTCGGGTTTGGTCAATGCGGCGCTGCTGTATGACCGGATGCTGCCACTGGATGCGATCGCACATCTTTTGAATCTTGGTCGAAGCCGGTGCATCAGTGACTAACAGCATAGGGTTTGGGTAGGCAGAACTTTCTTAGGGTGCCAGATAATAGTTAACTTTGTATAAACGCATCGACAAGGCAAGGGCGATGATGCACCTTGTAAATACATCATCGCCCGTCTCTGTGGCCGCTCTGTGGCCGCTCTGTGGAAGTGGTGCCAGCCGTTAGGAAACCGCTACTGGCTGTGCGGCTTGCGGCTCGCTAAGACTGACTCGGAAGACGCGATCGCGTTCGTCATCCGCTTTGGGAATGGTCAACATCAGCATGCCGTTACGCATGTCTGCCTTTGCTTCCTTATTTTTGACCTTAGTATCCAAGGGAATAACGCGACGGAAGCTACCGTACAGAAACTCGCTAGAAATTAGGTGTTCGCCGTCTTGCTTCTCGGCGGGGCGATAGTCACCTGAAATCAGAACGGCCCCCTGGGAAACATGGACCTCAATATCGTTCGCCTCCAGACCCGGCAGTGCTATCTGCAGTTTCACGACTTCATCTGTCTCGCGAATCTCCACCGCAGGCAGCCAGTTTTCCTGGCGAGTCCAGGATGAGACACGGGTAGCGTCCATGCCATCAAACAGCTTATCTAAGCGATAGCGTGCTGTGTCAGCTTCATTAAAAGGCTCTAATCGGATAATAGCCATAGGCAATAATCCTCCTGTAAGTTCAACAATTTACGGACTCGCAACTGGTGGCATTTAACATGCACCGCACCCTGAGGGTTGCGAATCAACGTCGGGCTCGAATCGGCATGTTACTCACCTGACCCTTGGCCAAGCACCAAATTCGAACCATGCTTATACTAAAAAATTTTGCCCACCTGATTCATCTATCAAAAGTAAGAACCTGCTCTGAGTCGTCTTCGGCACGACGTTATCTGAAAGATTAAGATGTAACATGGGCTACTTAATGAGTGGAGCTGCTGTTAATTTCGTTGGTATTAGTCATCCCATGGCCAACCCGGTTCATCTGGCCTTAATTCAAAAAGGCGTCGATGCTTGGAACCTCTGGAGAGAAGAGCATCCTGTCCGAGAGCTAGACCTGAGTGGCGCTGATCTCGCTCAGGTAAATTTACGGCTAGCCTGGTTGGCCGACGTGAATTTACAGCAGGCCAACCTCACAAATACCTGTTTGCAAGGCGCAAATTTAGAAAACGCCAATCTATGTGGAGCTGTGCTTAGGCAGGCCGATCTGAGTCAGGCTAACTTAAACGCAGCTGACCTGACCAATGCAAATTTGCAAGGGGCAAATTTGACTCAGGCCACACTGCAAAAAGCAATTTTGATGAATACTGATGCGATCGCAGCTAATTTTATCGCAGCTGATCTAACCGGTATCTGTAGTCAACAATGGCGTATCAGCATAGAAACCAGATTTAATCAGGTCTACTGTGACTATGTATATTTACGCTATCCCTTCCAAGAACGCTATCCAGAGATTGGAACATTTTCAGTAGACACATTCACTAAGTTTATTCAGACAGCCCTAGAGGTTCCAGACCCCGATTTGGCCGCTCCATCAGCGCTGGATACTCCCACGCCTGAACAAGATGCTCTATCGCCTGCAGCCGAGCATCAGCATCGTCCCCAGCCATTCTTGCAGCTAAAACATTATCTCCCGTGGGTTGGCGTTGTTCTCCTACTGCTCAGTGTTTACGGCGGCATCCAGTGGGTGCTCTATGGAGGCCCCATCCGGACACCTGCTGCCCTATCAAAACCAGAAGAGAAAGACACAGCGGGTGGCTCAGACCGTACCGATGTCACCCTCCGCCGTACCTTAGAAAACAAGTCAGCCGCTGTGTGGGCTACCGTACTCAGCCCCGATGGCAAAACTCTCATTAGCAGTGGCGATGATGCCAACATTTACATCTGGAACCGACGACGAAATCGGATTATACGGACCTTAAAAGGCCATACAGATGTGGTACGCACATTAGCCATGAGCCAGTCTGGTGAGCTACTAATCAGCGGCAGTGGAGACAGCGATCTCAAAATTTGGCAAGTAAAAACGGGTCGATTGCTACAAACCCTAGACAAACACACCAGCCCTGTTTGGTCAGTCGCCATTACCCAAGACGGCCAAACAGGGATCAGCAGCAGCTATGACGGCACCATCAAGGTTTGGGACGTGCTCTCTGGCCGATTGCGCTATCGCATCGCGGCCCACGAGGGTCCCTGTTGGGCGATTATCCTGAGTCCAGACCAGCAAACCATTATTAGCAGTGGCGCCGATCGTAAAATTAAAGTCTGGGACTTATCAACGGGTGAACTGCGTCAGACATTAGAAGGCCATACCGATACAGTGCGTGCCATTGCTATTCATCCCACGGGCCAGCAAATGGCCAGCGCCAGCTGGGATAAAACCCTTAAAATTTGGAATCTAGCCACGGGTGAACTGATCCGCACCTTAGAAGGCCACACAAGTCGGGTAACTACTGTCGTTTTTAATGGCGATACCCTCGCCAGCGGCAGTACTGACAATACCATTAAACTATGGAATTCCCAGACGGGAGAACTCTATCAGACACTGACAGACCATACCGATTGGGTGCTGACATTAGATACAGACCTCTCTGCCCAAACTGTTGTCAGCGGCAGTAAAGATAAAACACTCAAAATTTGGCAGGCCCCATAACAGCAGAGAAAGCTGTTGTCATTACCTCAAGTCTATCTGGCGATAGATGTTAATGGCGATGGAGAATTCTACTATGGTCACAGTTAAGAAAAAGAGGTCCATATGCATCTCCTGCTTCAAGCGAGCGAAGCTGCTCCCTATTCAATTTCGTTAGGACTTGTGGTTGCCGCCGGATTTGCAGCCGCAGTCACCATTGGCTCAATCGCCTGGTATAACTCTAAGCGTCCACCGGGTTGGGAAGGTAAAGAGCGTCCTGATATTGTTCCTAAAGTTGAGAAGTAACGCCTGGAACTTGGCGAATCAACAGATATAAAGCGCGTAAGTTGTGATTCCAACTTACGCGCTTTTGTTTTACAAACATTCTCCTGACAAAAAGATCTACTCACTACGAAAAGATTCGATCACTACTCCTTTTAGAATTTTGTCGCAGCGCGCAAAATTCTAAACCACCCAACCGAGCGCTCCCTATACTCCTAGGGATATCAATAATATTTTTCCGTGGGTTCTAGGGCGGCGGAACGCCCTAGCCATGGGGAAACCCCAGTTTGCCTAATTGAGATAACCGAGTTACTTCCGAAAAGGGAACTCGGAGGGACACCACGCAGCCGGTTTTGCAGTTGCTCAGTCGTCTAAAGTACATCAAGAATTAATCGATAAAAGCAAAAAGGGTCGCTCAGGGCTTTCCTCCCTGAAACCCTCCATTCGTGGGGGCCTAAACTCCCCCACACCCCCCGAAAGTAGGTTGTTTGTTAATAGCGAAAAATTCAGGTGGGGACTGGGTTACGGTGGGGTTCAGGGTATAGGTTATATAAGCACTTTTTCAAAAGCTTCTTAGGTAAATAATAGGATCGATGCAGTCACAGCTGTCCTCTGGACCATATTAACTTCGATCCAGTTCGGAGAACTTCGTCTCACTTCTTTACCACTATTATCTCTTCAGATAACCACCCTTCACTCATTGAGGCTGCATCAACATCATCGGCACAATAGGTAAACCACACCAGGCCTACAGCCTCTTGATCCCATGTTTACCAAACTGTGTCGTTTCCTACGACGTTTTCTACACCGCACTCGCACCATTAACAATGAGCCGCTCAATAAGGTCAGTCTAATTGTCGTCATCCTGATCGACATTGTAATCTTGAGCAATGTGTTTATCGGCCTCAATGATATTGCTTACTGGCACATCTCCCCGACCAGTGCATATCCTTGCTACGACGAATGGCGTGACTATCGTGCTCAGACTGCTGATAATAAAGATTTTGAGATTGTCCGCCGGGCCGCCTTACCCAGCCCGACGACAGCTCAGTTACGGTATCAGCAGGGTGGTGCAGATCGTTTAGGTGAGGTTAGTTCGGTTTGTTGGCAGTATGGGGAGGCTAAAGATGCGGTTCGATCCGCTGATAATGAGGCTATTTTGCAAGAGTTGAGGGAGGGGGAAGATGAGATCGCAACCCTCAACGCCACCAATTCTAAAATTCGTCAACAGTACGACTCCACACTGCTAGAAGAGATCGCTGGCCAGCCCCGTGATCAATCGATCAATCAGGTCAGTGCCGCCCAGGCAAAGACAACGCTGGCTGATAATGAAGCCAAGATTAACGCGCTCAATGCTGAGATGTCAGCGTTGAAAAATCGGCTACTGGCACAGCCAGCCAGTGCGGCATTTTTGGCATTGCTAAAGCAGGATGCCCCATTTCAAACGGTTGAACAAGGATATAAAAAGGCAGATTTCTGGTATCCCAGCATTCAGCTAGTGTTCCAGGCAGTTTTCCTGATACCGCTGATTTTAGCCGCCCTGGCTGTCTACACGGTGGCTCAGCGTAAACACTATGGGCTGATTGCCTTAATCAGCTGGCATCTGCTGGTCATCTTTTTTATCCCATTGATTCTCAAAGTGTTTGAGTTTCTACAGATGGGCGTGATTTTTACGATTGTTTTTGATATTGTTGGTGCTCTGTTTGGCAGACTCCTATTTTTGGTCAGCTATGTTTATATTTTACTGATTCCGCTGCTAGGGTTTGGGGTCATCAAGTTCGCTCAACGGTTTATCTTTAATCCTAAGCTGCAGGCCGCTGGCCGAGTACAAAATTCACGCTGTATTAAGTGTGCAAAAAAGATTAAGGCCCATGACGCCCACTGTCCTCACTGTGGCTATCATCAGCATCGAGAATGTGGCCACTGTCAGCAGCTGACATATCGATATCTGCCCTACTGTAATCACTGCGGAACCACTCAAACAACAGAAACCATAGGCTGAATAATTTTCGACTTGGCGTGCTGTTCTATGAGGCTATCCGACAGCATAGTCTGATAGTTCACGCATATAGCTGGGGTGGAAACCAAGAACGATGTCTTGTTTGGGTACACCTTTATCGACAAGTTCTTGAGCCAGGTCGTGTTCAGTGGAGTTGGCAAGTAGCCAGATTTTGTTGTTACGGATGGTGAAGTGCATGGGGCAGTGGTGGACCCAGCGTTTTTGTAGCCAGCCTGTGTGCCAGATTTGGTAGTGATGACGCTCTGTATCAAAGGAGACATCCACCTCAATGTCTCCATAGGCTGGCTTCGTTTTGGCATGTTCTAATAACAGGTCCTGAATGGTTTTTTGATACTGGTTTAGTTGATCCATTGCACAATCTCCTGAGTTGAAACGTCGTAAATCAGAAGCTTGAGAGTATTATTTTTGACAACTGTTTTTGGGAAGTCAAATCGACACCACCTGCTTTCAAGTCGAGGGGATCGTGGGTAATTTTCCACTGTTCTTTTAGGAGTGCTGTCCTGACAACGTTATGAAATGTGTCCTTAGCCACAACAGTGCTCCAAACCGTACATAGTCATTATACGACTGCATCATATGCTTCGGATTTTCCTTCTTTCCACAGCTGCTTGACTCTTCAATCTGGGCCTGATAGCCTACACAATAAGCAACTGATTCTAGTTGTTTTTTCGCACCCAAAAATTTAGCCGCGCGAGATGGAAGTGCTGACAACACGACCACCTCGCTAACCCCTCGACTGCTACTACCAGTCGGTGAGCTGTGAGCATTTTACAGCCACCCTGAGTTTAGTTGCAGGGTGGCTGAGTTTTTGGGGGCCTTTCCTCCGTCGTTTTGCAGCCCCAGCTGCCTGTTTATAAGGAAAACGCCCCTATGACTTTTCTAGATCAGACACCTGAGGTGTCGCCTGCTTTACCTGCCGAATTTTCTATGCCCTCTGGCCCCGGCAGCAGTATCCGTCATATTTTGCTGGGTCATCCTGGCCATATTCGTCAGACCATCCATCTGCTGCACAACCTGCGCTACGTAGAAACCAGTCAGTGGAGCCCTTTGATTGAGGTACCCGAGCAAAAGCTAATTTTGAGACCAGAGCCAGATGAAGTGATTAGCATGCTGGTGAGGCGATTGTAAGCCAACAGTACTAGGGATGCTCAGTCAGCGACCGGACATCCTTAAAAAGGCTATATTCCTTACATTTCAAGTGTTTTAGCCGAATCATTCTATCAAGCCTAATCGGTACCGATTAGGCTAAAATTCTATTGATCGCATCTCTATCTAGTTCATGTCTAAGCGTGATGTTTTTCATCCGGTTGTTAAATCAGCTTTGCAGAAGGATGGCTGGGTGATTACAGCTGACCCTCTACGGATAGAATCTGGTGGAATCAACGTTGCTATTGATTTAGCGGCTGAGCGACTGATTGCTGCTGAGCGTAATGGTCAACAGATCGCTGTAGAAATTAAAAGCTTTTTGTCAGGAGCGTCTGCTGTTTCAGAATTTCATACGGCTTTAGGGCAGTTCTTGAACTATCGTGCTGTTCTAAAGCTTGATTCTCCTGAAAGGGACTTGTTTTTAGCGGTTCCCCTTAATGCTTATGAAACCTTCTTTCAACTACCAATGCCTAAAGGACAAATTGAAGAGTTTCAAATAAAGCTGCTGGTCTACAATCCACAAAAGGAGATTATTGCCTTATGGAAAAGCTAGCGCACTATCAGCAGTTTGTTCAAAATCTGTTGAGCCGTTATGTAGAATGTCAGCCTACTTCGGGAGAAACGGAGATTCAGGCTGTTTTTGATACTGTTCGTAACCATTACCAGATTATGCATGTGGGCTGGCAGGGGTCACGTTGGGTACACAGTTGTTCTGTACATGTGGATATCAAAGATGGCAAGATTTGGATTCAATGGAATGGAACTGAAGATGACTTGGCGCAGGAACTGGTGGAGCTAGGGGTGCCGAAAAACGATATTGTGATTGGTTTTCATACCCCTTTTATGCGTCAGTTTACGGACTATGCAGTAGGCTAAGTTGGGAATTCTGTTCCCTCATGACTGCTTGACTCTTCGATCTGGGCCTGATAGCCTACAAAATAAGCAACTGACTCTAGTTGTTTTTCGCACCCAAAAATTTAGCTGCGCGAGATGGAAGTGCTAGCAACACGACCATCCCGCTAACCCCTCGACTGATGTACCCAGTCGGTGAGCTGTGAGCATTTTACAGCCACCCTGAGTTTAGTTGCAGGGTGGCTGAGTTTTTGGGGGCCTTTCCTCCGTCGTTTTGCAGCCTGAGCTGCCTATTTGTAAAAGGAAAACGCCCCTATGACTTTTCAAGATCAGACACCCCAGGTGTCGTCTGTTTTGCCTGCTGACTTTTCTATACCGTTAGAACCTGGCAGCAGCATCCGCCATATTTTGCTGGGTCATCCTGGCAGTATTCGTCAGACCATCCATCTGCTGCACAACCTACGCTACGTAGAAACCAGTCAGTGGAGCCCTTTGATTGAGGTGCCAGATCAGCGGCTAATCCTGAGACCAGCTCCAGAGGAGGTTATCAGCATGCTAGTCAGGCGTTTGTAGGTTAGCTACGGGGTGCTTGGCTAGCAACCAAGCACCCTTACTTAGGGCTTGCTGAAAAACTCAATCAGAATACGCCTAGTGTATTGAGTCTGCCAGACGCAAGTATATGTGGCGAACGTTTTCGGCCTGGAGGTTGTCTACTAGTGTGGTGAAGTTGGTAACGGTGTCGGTGGCATGGTAGTCGAGGTTGACCCGGTTTAGAGCAATGTTTTGGGCTAAAAAGAATTGTTTGACCTGGGCAGGTCTGAGCCTACTGGATACCCATACTTGCAGGTTTAAATTTTGGGCAGCTAGCTGGGCTGCGAAGGGTTCTCGGGTGTTGCCGTCACCGAGGAACATTACAGCTTCAGGTTGGGGAGTTTGATATGCAGACAAGATAAACCTACCTTTAACCGATAGGACAACCATAAGGCCAGTGGTTATTAGCGCGATCTCACTGCAGGTAATCTATTGCTGCCAAGCTTTAAACACGGTTTTGAATACTGCAACAGTAGTTTTCCATTACACAATCTCAATCTAAGACTTTTAGGTACAGGTGCTGTTAGAGGCTATCAGTAGTTTTATCTAAAAAATAATGAAAACCCTAAGACTTTTGCTTTTAGATAAAAAAAATACCAAGTTACTGTAAAGTTCAACAGTTATTTTTTTGTTTATGTAAGGATGTCTACTGAAGTGTTCGTGACTCAGCACTGCGTTTGATTGTTCTTCTGAGTATGGAGAAAACAGGGTGCGTCGTTGTTGATAGATGCCGTAATGGTTCTCTGTTAAACATCATATTTCGTATTCTCTACAAATCCTTAGATAATGGCTCAGCCCAATACGTTTGAACAGTATTCTCTCGAACTGTTAAATCGCTTTCGTATCGATCCTCTCAATGAATACGACCGTTTAGTAAATTCGGGCGATGCTGATGTTGACAGTGCAATTTCTTTTTTCAATGTCAATCTGGCACTCCTTGAGAGTCAGTTTTTGGCCCTCGCACCTGCCGCCCCTGTAGCCTGGTCAACACTACTGCATGACTCTGCTACAACACATAACAACTTAATGATCACCTTTGATCAGCAGAGCCATAACCTGCCGGGTGAACCAGGTTTATTACAGCGAGTTCAAAATGCTGGATATAATCCTCAAACCGTTGGAGAGAATATCTTTGCTAACTCAAAATCAGCTTTTCATGGTCATGCTGCATTTGTAATTGATTGGGGGAATACACCAACCGGCATTCAAAATCCGCCAGGACATCGTAATAGTATGATCAACCCTGCTTTTCGCGAGGTGGGTATCAGCATCGTCCCTGAAAACGATCCAAATACGAATGTTGGCCCAGAATTAGTCACTCACCACCTAGCCACCAGTCAAGAGCTCAATTCCAGTAACGAATCCTGGCTGTTAGGAGTTGCTTTTCGCGATACCGATGATGATGACTTTTATACACCAGGCGAGGGACTAGATAATGTAACTGTTAACATCACAGGTATTACTAATAATAGTTTTTCAACTTCGCTATCAACCCAAAGTGCCGGTGGATATCAGGCCCTTCTACCTGAGAATGCCAGCTATAATGTAGATTTTCTGCGAGACGGTAACATCGTCAAATCTGAAACGATTGCCCTAGGAACTGAAAATCTTAAACTTGACTTGTTGCTGGAAGTTGGCACACCACCAGCGGCTGGCAAGGGTAAAATTGTTGGCAATAAGTTTGAAGATGCCAATGGTAATGCTATCTGGGATAGTGGTGAGTCAGGTCTATCAGGTTGGACAATCTTTTTAGATGAGAACGATGACCGACAGCTAAATGCTGGTGAACTATCGACAGTCACTGATGCCAACGGCGAATATATTTTCAACAACCTGGATCCAGGCACCTATGAGGTGCTGGAGGTGTTACAGCCCGGTTGGCAACAAACCTTTCCGGACCCATCTAATCCCATTGGAGCGGAAGTCTATCGTTTTGATGATGGTGAAAACGAAGGGTGGACTTCCTATGGCGATCGTGACCACCTAATTTTCAATACCTTCGAAACCCAGGCTGGTGCAGAAACTATCAATGCAATTACCCTAGAGCTATCGTCTAGGGGGAATCCTAGCAAAGTTTTTCTCTATCAAGATGCTGATGGTGACGACAGGCCTGACGCGAATGAACAGCTGTTAGAGATCACGACAAATTTAACAGGCAGTGATGACTTTACCTCCATCAGTATTCCAGAAACAACCGTTAGTGGCACATTTTTTGTTGCCGCACTTTACGAGGGGAATGGTACTGGCAATAACTGGATTTATCGAGACAATACTCAGCCAACTGCAGGACAATCCTATGTTGCTCTGTCAAGTCCAGGCTCATCTATTAATCTGAATAGCTTTAGTAGCTCTGTTTTCAACGGGAACTGGATGTTGCGCGCTAGTGCGACAGGTTTGTTGCCACAGCTCGTTACTGTAGCAGCAGATGAAACTATCGCGAATATTAACTTTGGTAATCAGCAGACTGGTATAACTGCATTGTTGCCAATTAAGGTGAACGGAGCAGATAGTCTGAAAGACCCGCTTTCCCATGGTGGGGCTAGTCAAGATATGGGTGATTTTGAGGTTAATGCCAATGCCCGCTCTATCAACCTCACAGGAAATGGATGGAAGCACTTAGCTGGAAACTATAACATCACGTCTAATACAGTACTCAAGTTTGATTATCAAAGTGGTGTTGAAGGTGAAGTTCAAGGTATCGGATTTGATAATGACAATGGCATCAATAATTCAAGCGACCGTAATCATTTCTTTCAAGTGGATGGCACTCAAGGCTGGGGAAACCGGGACTTAGATGCATTCATCACGGCAAATGTAAGTGGAATCACCAGTTACGAAATCCCGGTTGGAGACTTCTTTACAGGTAGTTTCTCTAGATTAGTGATAGGAAATGACCATGATGTCACCAACCCCACCGCATCGGCTACTTACAGCAACATTGAACTGAAGGAGCTTCCCACAAGTGCATTACCAATTAGTATAAATGGGGCAGATAGCCTAAAAAGGCTGCTTTCCCATGGTGGCGCTAGTCAAGACATGGGTGATTTTCAGGTTGATACCAACGCTCGCTCTGTTAACCTCACAGGAAATGGATGGAAGCACTTAGCTGGAAACTATAACATCACATCTGATACATTACTCAAGTTTGATTATCAGGCTGGTGTTGAAGGTGAGGTCCAAGGCATCGGATTTGATAATGACAATGGCATCAATAACTCAAGCGACCGTAATCATTTCTTTCAAGTGGATGGCACTCAAACCTGGGGAAACCAGAATTTAGATGCATTCATCACAGCAAATGTAGGTGGAATCACCAGTTACGAAATCCCGGTTGGAGACTTCTTTGCGGGTAATTTCTCTAGACTGGTGTTAGGCAATGACCATGACGTGACCAGCCCCACCGCATCGGCAACCTTCAGCAACATTGAGCTGTTCTAGTATTTATCGAATCTGTTAGCCATACGGCTAGCAGCAATAGGTTTAGAGGTAACATTGTTATCGCTGACTATAGCATTGTCTAGAACAAGAACTAACACATTGCTATCACTAATTTAGAAAATGGATTTATCTGTTGTAGTCACCATTTGTCTACACCTTGCATCTCTGTTCATACGGAAAATTGGTGACTGTGATACTCTAGACTAATTGAACGATATCAGTAACGTCTCCTTTGTTAGAAAGAAAAAAGGAGACGTTTTTTCGGGCGTTGTTGAATTAGAGGATGCTTTTATCAGGTAAAGTGACATCATTGAACTTGAGATAGTGAATCAGTAATCGAATAGAGTGCGCCATCATCACTCATCTGCAGACTTCGTGTCGCACGAGCTGTGTGCATTTTACAGCCACCCTGAGTTTAGTTGCAGGGTGGTTGAATTTTTTGGGGCCTTTCCTCCGTCGTTTTGCAGCCCCAGCTGCCCATTTTATAAAAGGAAAACGCCCCTATGACTTTTCAAACCCAGACACCCCAGGTGTCACCCGCTTCGTCTGCCGATTTTTCTACGCCATTAGAACCTGGCAGCAGCATTCGTCACATTCTGCTAGGCCATCCTGGTACCATTCGTCAGACCATCCATCTACTGCACAACCTGCGCTACGTAGAAACTAGCTAGCCAGTGGAGCCCTTTAATTGAGGTACCTGACCAGCAGCTAATTTTGAGACCAGCACCTGCTGAGGTAATCAGCATGCTGGTCAGGCGATTGTAAGCAGATTCAGCCATCAGATACCGAGGCCTCCTCTCATTGGGGAACGAGAGGAGACTAACAAGAACACATGAGACATGTCTACTCGTATCCCAATAAATTTTAGGAAGAGCTGATAGGAGGATCCGGGTCCAGACTAGAGCCAGTACGACCAGTGATTAACCATAGCCAGCTGCGAGCCACATCTCGAACAACTTTGTGAGGTGGCTCTGACGGTTCCTTAGAGGGAACAACAACAGGAGTGTAAGCAATACCTCGACTACCTAAAACCCAAAAGGCAATGGCTTTAGCACGAGGCATATGAAAATCTGAGGTGATTAAGTATATATGGTGAATATCTCGGGTCTGGAACTGAGTCACTAAGGTGGTGAAGTTAGTAACCGTATCGGTGGCACGATAATCAAGATTTACTCGAGTTAAAGAAACATCTTCGGTTAAAAAAAATTCGTTGGCTTGAGATGGCACCAGACCACTTGATACCCAGACATCAAGGGTTGAATTTTGTGCCGCTAGCTGAGCTGCTACCGGTTCTCGGGTATTACCACCGCCAAGTACCAAGATTGATTGAGGTCGAGGATGCTGATAGGAAGTCATTAGCATCCTAGCCCATACTGCGAAAGCTGACGCAGTAACGGTAGAGATGGTTGCTATGCCAGCATAAATAAAAAATCGTTGGAACAGTTTGGCCACAATCAAATACTGTCTGATATTAGAATAATGACTAGCCACCGCTCAACCAAACGTTACTGGTTACTTCCGGTAGCAACACTAGATACTTGGTTCATAGCTGCAGCACCAGATTGAACAAGTGGCGTCTGTTTTTCCATACGAATTGAATATAGCTTAGCATCCACTAAAAAGCGATACCAAAATCCCTGCAAAAAGTGAAAAATCAGACCTGGCGTTCCATCTAGAAAACCTAAACCGATGGTGTAACGTAAAAGCCAGTAGATAAAAGCTCGTAGAAATAGCGGGAATCGACTGTATAGGTTGGTTTTAACCCAACGACGTTGCTTGGCTTGGGAAAACTGATCACCCGCTAGGGTATCGGACTGCGCTTCAGCTTCGTTCTTGAGAATATCCTGAACCTCACGATCAGCATAGCGATTGTGCTTATCAACCCAGAAGGTTAATCCTTTTTGATTTTCGTCAATGATGTCGTGATTCAGATTTGCAATTTTGCCTTTAGAAAGAACAATATGTTCATCCATTAAACGCTGTTCGCACGTGCCGTAGCCTGTTCGCCATATGCGCATCAGCCAAGTTGGATAATAGCCACCGTAGCGTATCCAACGCCCCATAAAAAAGACACGTCGTTTTACCTGATATCCAGCTACATCTTTGGGAGCATTAGCTAGCACTTCCGTTAGCTCCTTTGCTAGCTCAGGTGTAAGCCGCTCATCAGCATCGAGACGCATTACCCAAGGGGTAGAGATAGGTAAATTTTCAAGCGCCCAATTAACCTGGGCTGCGTGATTTTCAAATTCGTGTTCAAAAAAATAGCAGCTATAACGATTAGCTACATCTTTGGTTGCATCGGTACTACCAGAATCTACAATGTAGATATCAAGATTCAGGTCACGTAAACTCTCCAAGCAGCAACCTAAATTCTCCTCTTCATTTTTTGTCAGAATGATTATCGATAGCATGGCTATTTTTATTTATAATGTTTGGCATGTATTCACATAGTTTCTATACGGGTTGGGGGAATAAATAATATTTATTCCCCCAACTTAAGTAGATAGACGTTATTCTTTGCAAGATTATAATTTCAGTCAAAACCTTTGTTTTATGGAGGTTTTTGAATTTTACAATCTTCAGATTAACTTCACTAACCTACTTAGAAGAAATTATTTATGCGCCTCAACAACCATAACTGAACCCATGAAAGAAGGTAAATAAGAACTTAAAAAAGAAAAGGGGAAACGCCTTTCGGCTGCATGGAATGAGAACTTCCCTTGAAAACCACAATGTCGAAGAAAGCGAAACAACTCTTTCTTATTGAAGTATCTAATATGCTGCCATTCCCAGATATCTGTCTTGCGACCTTCTGTCCTTCTGGGTACTCCCATGAATAAATAATAGAGACGGTTAACTATCCACCCGTGATTAGGAGTGCTGACTACTAATCTTCCGCCAGGCTTAAGAATTCGATATATTTCTTTAGCTACAAGTTCTGGAAAGAAAAGATGTTCCACATTATCTCCCCAGAATACTTCATCGAAAAAATTATCTTCATATGGATATGGAAGCTCCTCAATATCTCTCTGCAGAGCATTTATTCCTTTTTTAAAGAGCTTATCAACACCATTCTCATTCCACTCAATACCATATGCATCGTAACCTTTATCTAGAAAAAATTTGCTGACGACACCACTACCCGCACCTAAGTCTAGAATGCGTTTTTTCTCTCCATCCTTATAGAGATTGGCTAAGATATGATTTCTCTCATACTGTAAGAAATCAGTCTGATTATCTGAATTATATTCTACATAAACTTTTTCATAGTATTTCTGAATACTCGCATTCTTCATAGTTTGTCTCCTTAAATTTAACTAAAAATGATTACTTTCTTACACTCACATTCAAAACTACAAAGTATGCACATTGATTTCAGGCATCAAAAATATCTTTCTATCTAATACCTTTACAGCCCTAAGCAATCTCACCACATAACTCACTGAAGATACCTTCATATTTCCTAGCAACTCTTTCATAGCTGAACTTAAGGGCGGTTTTTATTGCATTCTTAGATATTTCTTGAGCAATCTCTGGCTGAGATAGAACCTTCAAAAGCTTGTCTTCTAAATTCTCGACTGAACTGTTACATCTGTGATCAAACGAATAACCATTGCTGCCTTCTTTAATAAAGGATTTAAAGCAATCAAGATTTGAAACAATTGGAACTAAGCCAGTTGACATAGCTTCTAATGGAGCGACCCCAAAGGACTCTCCTTTCTCAGCAACTGATGGATAGCAGAACACAGTTGCATTTTGATACTGTTGAGCAAGTTGATCAATATCAAATATAGGCCCTAAAAAATTTACATTTATTCTTCTTGCATCTTCTTTAAGAGAGTTTAAGTATTGAAGACCACCACCACCTTGGCTTTCCAAATGTGGACCCACGATATGTAGTTTTGCAGATGGAATTTTTTGAGAAATACCAGCAAAAGCTTTGATTAGTAGATGTATACCTTTTTCAGGATGAATTCTCCCAACATATAGAATTATCTGCTCACCATCTTTATTTTGGGCCGTAGATTGAAATTGAAATTTAGAAGTGTTGATCGGATTTGGAACAACAACTGTTCGATTAATTAAAGCCAAATTTTCAGAAGCGATGGCTTTTTTCATTGCTTCTGAAGGAACAATTATCTTATCTACTTTCGCGTACAAAAATAGTTGACCTTTGGGATAACGCGCTACGTTAGCAATTACTTTAAATTTCTTGTTGGGAATAAATGAAGACAAATATGGTAACCAAAAGTCATTAATGACTAAGACGTCTGTGTTTGGGATTTTGGATAGCAGAAGCGAAGCATAGAAAAAATCCTTTAGAAGATTGGCGACAATAAGCTTACTTTGTGAAAAGCTATATCTTCTCGTATATCTGACACCATTAATCACTTCATTAGCAGGCTGCCCTTGATATGCTCTGCAAAGTATTTCAACGCGATGGCCACGGCTAGCTAAAACTTCTGCCACTCCTTGCCAACGACGTTCAACATCCGTTC
>NZ_JADEXP010000124.1 GCF_015207065.1 Leptolyngbya cf. ectocarpi LEGE 11479 | reverse complement strand
CCCACTTTTCGTAGTAGACCCGGTATGATGCATGTCATGGCTATTCAGGTGGGTTTGTCTGTTAACAAAACCTTAGTGCCTGAATAGCTTTTCTGGCTATTTCTCTCGCTTTTCTGTCCGGACTATTGATTAAACAAAGAACGTAAGTGTTGTTAAGACTTAATATTATTTTTTGATTTAGCTATCATTTTAGCCTGCGTTTTATGTATCTTCTTAGCCCAGGGTAGTCGCCTTCATGAGGTGCTAACGCCATGATTTTTTGAAATCTGAACAGTGGCTTAAAACCAATATAAGGCTTAGGTAAAGATCGCCAAACTCAGAGTATTTAGGTATTTACCTTTGAAAGATATAACAAACGTCCTAATTCATTAGGGCGTTTATGCTCTACCACCGCCATGGTGCGCGACGTTCTGTCATCTATCCCGTGGCGCTCAGAGCGGGTGTTCCCCATATTGCTGTCAACGTTTTTCCGTAGCACTGTCTTGATGAGTTTCTCCAAAGTGCCAACCTCGAAACTACCGATCTCGTTAAAGTCATCCCATGCTACTGACCAACAAGGTGCTTGGTCTGCTTCACAGGTCTATACTAACCAGCCCGATTGGTTCCCAGAGGATTGTTGTATTCATACCCTATTTGAACAGCAGGTGCAGCGAACACCCCATGCTGTTGCGGTGATTGCCGAAGACGCTCAGCTGACCTATCAGCAGCTCAATCGCCAGGCTAACCGGTTGGCCTATCAGCTAGCGACACTGGGTGTCGGTCCCGATCATCTGGTTGGCATCTGTGTCGAGCGCTCCCTTGACATGGTGGTAGGACTGTTGGGCATCCTTAAAGCCGGCGGAACCTATGTTCCCATCGATCCTCATTATCCGACCGAGCGGATCAAATTTATTTTGCAGGATGCTCAAGTAAATATCCTGTTAAGTCAAACTCATCTTGAGCAGACATTAGTGGATTGTTTGCCCAAGGACACCGCCCTAATCTGCTTAGACCGAGACCAGTGGAAAAACATGCGGTCTTGTCCCGACCGGCCAACGGCGGTAGATACTGATAACTTGATGTATGTCATTTATACCTCTGGTTCTACCGGACATCCCAAAGGTGTGATGATTCCCCATAGCGGTGCCTGCAATCAGCTGCACTGGCGGCAAACCACATTTCCTTTAGGGCCACAAGATCGGGTCTTGCAGAATATATCATTCAGTTTTGACCCATCCGTATGGCAGATTTTTTGGCCATTGTTGGTCGGTGCTCAGCTGGTCCTCCCTCGCCCCAATGGGCATCAGGATATCGCCTACCTGGTGGACCTAATTGCTCGCCAAAATGTGTCTGTCATCGCCTTAGTCCCCTCTTTACTAAGGGTTCTGTTAGAGCAGCCTGGACTCGATCAGTGTGACGCATTAAATCACATTTTTTGCGGTGGCGAAGCGTTAACTTTAGATCTTCAACAACAGTTTTTTAAGCGTTTTTCAAAGGATTCTGTGCAGCTGCATAATGTCTATGGTCCCACAGAAGCCTCGATCGATGCGACGTCCTGGACCTGTCAGCAAGGGGTTAACTATCCTATTGCTCCCATTGGGCATCCTATTAGCAATGCCCAAATCCATATTTTGGATGATGCGCTTAAACCCGTAAATATCGAGGAAATAGGGGAAATTTACATTGGGGGTTCTGGTTTAGCCAGGGGCTATCTAAATCGTCCAGAATTAACGACAGCACGATTTATTACCTATCCTCCAGATCGCTCTCGTATTTATCGAACTGGAGATTTAGGTAAATCTCTCCCCGATGGCACCATTCAGTTTATTGGCCGCGTTGACCAACAGGTTAAAATTCGTGGATTTCGGATTGAGCTAGGGGAAATCGAAAGCTGTCTCGACCAGCATCCGGCCATTGCTCAAAGTGCTGTCATTGCGTGGGAATTTGCCCCTGGCCAAAAGCGTTTGTTTGCTTACTTTATTCCCAATGCCGATATGACGGTGGATGTGAAAACGCTGCGAAGTTGGCTAGCGCAAAGGCTACCAGACTATATGGTGCCAGCCATGTTTATGCCGTTGACTGCTTTTCCCCTCAATGCCAATGGTAAATTGGATCGTAAGGCTTTACCCACCCCGATCTCTGAACATACCCATGTTTCTGATGATGGGGAACCGCTCCAGGATGACTGGGAACTTAAGTTAGCTGAACTGTGGGGGCTGATTTTGCAGGTTTCGTCGGTGAGTCAAACTGATAATTTCTTTGAGCTAGGGGGCGACTCACTGCTGGCAGCCCAGCTATCGGCTCGCATTGAACAAACGTTCAATCATCCATTCCCGGTCGCGAATCTGTTTAAGGCGCCCACTCTGCATGAAATGGCCACGCTTCTTAAGGAAAATACTGGCTATGAAGCTGGGCAAGTATTGGTGCCGATCCAACCTGAGGGTAGCAAACCGGTTCTATTTTGTTTGCACACAAAAACTGGCAGTATCTTTGACTACTATGGTCTAGCTAAGCATTTGGGCGCCGATCAGCCAGTCTATGGCATCCAGGCACGGGGGTTTGATCGTGAGGAGGTGCATTGCGATCGCATCGAAACTATGGCAGCCGACTACATTCAAGAAATCCAATCCCTACAGCCCCAAGGCCCCTATTATCTATGTGGCTATTCCTTTGGGGGCTTACTTGCCTACGAAATCGCCCAACAGTTAACCCGCCAGGGGCACACCATTGGTCTAGTCGCCCTATTTGATACTTACAACTATCCGGGAGCATGGTTTGACGAGCCGCTCTCGCTGCGACTACAAAATACAATCAGCAAAATCCAAGCATTCTCCTGGGCTGAAAGAATCGCCTATGGCCAGCAAAAGCTACAACATATCAGAAACTTTTTACAGAGAGTCTCCACCGGTCAACAGCAAGCCCAAGCAAAAATCTCTATCCAAGAAACCGTTTGTGAAACCGCACTAAAACAATATCAAACCAAGCCCTACAGCGGCGATATCGTTTTATTTCGTACCGAGCAAACGCCGGAAGCCTTTGGTTACCGATCGATCGAAAGAGATGCCACTTTAGGATGGCATAACATTGTCACCGGGACTATCAATATTCAGCCAATGGCATGTCATCACTTCGTTCTCATTGATGAACCCCATATCCAAACCCTTGCCCAGAAGTTACATATCTGTCTAAACGAATATCAGGATAATGGGTAAATCAACGGTTTGGCTGGACAATTCCAGAATCATAGCCATGGTTGCCGTAGTCATGCTCCACGTTGCTACCATCGTCATGGATGCCAATGAAATTGGCTCTACGTACTGGTGGTTTGGCAATATCTATAACTCTCTGGTCAGGTGGTGTGTGCCAGTCTTTGTCATGATCAGTGGGTCCTTACTGCTCGATCCTCATAAACAAGAAGACCTATCAACGTTCTATAGAAAACGCATAGCGAGACTACTGAGCCCCATCACCACCTGGTCGGTTTTATTCTTAGCCTGGCACTTTATAAAAGAAACCCTTAAAGGCCTTGCCCCTACAGGTCTGGAACTATTGGGAAAGCTACTTTCTGGCACCCCTTATGAACACATGTGGTTTTTGTACATGATTTTGGGGCTATATTTATTCACTCCATTTTTCCGTAAAATCATTGCAGGCACTACCCAAAAAGAACTGACTCTTTTGATCACGGCCACATTCTCACTGGCTGCTGTGAATCATATCTACACAAGCTTTATCGCTAGCGAGTCCAAACTCTTTATCAACTGGTTTCTCTTATACGTCCCCTTTTTCTTGTTTGGACATCGTATACGTAGCGCAGAATTTCAGCCCCCAAAGATCATGCTGTGGGGCACCTTTCTAATTTCATCAGCGTTAACCGCTATCGGCTGCTCGATCCTAGCAGTCCAAAACGACCTCCCCTTTGGCTTATATTTTTACGGATATTTGAGCCTCACAGTCATTCCCATGTCCATTAGCATCATGTACTTACTGAGAGACTGGAATAGCCCGATCTTAACTAGTCATTTTACCCATAGGCTATCATTCCTAACCCTGGGCATATATCTCATTCACCCAGTCATATTAGAGGCCATAATCCACACAGGCTATGCCACCAAGATCCATCCTATCCTCTCAGTTCCTATCGTCACAGGCATTATCTTTATAACCGCTGGTCTAGGGGCATGGACCCTATCTCATATCCCATATCTCAAAAAAAGCATCTAACACAAGTAACGCTAAGTAACGCCAAGCAACGCTACACAGCACCAAATCCGCTTCTTGGCTAGTATTCTAGGTCAGGATTCACGACTCTTTACATGCTGCTTAAACAGCTAGCTCATACACCTAAAAATATGCTACCTGTAGGGATATTTCATCTTTAAAACCTACTGTTTAAGCCCGATTTATGACCGTTGCACCGTATCAGTCTAGCCTGTTCAAAAGGTGTAAAGAGATCCATGCTTTTTTATCAGATTGCCAGCGACAGGCAACCTATGACCAGCACGCTAAGCTCGCCAATATTACACTCCCCATTAGTCCGATCGAGCCTTGGTTAGTATTGCAACAGCTAGAGACCACCTATCCAATACATTTTTACTACTCGACAGCAAAGTACACCCTTTTAGGGTTGGGTATAACCATCGCTCAGAAAGCCGCAGGTGCCGATCGGTTTGAGCGTATGCAACAGTTTGTGAGCGTCTGGAAACGGCGTATTCTTTCATCAAATCAGACTGGGCTGATTATCAAGCCTTATTTTTTGTGCGGGTTCACCTTCTTTGATCAGGCGGCTGCCAACAGTCTCTTTGATGCGGCGCAGGTGTTTGTTCCCCAGTTGCAAATTCTTCAACGTGATGGGGAAACTGCCGTCAGTCTCAACTATCTCATTGATGATGAAGTTAATATCAATCGCCTGGTTGATGAGATTAGGCAACAACTTCAAATATTAGAGAGTCTATCAAAAAAGACTGCCCGTCAAACATTTGTCGACATCCCCAATGCCTCAAAAACACCTAAAGTTATTCGGGATGTCGGTAACTTTGAAAACATGGTCGGCAGCGTGCTGCCTGTGCTCAAACACCCTACTCTCCACAAGGTAGTCCTTGCCGATGCCCTAGATGTGCTTTCGGCCAGTCCTTTCCATATCCCAGAATCTCTGAAGGCTCTCGGCCTAGCCTATAGTGATTGTTGCATATTTTCCTTAAGCAATGGCCAAGGTCAAGTTTTTATGGGGGCAAGCCCAGAAAGATTGCTCAGCATCACTACATCAGACAACCGCAAACAGCTCACCACTGATGCCCTGGCCGGGTCTGCCCCTCGAGGAGACACAGCCAGAAACGACCAGCTTATGGCTCAGCAGCTTCTGAATAATCCGAAAGAACGTTATGAACATCAAGTTGTTGTCGAATTTATTATCGAACAGTTAACTCAGCTAGGTCTTAAACCGGAGTTGGCCAACTCTCCACAGGTATTAAAGCTGGCCAATATCCAACATTTACACACCCCGATTCAGGCGGTACTCCCCCAGGGATTAAAACCTCTACATTTAGTAAAAATTCTACATCCCACCCCTGCTGTTGCCGGTTTACCCAGACCTACTGCCAGTCAGCTGCTCAAAACAACAGAATCTTTTGATCGAGAACTCTACGCATCTCCCATTGGGTGGATTGACGCCAATGGCAATAGTGAGTTTATTGTGGGAATTCGTTCAGCTCTGATTGATGGTCGCCAAGCCAGACTATTTGCTGGAGCTGGCATCGTTGCCCAGTCAGACCCACGTCGTGAACTGGCTGAGGTCAAGCTTAAGCTCCAGGCACTGTTAGGAGCCCTAGTGTAAGCTGCGCCATGGGCACATTATTAGACTATCGCAATACCAACACCCTCTGGGCCTCAGTTATAGCGGAAACCCTGCACCGGTTGGGATTATCTACAGCAGTCATCTGTCCGGGGTCTCGATCGACGCCACTGACCGTAGCTCTCGTTCGCCATCCCCATATCAAAACCATCCCTATTTTAGACGAGCGCTCGGCAGCCTTTTTTGCGTTAGGCTGTGCTAAACGCCTACATGAACCAGTAGCCATAGTTTGCACTTCTGGCACAGCGGGCGCTAACTTTTATCCAGCTGTGATCGAAGCCCAGGAAAGTCATGTTCCCCTACTGATATTCACCGCTGACCGCCCTCCAGAATTGCGCGCTTGTGCATCAGGACAAACCATCGACCAGCAAAAACTATTCAGTGGTTTCGTCAACTGGTACACCGAAATGGCTGTACCCACAGCAGACCAGCTAACCTATGCGCGACAAACTATCAGTCAGGGATGGGAAAGAAGCCTATCCCCATTACCTGGACCGGTTCATCTAAATTGTCCATTTAGAGATCCATTAGCGCCTTTAGCTGACTCTTTGAACCTACAACAGCTAGATGAATCAGCTTTTTTTTCAGCGGTTGCTCCCCCGATCTTAGGCCAGGTTAAAATTCAGCAACTGCCTTTAGACCTCTGGAAGCAATGGTCTGATAATGAACGCGGCATTATTGTGGCAGGCCCAGCCCAGCCTCAAGACCCTGACAAATATTGTCAGGCTGTCGCCTGTCTATCGCGATCGCTAAACTGGCCCGTACTAGCAGAAGGGCTTTCACCCCTGCGTCATTACCAGGCCTTTAATCCCTATCTGATTAGCACCTATGACAGCTTATTACGCAACGCTGCCAACGCCGAATCGCTAATCCCCGAGCAGGTTATTCAGCTAGGTCCACTGCCCACCAGTAAAGTCTTACGCCAATGGCTACAAAAATATCAGCCCCAGACTTGGCAAGTCACCCCCTATCCTCTAAACGTTGATCCTCTACATGGAAAAACCCGGCTGATAGAGTCCTCTGTGGAGAACCTTGGAGCACTCATCACTTCAATAAAAACCACCGCAACGCAAGGTTTCAAGCAGGAAACCGTGACACAGTACTGCCAAAGTTGGCTTGACCATGAACAATATCTCAGCCCAAAACTAGCTCACTGCCTAAAAGAAACCAAAACACCATTCGAAGGTAAAATCTCATGGCTGCTCCCACAACACTTGCCTAAAGAGACCCCAGTTGTGATTGCAAACAGCATGCCTGTACGTGATGTTGAGTCCTTTTGGCAACTCAACGATCGACACATCCAGCCCTACTTTAGCCGAGGCGCTAACGGCATTGATGGCACCTTATCAACAGCGATGGGTATCGCCCACGGATATAGCCATACTCTTTTACTAACGGGCGATCTTGCTTTTCTCCATGATACCAACGGGCTCCTCAATCATCGTTATCTCCAGGGCTCTCTCACCGTTATTGTCATTAACAATCAAGGAGGTGGAATTTTTGAGATGTTACCTATTAAAGACTTTGATCCTCCTTTTGAGGAATATTTTGCCACCCCTCAAGCTGTTAATATTGCGGAACTATGCGCAGCCTACGGCATTAAACACACTCTGGTTAAAAACTGGGACAGGCTGATCGAATTTCTCCAAGAACAGCCACCAGAAGTACCATCAAACCTACGAGTGCTGGAATTTCGCACCAATCGCAAAGCCGATGCTCAATGGCGAAAAACAAAACTTACCGCTTTAGGGTTTGAAACTGTCAGGAGCCAATAATATGAAAGCCATTTGGTATGAACAGCCAGGTAACGCAGCAGACGTGCTGAACTATGGCGAGATGGACCAGCCGGAACCAGGGGCTGGTGAGGTGCGAGTCAAGATTCACGTGTCCGGCATTAACCCCTCCGACACCAAGTTTCGCAGCGGCTGGATGGGTCTCAAACAACCCTATCCAAAAACTATTCCCCACAATGATGGCGCAGGAATTATTGATGCTGTCGGCGAAGGTGTGGCGTCTGAGCGCATCGGAGAGCGGGTGTGGATCTATGAAGCCCAGCGAGGCTCGGCATTTGGTACAGCGGCAGACTCTGTGGTGGTGCCAGCCCATAAAGCGGTGACGATGCCAGAAAATCTGGATTTTGCAGCGGGAGCCAGCCTGGGTGTACCTGCAATGACAGCCCACTTTTCTGTATTCAGTGACGGACCGATTACCGATAAAACAGTGCTCGTTTATGGGGGAGCCGGTGCCGTGGGGGCCTATGCTATCCAGCTGGCCAAATGGGGTGGAGCAAAAACGGTTTTGGCCACGGTAAGCAGTGATGAAAAGGCTGCGATCGCAAAGCACATGGGGGCCGATCATGTGATTAATTATCGGCAGGAAGATGTGGTAGCGCGGGGAAGAGAACTAGTGGGAAAGAGGGGATGTGATCGGATTGTCGATGTCGCCCTAGCGGCCAACATTGACATCAACGCCAAACTCGTTGCCCGCAACGGTGTGATTGCTACCTATGAATCAGGCAATGCCCCCACCGTAGAGATTCCCTTTTACGAGCTGCTCTATAAAAATGCCGCTCTACGCACAGTATTGGTCTACGCCATGGACGATAAAGCCCACGCGGCGGCTGCACGGGATATTAATCAGGCCATTACCGACGGCGCGATTCAGCATCAGATTGCTGCCCGCTATCCTTTACGTGAAACGGCAGCTGCCCACGAGGCAGTCGATAGCGGCAATCTGATTGGCAAAGTTGTCGTTGAGGTTGTTTGAACGGGCTATTCAATCCCTGGAATTCGAGGAACCTCTGCCTTGAGAACATCAAGAAACGCTTTGAGGCGATGGGGACGATGACGTCCGGGCAACGAGGCTACATAAATGGTGAGCGTTGGTGCCCGCCATTGGGGTAAGAGATCAACAAGATACTGCTGAGTTAGGTCCTCTTCAATAAACCAGCGAGGCATAATTGCTGCGCCCAGTCCTGCCAAGGTTGCTTTGCGTAGGGCGGTAATGCTGTTGGTAGTCATCCGCGCTGACGGGGTAACCACCACCTGTTTTCCCTGGAAATTAGTGAGGGGAATTCGCCCACCTTCAAAGGGAGCAAGGGTAACAAACGGGAGTTTCTCTAAGGCTTTGGGAGTTTTAGGTGTACTCTGACCGTTGAGAAAGCTAGGGGCCGCAACCACCATCCGCTCCACCCGCCCCAGCGGTTCAACCATGAGCGAATCATCGGGAACTGGGCCAATTTTTACCCAGCAGTCGCACCCCACCTCAGCAAAACGAATGTTGCCATCCTGTAGCTGCCAGGATAAATCAATCAGGGGATACTGCTGCTGAAACCGCAGCACGATATCTAGCAAATGGAGCTGGCCAAGGGCAATGGGCGCAATCACCTTAAGCTTCCCTCGGGGAGTGGTTTCAGTCTCTAAATATTTTTCTTCAAGCGTCTCCCACTGGTCCAGCAGCTGACGGGCATCGGCCAGTAGCTCAGCCCCGACAGTCGTTAAGGAAAGATCGTGGGTGGTTCGCCGCATCAGCTGGGCTTTAAAGCGAGATTCTAGCTCCGCTAGCTGACGGCTGGCGGAGGGTTGGGATAGGCCCAGGTCGCGGGCAGCAGCACTAATGCTGCCCGCATCGGCGATCCGCACAAAGGTTTCTAACAGGGTGAGACGGTCTAGGGACTTGCTCATGCACAATACGAATAACAGCTATTTTTATTACTCGTCTACACAATATCAGAGCCGTTTGTCATAGTGAACCTATGAGAATTCCTCTTTTCACCTAACAGCATTAAACCCATGACCAACTCATCAGTCTCAACTACGTTTCAACTAGGTGGCGATCTCTCCGTCAACCGCCTCGGCTATGGCGCCATGCGTCTGACTGGGCAACCCGGTAACTTTGGTCCCTATGCCGACTGGGAAGGCGGCAAACAGCTTCTGCGTCGTGCCGTTGAGCTAGGCATTAACTTTATCGATACCGCCGAAGCCTATGGACCTGGTACCAATGAAGAGATTATTGCCGATGCGCTGGTGCCCTATGCTGCAGATTTAGTTATTGCCACCAAGGGCGGTATCCACAAACCCGCTCCCGACAACATCCAAACGGATGGTAGACCCGAAAGTCTACGCCGTGGGGTAGAGGGTAGTTTGCAACGACTCAAGCGAGACGTTATCGATCTCTATCATCTCCATCGCCCTGACCCTAAAGTCCCGTTTACCGAATCAATCCAGGCACTAGCAGCCCTGCAGCAAGAAGGCAAAATCCGTCACATTGGAATCTCCAATGTCACCCTCGAACAGGTACAAGCCGCCCAGTCGATTGTCCCCATCGCCTCGGTTCAAAACCGCTTTAGCCTCACGGACCGCAGTCACGCAGACATTTTGGACTACACCACAACCCATCACATTGCCTTTATTCCCTATGGTTCCCTAGGAGCGCACCCGCTGAGACGTGGTGCTCCTCTGGCCCAGGCCGAAGGTATACTGGCGCAGATTGCCCAGACCCATAAGGCAAATCCCACTCAGATTGCTCTTGCATGGTTGCTACATCGGGCTCCCAATATTCTGCTAATTCCAGGTACGACGACAATCGCTCATTTAGAAGACAATATCCAGGCCGCTGCAATTTCACTATCTGAGGATGAAATGGCTCAGCTGAGGACTCTTTAGACTATTCTCAATGTTTGCCTCTTAGCCGCTGTGGGTCAAATTACTACGTCTTTTGTAAAATAGATACCTCAAAGGGCTGTAGATTGTCTGCTAGATCAATCTGTTTTCCTGTGTCATGGTGGGTGGACAATAGCACCGTCCAGTTCTCCGGATCAATAGCAGTATCTCTCGTAAACGGCTGTTCATAGGAAAAATTGATGGCAATTAAAACTGTTTCGGTTGCTGTTTCCCGTAGATAAGCCATATGTTCATGGGGATAATTGACTAAGGTGCGCCATTTTCCCCAACGGAGAGCTTCACTTTGCCCACGTATCCGCAATAGCTGACGATAGAAGTTGAGGATCGAATCGGATTGTTGTAAGGCTGTCTCTACATTGAGTTCCGGGTAGTTAGAATTGACAGGCAGCCAGGGCTCAATGTCTTTGCCAAAGCTAAATCCTGCCTGGGGAGAACTGTCCCACTGCATGGGAGTACGGGCACCATCGCGAGAGGGTGGGGTATCTCCCGTTTCACTTTGGGCCACAGCACGATCTTGCAGTTTATCTTCAGGAATATCGGTGTTGTCCACCATCCCTAACTCTTGGCCGTAGTAAAGCAGGGGCGTGCCGCGAACAGTGAGCAACAGTGTGGCAGCGGCTTTGGCAATTGACTCAGAATCAACGCACAAACTGCATTCAATCCAGCGAGAAAGGTGTCGAGGAATATCGTGGTTGTCTAGAAAATAGCAGGGCCAGGCACCGGGCTGTACAGTAATTTCATTTTTCTCAATTTCCCGTTGCAAATAACCTGGGTACCAGGGGCTAAAGGGAAATTCAAACGTAATGGCCAGATGTAACTCGTCATTATTAACACCGTGAAAAATAACGGAGTCGTAAAGACGATTATCAATAAACGTTTCGCCAATCAGGACACGATCGTCATAGTCTTCTAAAATGGCTCGAATTTCACGAATGATTTGATGATTGGCTGGCAGATTTTTGTCATAAAGGTGATGATAGTTGTTGTAGTTATTTTTATCCGTTGCCTCATACTTGAGTGGATTGTCGCGAAAGTATGGGTCTTTACTGTAAACACTAGACGCATCTAGTCTGAAGCCATCCACACCGCGATCTAACCAAAATCGCACAATATCGTATACAGCCGCGCGTACATCAGGATTTTTCCAGTTGAGATCGGGCTGATTTTCATTAAAGGTGTGATAGTAAAACTGATCGCGCGCTTCACAATGGGTCCAACCGGTGCCACCAAAGTAAGACTGCCAGTTGTTGGGTAATTCTTGACCTTCAAACGGCGTTTGCCAGAGATACCAATCAGCTTTGGGGTTATCTTGACTAGAGCAGGACTCTAAAAACCAAGGATGCTGATTAGATGTGTGGTTAACCACCAGATCTAGGATAATTTTAATGCCGCGCTGATGAGCTTTGGTGAGCAGTTCGTCAAAGTCTTCTAAACTACCAAATGTCGGGCAAATATCCTGATAGTCAGCGATATCATAGCCGTTGTCCACCATGGGGGATTTGTTGATGGGGGAGAGCCAGATAGCATCTATACCCAAGGATGTGGAACTATCTGGATCACCATCGTTAAGATAGTCAAGGCGTTTAATAATGCCGCGCAAGTCGCCGGTACCGTCTTGATTGCCATCAGCGTAGGTTAGCGGATAAATCTGGTAGATAACCCCCTCTTCCCACCACTTTAGAGACTGGGCCGGACTGGATTTATCCATGGGAGGACTCCGCAACTGATTGCTAGGGCAGTATAGCGATTAAGCGTCCTATTTTACATTTAGTGATTATTTCGCAAAAGCTCTTGCTAATCCTTGGTTTCTCTACAAGTTTGTTTACAAACCTTTTAGGACTAAGGACAATGAGAATAGACCTCTTGGAGCTGTTTAATGCTAGCTTGGCTGCCCCAACTTAGACGCGAAATATGGATTCTATCCACTGGACAGCTGCTGTTATATATCGGTCAAGGCTTCACCCTGGTCTATGCGTCGATTTATTTTGTCAATGAGCTGGGATTTTCACCCACCCAGGTGGGTCTGGCATTGAGTAGTAGTGGGCTGGCCGGGATTGTGGGACGATTCTGGTCAGCCTATGCCATTGACTCGGATTTTTGGGGGCGTCGCCGCACGCTGATGCTTTCAGCCACCATTACAGCTCTGGCGTGCTTTTGTTTAGCCTTTGCCAATACCTTTGTGCTGCTAGTCCTGGGCAATACGTTCCTGGGTCTGGGGGTAAGTCTCTACTGGCCCGCCAATTTATCAGTGATAACGGACCTGACTACGGCAGAAAATCGTGCAGAAGCCTTTGCCCTGACGCGTCTGGTGGACAATTTGGGCCTGGCTCTCGGGGCGTTACTGGCGGGGCAGTATGTGGCCATGTCGGGCAATTACAGCATTTTGTTTATCCTCAAAGGTCTGACCTATTTTCTGTTTGCCGGCGTGATTTATGGTGCCATTGAAGAAACAAAACAGCCTCAGACAGAAGCGCGCGACCTATGGAAAGATGGAGGGCAGGCGCTGCGCGATCGCAACCTCCTCACCTTTCTCAGTGCCAACCTCATTTTCACCATTTACTTCGCCCAGTATTCCAGCACCCTCCCCCTTTATCTCGCCAACTTTATCCCCCATGGCAACACAGACACCGGTTTTTCAGAACAATGGATTAGCTACTTTTTTGTCTGGCATGTGGTTCTAAAAATCGTATTCCAGCTTCCTATCACCCGGCTGGTCAAAGCCATCAACCACGTTTCCATTTTGCTTGTCGCCCTTACCATCTGGAGCGGTGCCTTCTTTCTTCTCTGGCTCATCGGTGTGACTACAACCGGCACCCTATTGATCACCATCGGTGCCTTTAGCCTGATTGCCCTAGCCGAGATCCTGTACTCTCCAGCAGGCATCTCTCTCCTTGGCGAAATGTCACCCTCAAACCTGCGGGGCATCTACTTCTCTTTAGAATCCCAATGCTGGTCCATCGGTTTCACCATCGGCCCCGCCCTAGGCGGCTGGGCGTTGGACCATCCAGATACAGTAGGTACCAATCTGTGGCTATATTTAATCACCGGAGGCTTTATATCCAGTCTAATTTTGGTTCTACTCAGACAACAAATGACAATCGCAAATGAACCTGATCTCGCAGCTGATAGCCCTTGAAAAATTGGAAAGGTGAAAGCTAGAAAACCATAGAGTTTAATCATTAAAGATGCTGATCCCCCTCAAGCCCCCTTACAAAGGGGGAAGCCAGGACAAGGGATGCAGAACATGCATAATCGACCCTACCGTAACCCCAAATGATGCAATTTGGGATAACATAGTACGCTGGGTCGTAGGGCGGCGTTCCGGCCCTGCCCAGGGGGTTTGGGGAACTCGGAGGGACCCCAAGCAACACCTTTAACCCCCCACCAACCCTAACCCACCAACCTCTCCAAACTCGCCCGCATCACCCCGTTATTCTGTCCCGATACCGAAAACACCAACGCCTCCCCATACACCCGCTGGGCCGGATGCCCCACAAAATTTGCCGCCCCTCGCGACACAATTACCGCCCCATGGCCACAGCGCACCGCCAGATCAATCGCCCAGGCTCGCAATCGTAACCGCTCCACCGACGGAATCCCTAGCGTTCCGTAGGTCTCCTTTCGACAGCAAGTCACCTCATTATTTAATCTCCCATAGGCCTCGCTAATCTCAGAAAACCCGGACGCCTTTTCTAAAATATCCAACCCACCCCGCGCACAGCCCAGGGCAAAAAAGTTATGCGTCAGCGGGTACCCCCGATCGGCCTGCTGAATCCACCCGGCAGGTTTCATATCTAAAACCAACGCCTCCGGTGCCAGCCAATCCTGTACTGTTGCCGTCACCGTTTGCGTTGAACCCAAGGCCGATAGAGCCATTGGTTCACTAAACCCAAGCGCCCCCTCCACCGCCTGAAACGGAGCTAGCACAAACACCGCTTGCCCATCTGGCAGCTGCGCCGCCAGCATCCAATGGTCAAAAATGCCAAACCCCGTAATCCAGGGCACTGTGCCGTTAAATCTATAGCCGCCTGCCACCTTTTGGGCCGTGATTGGCTGCTGTGCTCGCCGCAGATGAGAGAAGCCCACACCGAGACCGATTTTGCCTGCGATCGCATCCCTCAGATACCTCTCCTTTAGCTCCAGATTGTCAGAATTTGATAACTCCTGCACACAGCGCTGATGCTGGCTTTGCAAAAACACCAGCGCCCCAGAATACCGCGCCAGCTGCTCAGTGTAGTGATAAATCGCCTGAGAATCCCAATGCTGACCGCCCCACTCCGGTGTCGCTTTTAACCCCAGCAAGCTATGCTTTCCCAGCTGCTGAAACGCCTGATGCAATGCTTTCGGATCTCGGTCGAGCTGAGCCGCCTGAGGGGCAATGAGGGTTTGGAATAAACAGTCGAGATCGCGGGTTTGTAAGCTGGCACCCATATAGAGACAGAGGTTAGTAAACGGCCTCTTCCACTGTAACCAAACCCGGCAGTGTCGCTAATTTCTAGGAGAATTTAATCTAAACTACGTGGGCGGTCAGTTCCATCGTTAGGATGGCATGGGCAACGTCAGCATTGAAGCAATGCCAAAACCACCCGAAGCAACCATTGTTGGCTTACAGAACGTTGGCGTCACCTATTCCAATGGAGTCACCGCGCTGCATTCTATCTCCTTAAAGCTCTACCGGGGAGAATTCGCGGGGGTGCTGGGGGTTTCCGGCGCTGGCAAGTCTACCCTGTTGCGGACAATCAATCACCTGCAGCGGCCTACCCAGGGAACGATCGTCGCTGATGGGTTGGGCGAACTGGCTGACCCTCGGGTCTTAAGGGCTCACCGCCAGCGTACCGGCATGATCTTTCAGCAGCACCAGCTGATTGAGCGCCAGTCTGCCTTACAAAATGTTTTGATGGGACGACTGGCCTACCATTCGTTTTGGCGGAGTCTGAGGCCCCTACCCCACACCGATCAGCGGCTAGCGCTAGATTGTTTAGAACGCGTGGGTCTGATCGATAAAGCGCTCATACCGGTCAAAGCACTGAGCGGTGGACAAAAGCAGCGGGTGGGTATTGCCCGGGCGCTGGCCCAGCAGCCTCAGCTCATCCTGGCAGATGAACCCATTGCCAGCTTAGATCCCACCAGTGCCCATCAGGTTATGGCCCTGCTGCGGATGATTTGTAAAACTGGCGGGATTACGGCGTTATTGAGTCTGCATCAGGTGGGGTTTGCCAGGGAATATTGCGATCGCATCATCGGTTTGGCCCAGGGACACATTATATTTGACGGTCCGCCGTCAAAATTAGACGCCCACACCCTAGAAAAGATCTACACTAATCGGTCAGTGAGAGCTGTATAGGTGTAGCTAATTCAGGAGTAAAGCATCATGGTGAGCGTTCAGAGATATCAAAAAATTGTCGGCGTTTGTTTGGCCGTGGCCCTCGGCGGCTGCAGTGGCTCATCGGTAGATACTACAGCCAGCC
>NZ_JADEXP010000123.1 GCF_015207065.1 Leptolyngbya cf. ectocarpi LEGE 11479 | reverse complement strand
CTATGCGGCGGGGTCTGTGCTGGCTCACTGTGGCAATACCCAGGTGCTGTGTACGGTGTCAGCATCGGAGGACGTGCCACGCTGGCTGCGGGATTCGGGGCAGGGATGGCTGACGGCGGAATATCGGATGTTGCCCAGCGCCACCCATACCCGGAAGTCGCGGGAGCTGATGAAGCTGTCCGGACGTACCCAGGAAATTCAACGATTGATTGGTCGCAGTTTGCGGGCAGCCATTGACCTGGAGGCCCTGGGGGAAATCACACTGATGGTGGATGCGGATGTGATTCAAGCCGACGGGGGGACTCGGACAACGGCCATCACTGGGGCCTATGTGGCATTGGAAGATGCGATCGCATCTCTCATCGCCAAAGGCACGCTCAAAACGTCCCCCCTCAAACACCAAATTGCTGCCATCTCCGTTGGCCTACTAGAAGGCGACGCCTTTCTCGATTTGAACTATCCCGAGGATGTGGCGGCTGACATCGACTTTAACGTAGTGCTCAACGGCGATCTAGGCTATATCGAGGTGCAGGGCACTGCCGAGGCCAATAGCTTTAGCCGTCAGCAGCTCAACCAAATGTTGGACTACGCTGAGGTAGGCATCAAACGCCTGATGACATTACAAAAAGAGGCGTTGGGTTGATCACCGGCTTCGATTGTGCTTAGCCTAGTCCCGCTGGCTGAGCGTAGTCGAAGCCAGCGGGACTAGGCTGCGGGGGCCTTGTCGGAGGATTTTAGGGAGAATGCGAAGGTTGCGATCGCAATCGTCAATCCACCCGCCACAAAAAACGGTATGCCATAGCCAAAGGTAACCAGCACCCCCGAAATAGCTGGACCAATGGCATTAGACATACTGAGATACGACGAATTTGTCCCCAGAGCTTCTCCTTGCTCATCTTTAGACGTGCGTAATGACAGCAACGAGTCGATTAGGGGCATGGGAAACGCATTGACAATGCCAAAGAAAAACAGCAAAATCCAAAATGCCTCAATCGTGGGAAATGACGGATAGAGGATCAACAAAATCCCTCGCATCACCAGGGCAATGACCAGCAGCGTCACCAGGTTTACCTTTTTACGCAGGGGCTCCAGCAAAAACACCTGGGAGAGAAACGCCAAAATACCAAAAAATACGAAAGCAAAGGCTAGGTTTTTGGTGTCTTGCTCTAGTACGGTCAGAAAGAAGGGCTGAAAGGCAAAGGTAAAGACCGTAAACGTTGCCCCGTTGAGAAAGGTCATTAGAAAGATGCGACCCACCACCGGTTTACGAAATGAGGTGGCAAGACGACCAAAGCCAAAATCGGCAAAGGAGAGTTTGAGCTTACTGTCACACTCCGACGGCGGCCGCGTCTCTGGTAAGAGGGTAAAACAAAAGACAGCTGCGACCAGCGCCATCACGGCTGAAATCATAAAGCTCATACCCAAGGGCGTAACCCCCGGCAGTGGCGGCAGCGTCTGGGCGAAATAAGCTAAAGGCGGTCCAACGACAAACCCTAGACGAAACATGCCGCCAAAAATACCAAACGCCTGGGTGCGCTGTTCCGGTGTGGTAATGTCACTTACCACCGCTTGGGCGACTGAGTTATTGCCCCCGGTCAAACCATCTAACATCCGCGCCAGATATAGCCACCAGGCAAAGGGACTCACCGCCGCCAAAATATTGGCCACCACCGTACCCAGCAGACTCATCACCAGCAGCGGCTTACGACCAATCCGATCCGATAGCCGTCCCAGGATGGGGGTACCAAAAAACTGCGATAGGGAAAATGCCGTAGTTAGCAGACTGGCCGCCAGATCGCTCAGGCCAAATTCCTTAGCATAGGGGTACAGCGTTGGAATAATAATAGTGAAACTAACGGAATTAATGAACGCCACCAGGGTGACAATCCAAAACTGTAAAGGCAGGCGTAACTTAGCAGCCATAAAAAAGTGACGTAAAGTTTTGTAACCTTGTTAGAGTATCAGCATTTTGTTGACGCTTCGAGAACAGTTAAGTTAGAATCTCGTCATTGAGTTTTTCACAGACTTTATTGTCATGAATGCAGCCAAGCAGCTACCGCTTCACAGTCTAACTAGCCTTCTAGGGCTGGGACTGCTGCTGCTGCTGCGCCTGGCGCATACTATCTTGACTTCACCCCAACCTTAATCGATCTAAGTAGGCTTTCCTCAACAGCTCAGAAACTTAAACGCCGTGATTTTCAAGGGGCGCTAACGTCTAGTCTGTTGTAGTTGCAGTGTGGGATGTGTTAGGCGATAGCCGTAACGCATCGATACTCTGAGCTATTAGTTTCTGTTGCTTACTAAATGCCTTCCAAGCTTGCTCTCAGCCCTGGCACAGGGCAACAATTTATCCTGCAAAAAATCATGCTACAAAATCCTGCTCAAAAGTATCGTCCGTTTCAGTCTGTTCAAATCCCAGATCGTACCTGGCCCAGTCGCACCATTACCCAGCCCCCCATCTGGCTCAGCACCGACCTACGCGACGGCAACCAGGCCCTGGCCCAGCCCATGTCCATCGACCAAAAGCTACAGTTTTTCAAACTACTGGTACAGATCGGCTTTAAAGAAATTGAGGTGGGGTTCCCCTCCGCATCCGCAACAGAATTTGAGTTTGTCCGACGACTGATTGAGGAAAATCATATTCCTAAAGATGTCACCATCCAGGTACTGACCCAGGCCAGAGACCCACTGATCCAGCGGACATTTGAGTCCTTGCAGGGTGTCAAACAAGCTATCGTCCATATGTATAACGCCACCGCCCCGGTATTTCGCCGAGTGGTGTTTGGCAATAGCAAAGCGGAGACCATTGACCTAGCTGTATCGGCGGCCAAACTCATCCGTCAGCTGGCGCAGCAACAGCCTGACACCTGCTGGCGGTTTCAATACTCTCCTGAAGTGTTTACCTCAACAGAACTCCCCTTTGCTCGCGATATTTGTAACGCAGTGTTAGCCGTATGGCAACCTACACCAGCAGCAAAGGCTATCATTAATCTCCCCGCCAGTGTAGAAGTCGCCACCCCCAATGTGTTTGCCGACCAAGTGGAATGGATGCACCGCCATTTAGACTACCGAGATGCGGTGGCGCTCAGCGTTCATCCCCACAACGATCGCGGCTGCAGCGTTGCCGCCGCCGAACTGGCTCAAATGGCCGGAGCCGACCGGGTGGAAGGATGTCTCTTTGGCAATGGTGAGCGCACAGGGAATGTGGACCTGGTCACCTTAGCGATGAACCTCTATACCCAAGGAGTACATCCTGGACTAGACTTTTCCAAGATTGATGCCATTGCCGATGTAGTCAAATACTGCACCCAGCTGCCCATTCATCCCCGCCATCCCTACATCGGTGAGCTAGTGTTTACCGCCTTCTCTGGCTCTCACCAAGATGCCATTAAAAAAGGCTTTGCCCAACGACAGTCGACGCACCCTTGGGAGATTCCCTATTTGCCTATGGACCCAGCCGATGTGGGTCGCTCCTATGAAGCCATCGTGCGGGTCAACAGTCAGTCAGGTAAAGGCGGTATTGCATTTTTACTAGAGCGCGACTACAACGTAGTGCTACCAAAACGTCTACAGGTGGAGTTTAGCCAGGTGGTACAGCAAAGAATGGACAGCACGGGCGAAGAGATCTCATCTGCGGCGATCTGGCAGTTGTTTAACCAAACCTATGGAACGCCACCGGGACCTCTATCGTACGTGGCCCATCAGCTGAAAACAGCTGGCGAGAATAATCAAACACAACAGCTGGAATTACAGATTGTCACTGGTGACAAACAGCAAAACTTGCAAGGAATAGGCAATGGCCCCATTGACGCTCTGGTTGCAGCACTGCACCAGGGTGGGTTTAGCATCGAGATTGTTGATTATGAAGAACGAGCCTTGAATTCTGGTAGTAGTGCTAAAGCGATTGCCTTAGTTGCGGTAGCTGGCATAGAACCATCACCCAGCTACTACGGGATGGGAACCCACGGCAATATTACAACAGCGTCCATATTAGCTGTGCTCAATGGGTTAAACCGTTTACTTCAAGCGCAGAACCAGCGGCAGCAAGCAGAACAACGACTGAGTGTATGTGTTTGATCAGGGGGCAGGCGTTAGCCGTTTATATCCTGACTCCTGGCGTCTTACCCAGTATGGGCTACCTGACGAGATGCTTCCACGTCAAACAATTGTTTTGACGTGGAGGGTTGAGGCCGATTTATCAAGACAGGACAAACGGCTCGATGGCTGACATAGTAGCTTACACTGCCGACCACAAGTTCTCGTATACCTGAGAATCCACGACATCCCATCACGATTAGATCGGCTGGCCAATCCTGCGCCAGCTCACAGATGCGCTGCCCCGTACGTCCCTGCACAACATCACAGATAGCCTCAATACCCTCAGCTTCAATCTCGTCCACCCGCTGTTGTAGCCATTGCCACCAGTTATTGACAAATCGATTCCATTCTTGTTTGTACTCTGCGAACAAAAGCTCACTATGCTGCAATATGTACTGACTATCGCTAAAGATAAGCTTTTGAGGCATGCCCGGTTCATCCTCGTCAATGACATGCACCAGTCTGATTTCAGCCTGATAGAGCTGGGCCAAAGCGAGGGCCGTCGCCATAGAATTTATCGCTGTTTCGGAGCGATCCATGGCGACCAAAATCCGCTGCGGCGGATGGGCCGCGTGACTGTCCCCATCCAGTCTGTTCGAAGGTGGACGCGACTGTCCATGGGCATGAACAATTAAAACAGAGCAAGGAGCATGGTGAAGCACATGGTTACTGACGCTGCCAATCAGCAGTTCACTAATACCAGAGAGACCACGACTACCGACCACCACCAAATCCGCATCCCAGGATTGAGCCAGCTCACAGAGCGTTGCGCCTGGATTACCATAGAGAAGACTGCCGGACACAGTCACTCCCGTTTGACGAGTTTCCGATACTTGTTGATCGAGTTTGGCTTGGGAGCGCTCTACAAATTGATTCCAGTCTGTTTGATAGACATCTAACACCGTCGTATTAATGCTGGGATAGAGAGGTCCGCCAAAATATCCACTAAACTGTGGTGCACCGGGTTCACCATCGACTAAAACGTGGGCTAGTTTTAGCTCCGCATCACAGCTTTGAGCAAACATCAGCGCTTGCTGTAAGGCATTTAAACTCAACTCAGAATTATCCAGGCCGACTACAATTTTGCGAATCATAGGTTTTCTCCTAATATCCTGTGGCTCACCTGATGCAAGAAAAGGAGCTTACATATCTGCTGCTCTAGAGCAATCTCAACAAAACAAGTTGAGGAACTTATGAAGAAAAAGCTATCGCTGGCCAGAAGCTATCAAGAGGTCATCAACGGATGCGCTGCAAGTTTATTTTGCTAACGGTAATTTTTTACTTGTACAGTAGAAGGGCTGTGTACGCGCGGATAGATAATGATGGGTCGCCTGCGTTGGTTATGTTTGTTGGGTTTAGTTTTACTGCTACAAGCCTGTGGCAGTTTTAGTGATGTCCCCCCTCAGTCAGTTGTAGAAAGGGGGCTAGCGCTAAAAATGGCTCACACCCAGCAGGTCTTAATCGCCAGTCTAGCGCCCAAGGAGCTTCAGCTACCAAATTTTAAGCTCCGCCAGGTGGCAGTCACCCTCAGGGAGCCCCAGGATAATGACACCTTCCATGTCCAAGGCACTTATCAAGCTATCATCCAGCTAACCAGTCGAGAAAAAAAAGAATCTGGCCCGTTCGATCTTTACATTGCTAGAGAAAAGGCTGAAGACACTATTAGCTGGTTTTTGTTGTCCCATGATAAAAGGGACCTACTGGTAACAAATCCGACCTAGCTCCCTTAGAAGCATAGGTCAGAACGTCATAGTTCATCAGCTCGCTCACCGCTAACATAGCTTCGCCAGCCTTAGACACGGATGCCTTAGCCACCTGCGACAAAGATATATCGCAGGATAAAGATCGCAGCCAAAATCCACATGCCAACGGTGGTCTCACTGACTTTGCCTTGGAATGCTTTGACTAAGGGATAGGCGATTAATCCCATGGCTAGACCTTCGGCGATGGAGTAGGACAACGGCATCATAATGATGGTTAGAAAGGCTGCGATCGCAGCCGCCGGATCCTCCCAATCAATCAGCCGAGCCCCAGACATCATCATCACCCCTACCATAATTAGAGCCGGAGCGGTGGCAAAGGCAGGAATCCCGGAGAACAGCGGAATAAACAGCAGAGAAAGTAGAAAGAGAACGGCTGCTACCACAGCGGTAAACCCACTCCGACCCCCTTCAGAAATACCGGATGCTGACTCAATATAGGTGGTAACGGTAGATGTGCCTAAAATAGACCCGGCGGTTGTACCCACCGCATCAGCCATAAAGGCCTTCTCAACACCGGGAAACCGGCCCTCACGATCAATGTAACCAGCCTTAGAACCTAAGCCTGTCAGCGTACCAATGGTGTCAAACAGATCGACAAATAGAAAGACAAAGACAATGCTCACCACTTCCAGCACATTTAGCTGAAACAGTTCTCCCAACCCGGTAAAGGCTTGACCAAACAGATGGCTAGGGGCCGCTGGAATCGCGGCTATGCCTTCAGGCCAGGGGGCAACGCCAAATAGCCAGGCCAGCAGGGCCGTACCAACAATGCCCCACAGCAGCGCGCCGGTAATGCGCCGAGCAAACAGAAATGCGGTAATCCCCAACCCTAACAGGGTCATGGCCGCCTGGGGAGATCTGAGATTCCCTAAGGTGGTCAAGGTGGCCTCGGAGGACGCAATAATGCCCGCCCCCTTGAGGGCAATGTAGGCAATAAACAAACCAATGCCTGCCGTAGTCGCATGTTTGACCGCATCCGGAATCGCGGCAACAATCTTGCTACGCACGTTGGTGAGGGTAAGAATAATAAAGATAATTCCCTCAATAAAGACGGCTGCTAGGGCGACGCGCCAGTCCACCCCCATCCCCAGGACAACGGTAAAAGCAAAAAAGGCATTGATGCCCATGCCCGGAGCCAGCACAAAGGGTAGCTTGGCGTAGAAGCCCATGATCAGCGTTGCGATCGCAGCTGAAATCCCAGTAGCCATGACCAGTTCCCCAAACAAATCTCCCGATCCATCTAGAAAAACAGCCTCAGACAGAATTGCCGGGTTGACGATCAGAATGTAGGCCATGGTGACAAAGGTGGTCACGCCAGCTAATATCTCTGTCTGTAGATCGGTGCCCAGGGCATCGAAGTGAAAAAAGTTAGCAATGGTCCTCACAAAGCCAGATGGCTGTTGAATGTTGCCCGATTGATTCGACATAGCGCGGTAGTGTGTAGCGGTGGTAGCGTAAATCCCAGTGAACGATGTAGGCTTTCTATCGTCTGTCTGCGTGGTTACCGATCAAAAAGATGTAATATTTTTTTTGGCATTGCTGATCCTTGAGGTACCTTCAAGCGTTCGGTCCATCCCCTGAATCAGCAATCGCTTTATTTTTTATTGACTAAGTTTTTGTTGACTAAGAATATAGGCACCGGGGTTCAGCTAAAGTTTGTAGGTCAAGCCGAAATCACGACAGTTTTGTAGGACTGATAAGATAGCTAGCAAACCGTCTACATCTAGTAACTAACCATGCGTGTCTTTGTGGTTTTATTTAATGCTCGCACTGAGAATGAGGGGATTCATTCCCTCAAAGTGGGCGATCGCAACATAGTGCTGATGTTTGAAGCTGAAGACGATGCCACACGCTTTGGTGGGTTGCTAGAGGCCCAGGATTTTCCGTCATGCAGCGTGGAAGGTTTTGAGTCGAGCGAAATTGAAGAGTTTTGCCACGGTGCCGGGTACGAAGCCAAAATGGTGGAAACCGGTACGCTGGTGATGCCTCCGGAACAAAACTTGGAGGCCACAGATTGGGATCCAGAAACCCGACCAGATGCCCGACCAGACACCCATCCCGATACACTACCTCGGCCGGCTGAATCAGCTGAATCGGCACAGGACATGTCTCAAAATGAGCTTGATCGGATTCGGCAGCAGTTGGAGAAGTTGCTATGACAAGCACGCCGCCGAACACTCCGCCGAGCACTCCACCCAACGCTCTTAGCGATCGCGGCTACCTCCTCACCGAGCAAAGTAACCCCAATAGCCAGCACCTAGACCAGCTATCAACGTTGGAGATGGTGCAGGTGTTTAACCGCGAAGATCAGCGGACGGTCAATGCGATCGCAGCCGCTGCCCCCGTCCTGGCATCAGCCATTGATCGCACAGCCGAAGCATTACGCCAGGGAGGCCGGTTGTTTTATATCGGTGCCGGTACCAGCGGTCGGCTGGGAGTGCTAGATGCCGCTGAATGCCCACCAACATTTTGTACCCCACCGGAGCTGGTACAAGGAGTCTTAGCGGGGGGACCACCGGCCCTGTTGCGCAGTTCAGAGGCATTGGAAGACTTGCCAGAGGATGGCGCAACCGCCATGGCAACCCATCAAATTTCAGCCCTGGATGTGGTGGTGGGCATTACCGCAGGCGGCACCACCCCCTACGTCCACGGTGCCCTCAAAGAAGCAAACCTGCGGGGGGCAACAACGATTTTTATGGCCTGTGTCCCCCAAGATCAGGTTGATATAGAAGTAGATATCGATCTGCGGCTGCCCGTGGGGCCAGAGGTACTCGCCGGGTCTACCCGTCTGAAGGCAGGCACCGTGACCAAAATGGCCCTAAATATTTTGTCCACAGGCGTCATGGTGAAATTAGGTAAAGTCTACGGCAACCGTATGGTCGATGTGTCGGTGACCAACACCAAGCTCCACGACCGGGCCCTGCGGATTATTGCGGCCCTGACCGAGCTATCTAGAGACGAGGCCGAAACCTTACTCCGCCAGAGTGACCAAAAGGTAAAACTGGCCCTGTTAATGCACTGGGCACAGTTAGATCCAGCCGCAGCCCAGACGGCCCTAGATCAAAGTCAAGGCAATCTCCGCCAAGCCTTGATGGGATAAACCGTGAATGGGGTAAACCATAAATCGTTTTGAGCCATGCCCTATATCTCTTCTTTACAGGACTATGTCCAGGCAGCCCTATCTGGCGAGGTAGTGGCTTTACCCACTGACACCGTATGGGGTGTGGCGGTCACCCCTGACCACAGCGCCAGTCTTTATACTCTCAAACAGCGGAGCCTGGAAAAATCCTTGATTTTACTGGGAGCTCAGGCGTCCGATCTGTGGCCCTATGTCACCATAGATGCGGCGCAGTGGCAGACAATGACTGAGCGTTACTGGCCTGGACAGCTGACTCTGGTGGTGCCTGCTAGTCCGAAAGTGCCCTTGGCAATGCATCCCACCACCCCCGATACCATCGGGGTGCGGGTACCCGATCACCCAGTAGCTCGTCAGATTTTGGCGTTAACGGGACCGTTGGCGACCACCAGCGCCAATGTGTCGGGACAGCCTAGTCTGAGCAGCTTGGAGCAGGTTTTAAACCAGTTTCCTAGTGTTTATGGGTTAGACAGTAGCGCTTTTCAGGCACTTTTTCTACAGTTAACCCATCAACAGAAAGTAATACCTTCACCATCCCGATTGCCCTCAACCGTAGTTCGTTGGCAATCGGGACAATGGGAGATTTTACGTCAGGGAACTGTGTATTTGTAGAGTATAAGTAATGAAGCTGGGCTCAAATCAGTTAGGTTGAATCACTACGATTGGCAAACGATGTGCAAATGTTCTAAAACATCAGAACATTTTTTATACAGAAGTATTCATACATACAACGTCCTATGGATTGGCAAACGGTAGTACTCATTGGGATCGGCTTTGTAGCGGGAGTCGTTATCACCAGACTGCGCCAGACGCGCCAGACCGGTCGTGTGGCAGCGGCGGATGCCGCCGCTGCCACGGCTTCAACAGAGAATACGGATAGCGCCATCGCCCCGGTAGATGGCGACCCTGCAAGGAGCCTGGGAACTCCCCCAGACAATCCCCAAGAGCTGGCCTATCATCGCCTCAGCCAGCTGGAACGATTCAAAAGTGGTTTTCTAGCACGCACCGCCCATGAGTTGCGATCGCCCATTAACAGTGTGATCGGTTTACATCAGCTAATTTTAGAAGGCCTCTGTGAAACACCGGAAGAGGAAAAACAATTTACCGGTGAGGCCAAGGAAGCCGCCTATAAGGTTTTACAGCTCTTTGATACCGTCATTGCGGCCTCTAAGCTGGATATTGGTCGTGAAGTACCTGTGCTTGAGCCCGTGGCTCTGGCTACCTTGTTCAAAACTTTACAGGACCTGACTCGGCTACAGGCAGCTAATAGCAATGTCCGCCTGACATTTAAACCCACCGATCTGTTGGTTGCTAGCGATTTAAAGTGGCTGCAAATGATGTTGATCAGTCTCATCGACGATGCCATTACTACCACCAAGCTAGGGGATATTACGCTAGCGGCATTGGCAGATGAGGAGTATGTTTTGCTAAGGCTTGAAGCCGACCGTCCAGCGAGCGATCTGAGTGTCAGATTGGACACCTCACTCTATGGTCGCGAAGTGGACTTAAGTAATCTTTCATCGGTGTATCTATCCACCGGTCTCACCCTGGCCGTTGCCCAAGAAATGTTGAAAGCGCTCAATGGAGAACTGATTTTACCCGCAGCTGATGACGCTCCTATAATTACTGTAAAGCTCCCGGCAGCTATCTAGCCCCGAGACTAGACTTGGCACTAGTATGGGCTACAAGGTGATGTTATAGCTGTGGCAACAGGCTGGACATCTCCAGGCATCTATCTAACGAGCGTTGACGCTTGGCAACCGACACTTAGCAGTCGCTAATTTTATTGATAACAAACTGACAACAACGGTTTTATTATTTTGTATCCTATTAACGCTGATACCGCTGAGACGGCTGTACAGCCTAAAGCGTGTGGCCCCTCTAAGATTTTGATTGTTGATGATGTGCCCAGTAACTTACGGTTACTGTCAACAGCGTTAGATCAGGCTGGCTACAATGTGCGCAATGCCATTGATGGCACGGTGGCAATGATGAGTATTGCGGCTGAAATGCCCGATCTGATTCTGTTGGATATCAGAATGCCTGATCTGGATGGATTTGCCGTCTGTCGTCAGCTCCATGGTAATGCCATAACCGCTGATATTCCGGTTATTTTTATGAGCGCTCTAGATGAATTGCCCGACAAATTGAGGGCATTTTCATTGGGCGCTGTGGACTATATTACCAAGCCATTTCAAATTGCTGAAGTTTTAGTACGCATTGAACATCAGCTAGAATTACGACGGTTGCGGCAGGCGCTTAAGGCCCAAAATCAAAAATTACGCATTATCTTGCGCCAGTATGAAGTTGCTGAAACGCAAATTCACCAAATTAATCAAGAGCTAGAGCAGCGGGTTTTTGATCGCACCAAAGAACTCAACGATACCAATCATAATCTACAGCAAGAGATCCGTGAACGTCAGCAAGCCCAGGCTAAGCTGATGTATCTGGCAATGCATGATGCTCTCACTGGATTGCCAAATCGTACCCTGCTGATGAAGCGTCTAGAAGGGACTGTAGAGACCAGCCAGTCTGCCCTGTATCAATGGTCGGCGCTATTGATGCTGGATTGCGATCGCTTTAAAACAATCAATGACACCCTGGGCCATCTGCGAGGGGATCGATTGCTGATAGAAATCGCCAATCGCATTACGGCGATGATTCCTGACGATAGCTTTGCCGCCAGACTAACCGATGACAAATTTGCGATTCTCCTACCGCCTGTGTCGGATCCAAGCGCCATTTTGCGCCTAGTTCAGGGGCTGCAGCAAAGCTTAGGGGAACCCATAGAGCTAGGGGACCATGAGGTAACCGTCAGTGCCAACGTGGGCATTGTCCTGGTGGAGCCTAGCTATCGTCAGGCCGAACATGTGCTGCGGGATGGTTCTCTAGCCCTGATTCAGGCAAAACAAAAGCCCCAGGGCTGGCTGGCCTTTCAGCCCGAAATGCACGAGCAGGCACTGCATCGTCTCACCCTGGAGGGTAAACTGCGCCAGGCCCTGCGTCAGGAACAGCTACAAATTTTTTATCAGCCGATTGTAGCCCTAGCCGCGACAGAAGCAGCGGGACCGATTGTAGGCTATGAGGCCTTAGTTCGCTGGCAGCCTGAGGGCACCTCTGATTTTTTGTCGCCTGCCGATTTTATCCCCCTAGCAGAGGAAAGCGATCTGATATCCCAGCTAGGGAACTGGGTTTTTCTCACAGTTTGTGAACAGCTGAAACAGTGGCAGCAAGATTCACCGTCTACGCCAGTGCCCTTTGTGAGTGTCAATTTCTCTGTGCGTCATTTACAAGATGAACAGTTTTCTCAGCAAATTCACGCAGTTTTACAACAGACCCAGGTGCAACCCTCCTGGCTTAAATTTGAGATTACAGAAAATCTTTTAATTGGCGACAGTGGACCGGTATTAAGAACATTAGATCAGCTGAGACGCTGGGGTATTCAAATCAGTATTGATGATTTTGGTACAGGGTATTCGTCCTTGAGTTATCTCAAACAGCTGCCAGTGGATACCCTCAAGATTGACCGGGCATTTATTAAAGATATCGAGTCAAATTACGATAATTTTAAGATTATTGAGGCGATTATAAAACTCGCTCAAGCCCTCAAGCTCGATGTGGTCGCTGAGGGCATTGAAACCGAATGGCAGGCGCAACAGCTGATCAATCTAGGGTGTAATTACGGACAAGGGTATTGGTTTTCCCAGCCCTTGGACAGTCAGGCTGTGGGGAGTCTGCTAAAAGACTAACGACCACCGCGAATACTGAGATAGCGATTATGGCGAATGGCGGCCATGGTGTCTTGAATATCCATGGGAGCATTGCCAAGGATTTTTAGCAGGTGGGAGCCCAGCTCCAGGGCCGCTTCAAACTCAGGCTGTACCACTTCTCGAGCCCCGGCCTGGGTCAGGCTATCAATCTCTGCAGTAATGTGGGCACGGGCAATGACATCCAGGTGGGGGGCGATCGCCAGGGATCGTTTTAGCAACAGTCGCGTACTGGCCGGATCGGGCAGCGTAATGGCCAGGGCAATGGCTTTTTCTAGGTGCGCTTTTTCTAAAATCTGTTCTGAGTCAGCATCCCCTAAAATATATGGAATTTGGTGATGGCGCAGAGTTTGAACGGCGGCCTCGTTGTTTTCGAGTACCAATACTGGGTAGCGGCCCTGCTGCTGCAGAATGCTAACCACCACTTGCCCCACTCGCCCATAGCCGGCGACTACAATATGGTTGGTGAGTTCGTCCTCGATCCACAAGTCCTGGGGAGATTCCCAAATGGTGAGAAACGGTCTGAGTCGTTTTGATTTGAGTAAGACTTCGGCAATGGGAGTGGCCGATTCGAATAGGATCGGGGTACAGACCAGGGTAATGGCTGTAGTACCCAATAGCAACAAATAGGTCTGTTGTGAAACCAGGTTGTTCTCTAAACCGACTAAGGCTAAAACAAAGGAGAATTCTCCAATTTGATTGATCCCCAGGCTGGCGCGCAGAGAGGTCTTAAAGGAATAGCCAAAGGAGAGCACCACGGGCAGGACAATCAAGGCTTTACCCACCATCGCTAGGGCCACCAAGCCTAGAATGACACCCGCATTTTGGATCAAAATCTGGGGGTCAATCAACATGCCAATGGAGGAAAAGAACAAACAGGCAAAGGTATCTCGCAGGGGCAGAAACCGGCTGAGGGCATGGTCAGCATGGTCGATTTCTGCAATCATGAGTCCGGCGGCAAAGGCTCCAATTTCAATGGAAAGACCGAGTCGTGCGGTAATCAGAGCGACACTGAGACACAGGGCTAGAAGTGTCAATAAAAACAGCTCGCCACTTTCGGTGCGAGCTACGGCGCGAATCATCCGGGGGACTAGCCAATAGCCAGCTGCGATCGCAACCGTGATAAATAGTCCCACCTTGAGCAGGGCCAGTCCCAACACCACCAGCAGTGCCCCCTGGGAATTGAGGGAGGGAATAATCGCCAGCATCACCCCCAGAGCCAAATCCTGGGCAATCAAAATCGCCAGCATAATCTGACCGTGGCGCGTATTGGTCTCTCCTCGCTCGGTCAGCGTTTTGAGCACAACGGCGGTAGACGACAGCGACAGCACTGCCCCGAGAAAAATGCCCTGGGTTAGGGAGGTGGCCCAGCCCAGTAAGCTGCTAATGATAGCCACCGCAGCCGTAGTTAGACCAATTTGCAACAGACTGCCCTGTAGCGCCACATTGCGCACCCGATTGAGTTCGGCCAGGGAAAACTGCACTCCGAGGGAAAACAGCAAAAAAGCCACCCCCAGCTCGGCCAATCCCTGGATTGCATTGGTATCGTTAATCAGCTTCAGACCTAACGGTCCGATCACCAAACCCGAGAGTAAATAGCCCAGCAGTACTGGCTGACGCAAGCGGTTAGCCAAGTAGCCCCCCGTGGCTGAGGCCCCTAGCGCCACAGTCAAATCTAAGATAAAGCCACTGTCTGCTGCCATGGTGTACCCGCGTCGATTCTCTCTGACTTACTCTACTGGAGTTTAGGAGATTTGACAGGGTGAACAGGTCTTTGAGGCCGGGATATGAGATCCCCCCTTGCAAAACCGCCATTTAACGCTAAGCTAAGCCCCAGACAAGCGTGTTTTCCCATAGATGCCATCGTCCAGCCAAAATTCAAAACAGCCCCAGGCTCTGACGCTTAAACAGGCGGCCAATTGGCAATGTAGAGCCTGTGGGAGACTGTGTCGCCGCCATAATGAATTAGTTGCTGACTTTGCCCTGCGCGTGGGCCACGATATAGACGATATTCAAGCCCATCCACGGCGCTGGGTGCTCCACGTAACAAAGCTACAGCCTGACATTCAAAAAAATAATAACAGCTGCCATCATCCCACGAGTTTAAGCAAAACAACCTTGGATACCCACGCACCTTCAGGGGCAATCATTGCTCTGTGTGGCTCATGCCATCGCGCCCATCACAATTACCAACGCCGACAGCGACAGCAACGGCAGCAGTACCAACAGCAAGAACAAACAGGTCAGCTAACTCTCAAAGATATTCGTTTACCTTTAGCGGGTTTACAGCTGTCCTTACACGAGTGGGGAACTCCCTATGAGATCGTTAATCCCCAACCACCCCGTAGACGGATGAAAGCTCCTAGGACATAGGACGGGCATAAAACGGGCCGCTCAGTTTGAATATTGCCTCACTAAACAACACCTCATCCCCGTAAAGATACCTAAACTATCCCGATGGTGATCGACAGCATAGGTAAGCTGAACTAGGCAATAGCCCCGTTGCACAATAATTGCTGAGTTTTACCCCAGACATCGAGATAGTATGCACCCATCTAGCCATTGGTTTGTTCCCCTCAATGAACTCGATGCAGATACAGGTGCACCGCTAAGACCCGCAGATATGGCCCCCACTGGCAATGAGTCCCTAGCCCAGAACGGGGACTCGTTTCTAGTGACTTTGGAGAGTTTACTGATTGTCAAACGGTACGATCGCCGCAGCGATAATGATTTACTAGTGCGATCGCGACTCAAATATGGCAACGATACCCTCGTAGAAGCCATTAACTTCTTTGAGAACGATGTGCCCGCCGGAGCCGTCAGAACTAATCTGCTGTGTGAGTACATCTACGCTCAAGAGCACTACTCCAAACTAGATCGGGTTCACCTGGAAGTCGAAGTCATGGAACTGCCCGGGGACATTAGCCGAGACCAAACGATTGCCAACGGTCTTAACCTGATCAAAAACACCTTTGGCGTTGTTTTAAGCTCCTTCCTCCCCTTTGGCGGCGTCGCCTTTGATGTGATGAAGAAAATCAACACCGTCAGAAGTGAAAAGCGACGTATTTTTTTTAGTAACCTCGATCTCTATGGAGATGGAGGAGAAGGGGAAGCTCGCCTACGCTATGGAGCCTACATCTTTTTTCAAGAACCTGTAGACGGCTCACCCTATAAACTCCATAAGCTGCAGGTAAAGCATCTGGCTGCAGCAGACGCCGCCCAGCCATGTCCCCATGACTATATTGTTATCAAGGTGGTGCCAACGGCTATCCGGGTTGGCAGCAATGAAGAGCTGATGCTCAACAACCAAAAATTAGCCACTGATCTGAGT
>NZ_JADEXP010000634.1 GCF_015207065.1 Leptolyngbya cf. ectocarpi LEGE 11479 | reverse complement strand
AATAGTCCGGACAGAAAAGCGAGAGAAATAGCCAGAAAAGCTATTCAGGCACTAAGGTTTTGTTAACAGACAAACCCACCTGAATAGCCATGACATGCATCATACCGGGTCTACTACGAAAAGTGGGCCATTTAGCAAACCTCGTCGCCAGTTTTTAATCACCCTGTTTACGACCATCTATGTGATGTGTGGCAAGGTTAACTTCACCAATCTGAGTCGTTATAGCGACCTGTCAGAGCGGACCTATCGTCGTCACTTTGAGCAGCCGTATGAGTTCATAAGCTTCAATCAAGTCGTGATTGAGGCGGCCATTATGCCCACTCATTTCCAGGTGGGTGTCGTGGACGCGTCGTTTGTGCCCAAAAGTGGGAAAGCCACCTATGGCGTAGACCGTTTCTATAATGGCAAAGCCGGTCGGACTGAACGAGGTCTAGAGATCTCGATGATCGCGGTGGTGGACGTCGAACAACTCATCGGCTACACGCTATCGGTGCAACAGACCCCGCCGTCACTTGAGCCCATTAATGAGGTCCCCCCAGACCGGACGCGGGTTGATGACTATCTAGAGCACCTGCGGGCCACCCGAGATGCCTTTCCAGCCGCCGTTCGATACTTGGTGGGCGATGGCTTCTACAGCAAGCAGAAGTGGGTGAATGGGGTGGTTGAGTTGGGTCTAGACACGATTGGCAAGCTCCGCTGCGATGCTAACTTGAAGTATCTCTATGACGGTCCGCAAAAGCCCCGTGGCGCACGCCGTAAATATGACGGTAAGGTTGATTTGACGGATCTCACTCGCTGGGAAGCACTCGGTGAGGTCGAACCCGACACCGAACTTTACGCAGCGGTGGTCTGGTCTGTTTGCCTCAAGCGCAAAATTCGAGTGGTGTATCTGCTCAATCGTAAACATCCAGAACGCCTCTGCTATGCCTTGCTATTCTCCACCGATAGTGACCTCGACCCACTTCAATTGTTCGAGTCGTACCGGGCACGCTTCCAAATCGAATTTATTTTTAGAGATGCAAAACAGTTCACCGGCTTGACGGATTGCCAAGCCAGGGATAAACAGAAGCTCGATTTCCATTTCAACGCCTCGCTAACCGCTTTGAATATCGCCAAATGGGAACAGTATCAGCAGCGGGACCCGTGGGAACCCTTTGTCTTTTCCATGGCCTCCTACAAACGTCGCAAACTCAATCAGCATCTGATTGACAGGTTTATTCGAAACTTAGACTTAGACGAGACTTTGATTAAATCACATCCCAACTTTCCAAGTCTTTGTGACTA
>NZ_JADEXP010000122.1 GCF_015207065.1 Leptolyngbya cf. ectocarpi LEGE 11479 | reverse complement strand
GCCCAGAAAACTTGCTACGAACGCATTGCTCCCTGGATGGATGAACTCTTTGGTGAGGCAACGGTTGCTTTTGAAGATGAACCTTTGTTTATCATTACCATTGGCTCGGCCGTGGCCTCTACCCGTGTGGTCTCATGGGGTGATAATGAGGCCCTGATTACCACACGGTCCTACGTAGTTACTGATGTGGATGCGACGCCAGAACTGACGTATTATCTGCTGAGGGCCAATGATAATATCCTGTTTGGGCGTTTTGCGCTCGACAGTGAAGACGATATTGTGTTTGAACATAGCCTGGTTGGGTCCACCTGCGATCGCATCGAACTCAAGCATTCTGTCACCACCGTTGTCCGTCTTGCCGACGATTATGATGATGAAATCGTCGCCCGTTGGGGCGGCAAACGTGCCCTTGATCGCTGGGCATCACCCGATTCTAGAAACTGATCTAGCAGTTCTCAGGCTTCTCTAAAGACTTTTCCTGCGGACCTGAGCAAAAAAGGGACCGGCATTCAGTGCCGGTCCCCCTTATCGGTTAACTGGGGTCAGAAAAACATCTGATGCCCTATTGATGCTTACTTAGTGGCCTACACCGCAGTAGGTAAAGCCCGCGTCTTCCAGAGTCTTACGATCTAGGAAATTGCGTCCATCAATTAGATTAGGCGTATTCATCAGACTCGCCATTTTGGCATAGTCTAAATCCTGAAACTGTGCCCAGTCGGTGACGAGAACGAGTGCATCACAGCCATCGGCGAGTCGCTCGACATCTGTTTCTACGATCACACCGGTCATGCCATTGCGCATACCGCTTTGGGAAACAATCGGGTCATAGGCTTTAACCTTGGCTCCCAAACGATTGAGATGCTCAATCAAGATCAGCGAAGGCGCATCCCGCATATCATCGGTATCCGGCTTGAATGTTAATCCCAGCAGACCAACGGTCTTACCCTTCAAGATTTTTAGCATTTGCTGCAGCTTCTCGAGAGAAAGTAGCCGCTGCCGAGTATTCACATCAATGGTGGCTCTGAGCAGCTCTGCCTCATAGCCATAGTCATCAGCCGTATGCAGCAGGGCGGAGACATCTTTGGGGAAGCAAGATCCCCCCCAGCCAATGCCGGCCTGTAAGAACTTGCTGCCAATGCGGGAATCTAGGCCAATGCCTTGGGCCACTTGAACGACGTCAGCACCGACGCGATCGCAAATATTGGCAACTTCATTAATAAAGCTAATCTTAGTCGCCAAAAACGCGTTGGAAGCATACTTGACCATCTCTGCCGAACTCAGGTCTGTGACCAAAACAGGCACCTGAGGCGCAGACTGATCTTCCGCAAATTGGCGTTCCACAATGGGCTCATAAAGCTCTTTCATCATGGCAATGGCTTTGGGATTGCTACCACCCAATACAATCCGGTCAGGATTGAAGGTATCATACACAGCCGAACCCTCGCGCAAAAACTCAGGGTTGCTGACTACATCAAATAGGGGGGCTTCTGGCTTAGTTGCAGGCGCACCCGCACCAACCGGCACCTGCTGACGCTCAGCAATGCCATCCATCACAATCATGTGTACCCAGTCACCCGAACCAATGGGCACGGTGGACTTGTTGACAATCACCTTATAGCCACCATCGAGGTGTTCACCAATACCACGAGCAACGGCTTCAACATAGCGAGTATCACTTTCGCCCGTGGGTAATGGTGGTGTACCAACGGCAATAAAGAGAATGTCGCCATGGGCTACCCCCGCACCCAGATCGGTGGAAAACGTCAGACGACCCGCCTCCATAGACGATTGCATCAGCTCAGACAGCCCTGGCTCAAAAATAGGGGATTGCCCTGACTGCATCAGTTTGACTTTTTCCTCGTTATTGTCAATACAAATAACGTCATGGCCGATATGGGACAGACAGACACCTGTGACTAGACCGACATAGCCCGTACCAATAACACAAACCCGCATATAAAGACTCCTTACTTAAATATCGAATCCGGTGAAATTAACTCTAAGTGGTATTTTTTTACCCAAATCCAGGTTCTTAACTAAAGCTGTGCCAAGAACCTGGCTCAGAAGATAGGAAAACAGGAAAACGTTTCAACCAGCTGCAATGAACAAAATCGATTAAGACGATGATGCTGCCTTGGCCTGTACTGCCAGTTTACCCGCTGCATCTAGACGAGAGCGAAAGTCCGCAATAGTTAACTCTAAGCCTTCCTCTAAAGGTACCTTGGGCTCCCAACCCAGCATGGTTTTAGCCTTGGTAATATCGGGCTGACGACGGCGAGGATCATCCTGAGGCAGGGGCTCATACTTGAGGTCGGTGTCGGGATTAACCATCTTCTGAATGGATTGGGCCAGTTCTAAGATGGTGTACTCACCTGGGTTACCCAAATTCATCGGCCCAATGTAATCGTTGTTCATCAGTCGAATAAATCCGTCGACCAAGTCAGATACGTAGCAAAAACTCCGGGTTTGTGACCCGTCGCCATATACGGTTAGTGGAGTCCCCTGCAGGGCCTGCACGATAAAATTACTGACTACCCGGCCATCATTTTCCAGCATGCGAGGGCCGTAGGTATTAAAGATCCGCACAACTCGAATATCCACATCATTTTGACGGTGATAATCAAATGCTAGGGTTTCAGCCACGCGCTTACCTTCGTCATAGCAGCTGCGAATACCGATGGTGTTGACACTACCCCGATATTCTTCAGGCTGGGGATGGACTTCAGGATCGCCATACACTTCCGAGGTGGAAGCTAAGAAAAAGCGAGCTTTCACCCGTTTGGCCAAACCCAGCATATTTAAGGTGCCCATCACATTGGTTTTGATGGTTTTGACCGGGTTGTACTGATAATGTACTGGCGAAGCCGGACAGGCCAAATGATAAATTTGGTCAACTTCTAGGCGAATTGGTTCAGTCACATCATGGCGAATTAGCTCAAAGTTAGGGTGGTTCAACCACTGCAATACATTTTGCTTACGGCCTGTGTAAAAGTTATCCAGGCAGATAACTTCATGGTTATCCGCCATTAGACGATCAATCAAATGAGAACCAATAAAACCGGCTCCACCGGTAATTAAAATTCGCATAATACCTTTGAACTAATAAGACACCAATAGGGAACGCTAGTCCACCTAATTTTTCTAAGATAGTTATCTTGGGATTAATAGGTTGGATATAACGTTCAACAACAATCTTGAGTAAAATGCACGTGTAGGACAGCTAACGCCGATAGCGGACTGCCTGACCATATATAGATGCGGTTGAACACAGCTTCAATATGTTTGCAATGTAACAAAGTTTTCTACTGTGGGGACTGCCTAGCATCGACATTCACTACAACTTCAAATCTTTTTTACAGGAATACCCAAAAATTGCCTAAAGCTACCAGAAATCCAGTTAAAGATGCTGTTAATTTGCCAGTGTAAAAATCGGTATAGCTAAAAATCGAGGCAGCTAAGGGATAAGGATTTTATAAGGTCTAAAAATTTATGTCTGCAGAGGTTGCCATGGAACGCCTGTACGTTCACAAAAATAGGCCTAATTGAATCTTTATTCCTACAGTTTAGCTAATACATCCAGATCGGCTTTGATCCAATCAATACCTGATTTAGTGCCCTGGCGGTCATAGATATCACTGGCGGTCACAAAGTCGGCGACTGCATTTTGCTTTTTGTCTAGGTTGGCCTGGGCTCTGGCCCGGTTGTGGAATCCTTCAGCCAGTGTTGGTTCGTAATTAACTACGCGCGAAAAACACTCAATCGAGCGAGCATAGGCCCGCTCTCGATACGCTAATACTCCTTGATTGAACTGATGGCGTGCTTCTCCCCCGATGGGAACTGATAAGTCTGTAATGGGTGTGGTAAAAGGAATGCGCTGTCCTAAGGGCCGGATCGTGGTGGTTGCGATCTCACCCCCCCCAATTCCTAAAATTAGGACTACAACTACTAACACAACCCATCCATTACTTGAAACGTCCATAATTCCCCATGTTTACTTCACTGCCCTGTTGGCGCGAATTTAAAGTTTGCTTTGCACAGCGGATAACCCCACTGGAGCTATCAATAAATCCTTCTATAATCCTGTTTCTCCCATGGAGTCTGTGAAAACTTCTAATAGCTCTGGTGGAACCTTAAAGCCTCTATCAATAAAATAGCCGAGGTAACCTTGACTAACGTGATGACTAACAGCCTTATAGAATCTTTACTTTTAACATTGAGTACCCATTCGTAGGCAAGACGGCGAAGACTTACGATAAAATGCTCGTAACTATGAACTTTTAAATAAATACTATGAACTTATTACTAGTTGCTAGAATTTCATGAGGTTCATTCCAGGTAGTTTGGTTAGCAGCAGAACCAATCGCCTGTCTCAATCCAGTTGCTTAGCCCAGTCATCGATCATTCAGAGGATAGTTAATGCCTGTAATGTTTCCCGGCATGAACCCTTATCTGGAACATCCCGACCTTTGGCCTGAAATACATCCGCAGTTTGTCTCTGCATTGGCCAACCTTCTACAGAAGGAATTAACTGACCGATACAACGTCATTATTCGCAAACGGGTCTATCGGGTCAGCGGCGAAGACAGCATTGTTGTGGGTCATCCCTCTAAAGATACCGGTTCAGGCACCAATGACCCCGACTCCCAGCAGCCGATTCCCACCTACATAGCCGTTCCTCAAACAATTCAGGAAGACTACATCGAGATCCTTGATCACAAAGTTGGCACGACGGTAACTATTGTCGAAACCCTGACGCCGCAGAAAAAACGGCCAGGACGGGGGCGTGAAAATTATGAGCAGCGCTGCGAGGCTATTTTTGGGGGCGATACCCATTTTGTTGAAATTGATCTGCTGCGGGGTTGGGAGCCTATTTCTGCCTATGGTCCCAGCGATATGGATTATCGAGTATTAGTCAGTCGTAGCAATCAGCGTCCCAAGGCTGAAATGTATACCTGGCAAGTTGATGCCCCCATGCCGCCGCTGACATTACCCATCAGCCGCCCTCAAGATGGTGAAGGCGCTCAAGCTAGCTGTACCGTTGATCTCAAGCAAGCCCTTGATGATGCTTGTGCCGGGTCTACCTACGATTTCTCAATTAATTATGAGCGGGATCCAATCCCCCCGCTGCATCCAGAGGCGAATCAGTGGTTAGCCACATTGCTAGAACAGGCCGGTTTACGGCAAGCGGCCCCGATCACAAACCGATATGATGAAGATAAGCTTAAAAAACGTAGCGCACATCTGCAGGCATGACCGGCCAAACTATCAACCCCTCCGCAAAATTAGCTGATTTAGATTCTCCTATTCCTGCTGGTGCTCCATCTGATTCCAGTTGTATCAAGCAACCTCTAAAAAAAATCTGGAACTGGCGAGGCTACGACATTCAGTACACTGTGGCTGGCCAGGGGGTGCCTCTGGTGCTGATCCATGGTTTTGGGGCATCCATTGGTCACTGGCGTAAGAATATTCCTGTTTTGGCCGCCTCAGGCTATCAAGTCTATGCGCTTGATTTGCTGGGGTTTGGGGGGTCTGAAAAACCAGCTTTAGACTATTCGTTAGATCTGTGGGAAGTCTTACTGCGGGATTTTTGGCGACATCATATCCGCGTCCCCGCTGTTTTTGTTGGTAATTCTATCGGTGGGCTGCTGGTTCTAATGACCCTGGCTAATTCCCCCCACATCGCTCAAGGGGGGGTACTGCTCAACTGTGCCGGTAGTCTCAACCATCGGCCTGAAGACTTGCCCCGTGCCTTAGGGGTGGTGATGGGTCTATTTGGCAAGGTGGTGAGTTCGCCAGTCCTTGGGCCTCTGATTTTTTCCCAGGTACGTCGGCGATTTCGAATTCGCGGTGCCCTAAAGCAGGTCTATGGAAATCGCGATGCCATTACGCCAGAACTTGTAGAACTCTTGTATCAACCTTCCTGTGATTTTGGTGCACAGAAAGTGTTTGCTTCAATTTTAACTGGGCCTCCGGGACCACGACCCAGTGAGCTAATACCCCAGATTCAGCACCCGCTGCTGGTGCTTTGGGGTGAGATCGATCCCTGGACTCCGATTCAAGGGGCTACGCTCTATCAGGCTATGGCTGATGATCCAGATCAGACTGTGACGTTTCAATCGCTTCCAGATACGGGACATTGTCCCCATGATGAGCGTCCAGAAATTGTTAACCAGTTAATTTTGGAGTGGCTTAACACTCAAATTAGTTAGCGTCCTAAGGAGAGTTATATGCACCGCAATCTATATTGTCACTGCCTTTTTAGCTGCAGCTAGAGCAAGGCATTTTCATCAAGGATAAATAGTGTGAGAGACTCTTCTCCATTGGGGACAACCGTTACATGGCTAGCTATACCAAGGGTATCGGATTGACGATAGGTCTGTGGTAATAGTCTGATTTGTTCTCGCTGTACATCCATCAGGTTAGGTGCTGCTGTGACCGGAATAGCCACTAAATTCTCCCCATGGGAGTTGATGATCACAAAATACCCAGGCTCACCAGTAATGGGGACATTAAATAGCTTGCGATGTAAATCCATCACAACTACGGTATGGCCATCTATGTGGGTTAAGCCTGTGGGGCCTAGTCCACTGCTATGGATCGCAGAACGATTAACGACTTTGTAAACTGTCTCAATGCGACAGGCCAGGGTCAGTTTACCGATGTTTATTACAATGAGCCTCAGGCTTGCGGCGACAGGAATTGAAGATGTCATGGGTGCCGTTGTAAAAGAGTTGCGATCGCACCTACAAAGTCTTTTTCAATGTAGGGCTTTGTAAAGTAATCGGTAGCCCCCAGGTGTTTAGCTAGGTTGCGATGCTTATGATTGCCGCGTGATGTCAGCATTATGGTGGGAATATCAGCCCATGCCACGTTAGTCCGCCGCTGACTCAAAAATTCAAACCCATTGAGACGCGGCATTTCCACATCACAAATGATCAGCTCAGGCAGAACTCCACGCTTTAACTGTTCCAGACCATCACGGCCATCCTTAGCCTGCAAAACCCGATACCCAGCCTTGTGTAAGGTTAAGGCTAACGTTCGCCGTAGTGCCGACGAATCGTCAATAATCATAACAGTTTGAGCCTGCTGAGGCTGGGTAGATGGCCTAAAAGATTGCTCAGCCTCAGCAGGCTCAAACTGCACTAATGCAGTGCTATCGATTACCGGTACCAAACTTCCATCTGCCAAGACAGTGCAGCCATTGATATAACCCGGTGCGACAATAGCTTTACCCATAGGTTTAATCACCAGCTCCTGCTCGGTCACAATCTGTTCTAAGCCGAGTGCTAATCTACCCTGACCCTGCTGGATAATCAGCATGATGTTTCCCTTGTTGCGCTGTCTTGCTTGCAGCTCCTGGGGCAATTGGTCTGGCATCTGACACTGATAGCTCAATAACTCAGCCATTTCATAGATTGGAATCAGCTGATCGCGCCAGTGAAGAAACTGCTTGCCCCCAGACTGTTTTAGCTGGGCATCGACGGGACGTAAAATCTCCTCAATGCTGTCAGAAGCAAGGGCTACCGCCGTACTACCAACATTGCCAACCACCAATTTAGTCAGTGTTAGTGTGAGGGGGATTTTGAGAGAAAATACGGTCCCCTTATCCTGATGTGTTGTTAGCGATAGTTTGCCATTAAACGACTGTAAACTATCGCGCACAACATCTAGCCCTACACCACGACCTGAAAGTTCACTCACCTCCCTCGCTGTCGAAAACCCTGGTTCAAAGATCAGTTCTTGAATGCGTTGCTTTGATATTGTTGCAAGCTGTTCTGGGGAAAGTAGCTGTGCTTCGATTGCCCGCTGAGCAATTATATCGAAATCTAACCCTCGACCATCATCTTCCACTTCCACCACTGTGTAATTGCCCTGGTGATACGCGCGAATTTCAATCGTCCCCTGTTTAGGCTTGCCTAAACGCTGGCGTTCTTCTGGAGTCTCAATGCCGTGGTCAAACGCATTGCGCAACAGATGTAGTAGCGGATCGTAGAGCTTCTCCAGCATGACTCGATCAACCAACACCTCTGTTCCTGTTAGTGTTAGTTGGACCGGTTTTTGATAGGTTGTTGCTAACTCTCGGATCACCCGAGGAAATCGCTTTAAAACCCGGTCTAAGGGTACCATCCGCGACCACATTAGTTCATCTCGTAGCTGGTCCAGCGTACGCCGTTGATGCTCTAGCAATTGGTTTGATTGTCCGGCAAATAGACCGACATCCTCAATCGATTCTGCTAGCTGAAAGACCTCTTCTAAAACACCTTCTAACAGCGAATTGATTTCGCTATAGCTGTCCATTTCTAGGGTGTCAAATGTAGTTTCTCCAGTGCTGCGAGTTACTCCAGCTCTTTGCCTCTCAGGAGAGATTAAGAGCTGATCTGACACGGATTGCAGTTGTTTGACAATAATCCTAAAGGACGAAAATCGCCGTCCTAGCCTATGCACGGTACGCTGAAACTGATCGTTTTGTAGGGAGAGACTATTCCGATTAATCGCCAGTTCTCCTACTAGGTTGTCCATCCGTTCTAAACGTTCCAATGCGACTTTAGCGGATAGCCTTGAGGATGATGGGGATTTTGCCGGAGATTTTATCGGAGGTTTTGGCGGTGCTGCAGTCGGTGTTGGCTCAGGCTCCAGCGTCGGTAATGAGTCATAGACATTATTAATAAAAGCAACAGCCGCTGCAGCATCATCGGGACTATCTGCTTCTTCAAGCTGATCAGGGATGTTGTTAGTATCATCTTCCTCTGCTCCGTGGGGTGGCCAAGCATCTATTAGCTCTGCCGATGGTGTATCTGCCACCACAGATTCGAAATCAGTGACTTCAACGTCTAATGGGGCTTCAGCATCACCCCATATATCTGTTAAGGCATCGATTACTGTGGAGGGGGCGGCCTCTGCTTGCTCATCGATCCGTTCCACTGAGGGAAAGTCGATAGCCTCTATGGACCATATTTCCTCTAAGGTTGAAAGCTGCTCAGCGGTATCGTTGCTGAGCGCAGCTGGGTCAGTGACCGGTGTTAGGTCATAATTAGTTGTTTCATCCAGCGCCTCAAGATCTAGATCAGCTAAATCAAACATATCGATGGGGTCGACTCCATCGCTGTGGGTAGGCTCAGCCTGGTTTGCGATCGCACCGCTGGCCAAGGCGCACAAAATATCGGAGGGCTGAGTAACGGCTCCCCGTTCTCCTGCTAGAACTGCCGTACGCGCATTATCTACATTGAGCACTATCTGCTCAATGACTGCTCTAGGTCGATGACGCTGTCTGTCGGCTGCTGCTTGGGCCGTGGCCATCAGTGCAGTAAAGCCAGGCAGGTCTACCAGTTCAGCAAATCCCACCAACACCTCAATCTGGGTCTGTAGCTCTTGGGCACAGTCATAGTCTTGAGGGTGAGCCAATAGCTGCCGTAGTCTGGTCAACACATCTGCCACATCCACCTCAAAAATTGAGGCCACAATATCCACACCCAGATCGGCTGCACTGGGCATAAAACTATCGGTCTGATCGAGTGCTGGTCCCAGACAGTCTTCTAACTCGCTAAAAACAGCATTAAATGCAGCTAGAGCCTGTGGCTCGTTAAACGTGCCGTTGTCAATTTGTGACTGTAGTGGATGACGTAGGCAGTCATAGGCCCGCAGTAGCAGAGTTTCTAGCTTCTCATCCACCACCACTGTATCGCTGTACAACGCTTTAAATGCATCTTCTAAACGATGGGCAATGGTTTTAATGACCTCTAATTCGACACTGGCGGCACCGCCTTTAATGGAGTGGGCCGCGCGCATGATTTCATGCACCTTTTGCACGCTGGTATCTGAGCGCAGATTTAACAATCCGGTTTCAATGATGTCTAATAGCTCAGACGCTTCTTCAATAAAAAATTGATAGGCCTGATCGCGAATATCGGGATCGATGGTCATGATGTATGGGTCGGGCCATTAAGGTCAAAGGAATAACGATGCAGGACAACCTAGCTCACCTTAAACTGACGCACACTCTCCTGAAGAGATTGGGAAATATCTAACAATTCTCTAAAGGATGTGGAAACCTGATTGGCATCAGCGGATGTTTTTTGGGCAATATCAGCCACATCTTTCATTACCTTAGTGACACTTTTTGAACTCTCAGACTGGGAAAGGGTGGCCTGGGTAATGGAACTCACCAATGTCTTCATCTCGGTGGTAACTTGAGCAATATTGTTTAGACTTTCGCGGGTTTCGTCTACCAGCTGTGTCCCTAAAACTACCTGCTCTGTACCTGTTTCCATCGCTTCGACCACTTCATTGGTCTCCGCTTGAATGTCAGCAACTAGATTTTCAATTTCTGTCGTTGCATCTGCTGATTGTCTTGCTAGCGATCTTACTTCATCCGCAACTACAGCAAATCCTCGTCCCTCTTCGCCCGCACGGGCAGCCTCAATGGATGCGTTTAGAGCTAATAAATTTGTTTGTGCTGCAAATTCATTAATGAGATTTACCACACCAGAAATCTTTTGAGAGGATTCTCCTAACCGTTTTACTTTTTTAGCTGTCGCTGCCACCGTTTCACGAATAGCCAGAATCCCTTCTACAGTGCGGTCCATAGCCGCGTCACTGGAGGCTACCGTAACGGTAGTTTGTTTAACGATAGCTTCGGCTTGATCTGCGTTAGCGGCAACTGCTTGGATGGATGCAACTACTTGATCTAACTGCTCTAAGGCCGCTGTAATCTCTTGAGCTTGCTGGAGGGCTGCTAGGGAAAGGGATTGCACTGAGGACTCATTTTGACTGGCCGTAGTTGTTACTTGCTGTGAAGCCGTCTGCACCTGTCCTACAATTTTTTTCAGGCTACTAATGGTGGCATTGTAGGAGTCAGCAATGGTGCCGATTTCATCAGCTGTTACCTGTGCTCTGACCGTGAGGTCGCCCTGACTCACCGGATCTACTTCTAGCATCAGTTCTAGGGCGCGTCTCTGTAGGCCTTCTTTGAGTGCTTTCTGTTCCGCTGCTAGTGTGGAAAACTGTTGTACGGTCATTAAAATACCCAACTGCCGACCTAGTTGGGTACAGAAGCTAATTTCTGGAGCTGTCCAGATGTGGAGTCCTTGGATATGGTGAATTGTCAACAACCCAAATAGGCGCTCCTGACTCACCACGGGTACCACTAAAGCAGACTTAACCAGAAGTACCTGCCATCGCTGTCGCAATCCATCAGCCAAATCGGCGATGGCTATATCATCGGCAATCAATAGCTGACCATCCGTGTAGTTCTCGATCTCAGTTTGAGAAACGACTAAGGGAGGGATTGTCTCATCAAAAATACTGGGTTGATTAGCCGTAATCGATTCATTTTGTTTGTGTACTTGATCGCCTTCAAAACGCGATACGATAACGCGATCGCAACGCAGAAATGTCCGTACCTGCTCCACAAAGAGATTGAGTTGGATCTGATTATTTTCACTATCTAGATCACCGGTAATGGATGTAGCTGCGGCCACCAACTTAGACTGCTGTGCTGACGTCTGTTGCTCGTGATTAAATTGTTTCAGTTGCTCAGCCATTTGATTGATGTTGCCCCCTAGCTGGGCGATCTCATCTTGTCCTGCAACGTCTAGACGGGTGCGTAGGTCGCCTTTACCAATTTTATTAACGACATCAGCTGCTTTTAAAATGGGCTGCGTAAAGCGACGTGTGGCCCAGATAGCTAAGCCTGTGGCGACACCAGCGGCGGCTAATGTTCCTAGTGCGATCGCAAAAAACAATCGACGCTGAGATGCCTGCAACAATGCTAAGTCAACTGTGGTCACCGCACTCCAATTCAAATTTGGTAGACCATCTATTGAATCAAATGGGGCAAAAGCCATAACCTCCTGATTATTTGTCAGGACGTTTTTCGTGTTCACGGTCTTCTCGAGATCACCACGAACAATACCAGTAACCTCAGGAAAAACATTGGCTAACGTTAAAACATCCACATCTACTGATTCAGCTAATTCAACCGGTTGACCAGTAGAATTCACAGGAATAATATAGCCAGCTGTAGGAGAGAGAAACACCTCACCAGCTTCACTGGCCAAATAAAAGTCGTGCCCAGCGTTGTCAAAGTTGCTTAAGATTGTTCTTATCGCCTCTACCGGAATCCGAGCCCTCACATAGCCCACCGGCTGTCCAGTCTTTTTGTCTTTAACTACAGAAGCAGCATAAACACTAAATTCACCGGAAGTAGTGGAAATCAGCGGCTGACTTAAAATGGCTCCATTGGCTGCCTTCGCTGCTTGTATATATGAGCGATTGAGGTGGTTAGTAAGCGGCTTACCTTGAGATGTTTGAGCGAGCGGATTACCGTAGAGATCAAAAAAAGCAATACTACTATAAATTTCCCCATAGGCATTCATCATCTGATCCAGAGTCTCTGCCTTCTGCTGGTTGGTCAGTGTTCCCCGTAACTGAGGGTCGGTAAAAATATCTAAATTAGCTAAAAATTGAATATCTGAATAACGCGCTTTCATAAAAGCATCCACAGCAAACTGTAGATCATTGACGCGGTCGTTTTCCTGCTCTTCTAATCTTTCCAGTGTGGTCTGATTAGCGATGTTGTAAGCAATAGCCCCCACACCAACTACTGGCAGGGTACCTAATAATATAGCCAGCAACGATGCCTTGGGTTTTAACCCCATACTTTGCCACCAGCCTTGTAGCTTACCCTGACGCGGTTGACTGGTTCGACGGGGCATTGCCTCCATTTGGGGTGTGGTCACCAAATTAGCAAATAACTCATCAGACTGAGCCAGTATAATTCTCTCTTTGTTGGAAGAATTACCACTACTGTCAGCTGGTTTCGGTGTGCTTAGCGTCATCAAAAGTACCTCAAGCTTAGATCATTTAATGGGAGTCTTGATAGACCTAGGTTGGCATGCGGTCAAATATGGCCGAACCGTCAAGTAAAGTCAGCATGTCTCCTGCTGCATTTAACCAATAGCCTCGTAAAAATGGTACCAACGAGTCAGAAACAGCAGTAGGAGACTGAATTTCGCCTAGAGGCAATAGCTCTATACCCTCTACTTGTCGAACCAACAGCCCCAGGTGTTGCTGTTCACCTGTTTCTACAGATGTTTGTTCCAACAGTAAGATGTTGTAGTGTGCAGGTTGTGCTATCTGCTGTTGCCAGGGGAAACTCTCTAATAAATGCCCTGTATCCACAATCCATAGGACTTCACCACGCCAGTTATAAACCCCCATAACCCAAGGGGGTAAATGGGGAATAGGTGTAACTTGTGTCGTCTCAATTTTCAAAACGGCTGCTAACTGGTCCACTGGCAACAGGGCTGTCATATCACTCAGTAAGTTAAACTTTAAAAACTGAGTTGTGGGTGATGACTGAGGTGTTACCGATGCGGACAGTTGCATAACGTTCAACGATTTTCAAATATTAGTTCAAACCCATGGCAAAGAACAAAAATTAACTAAAACATAAGTCTAACGAATGGTTCTAGTCGCTAAACTTGCCTAGTGGCCAATGAGTTGTTTAACAGTTTTAGATAACTCTGCTTGATCGATTGGCTTTGTTAGATAGGCATCCGCACCCTGCTTTTTACCCCAAAATTTATCCATATCTGTATCTTTCGTTGAACAAATAATGATTGGGATGCTACTTGTAGACTCCTCTGCTTTGAGATCACGACAGATTTCAAAGCCGCTGCGGTCAGGTAGTACTACATCTAAGACAATAATGTCGGGGGTTTGAATATCTAACTGAGCCATGGCATCAGTTCCATTCGTTGCTGTCATGACTGTTAAGCCATCCTGGACCAAACATTTGGCCAACATCTCTAATATAGTTTTAGAATCATCAACAACGAGCGCTATTCCCATGGATTTATCCCATTCCAATAAACAAAAAATTAGTCTGGGCAAACCTTAGAGTGAATGCCTAGAATACTCTACTATCAGTATTCCCTGCTATAAGAGCTGAGGGACAATTTCTATCTAAAGCAGCACAATAATCTTATTGTTTCAACAGTTCTATATCTCAACTGATGCCTGTTTTGAAAGCTGTCTCTCAACCACGGATAAAACCTGATGTGGATTAATGGGTTTACTCAGGAAGGCCGATGCTCCGACCATCCTGGCGCGTACTCGATCAATCATGCCGTCATTGCCCGTCAGAATAATAATGGGCGTTTCTTTAAAACAAGATATGCGGCGCAGCTGGCTGCAGATTTCATACCCATTCGTTCCAGGCATCACCAGATCAAGAAAGATGAGCGCAGGTTTTTTGGACAACAGGATAGCAATTGCCCTTAAAGGATCTTGGATACAGTGGGTTTGATAGTCTGCTGTTCCCAGAACCTTTTCCAAAGCTCGACAAATTGCTGGACTATCGTCGATACAAGCAACCAGAGGCCCCTTAGGAGATTGATCTGTCGTTTGGTTTGGGGACAATGGCGCTGCTAAATCATCAATTTCGATCAGCTCCACCGCTCCCTGCTGTACATGGGGTAATAGAGAGGCTGCAAGAGACACAATATCACGGTTGATTTTAACACTGAGATCTCTGAGGGTAAACTGTCCTGTGAGCATCAGCGTCAAGGTTCGATATAGGGGCTCGGGTACCTGTTTTTTAAGTTCTAGAGGATGGCGAATAATAGGGGCTAAATCAGGAGAACGCTCACTTAACTTGGCATCAAACCAAGCTTGCCAAAGTAATCTTGCCCTATGAATCATCGTCTCAGCATTCACCAACAAAAGCTGATTTGATAATTGATGATCAGGCTTTACCTGATAGACCACTTTACGAGTTTGACTAATGTCAAAGAAGACTTCTACTAAAATACTTTCAACAATTTGACTGATCTGTTCACGCGATATCTTTTGTTGGTTGTACCAAAACCCTAAAAGCTGATATTCCCAGCAGGATATATTCTTAGCGCCTTCCATGGTGAAAAGCTTTTGTAGTTCAGCTTTTAGGGTTGAGAGCTCTAGGTAAAGCTCGGGACAATAGCATTTGATGTAACGATACCAACGGCGCATTGCCTGTTTGCCACCTGTTACATAAAGCAAACGCCCCATGTAAAATTCAAATGTCCACTGAGTATTTTGGGCATCCAACTGTAACTGTCCATTGAACTGACTCTGTTTGAGGAGTCCAAAAAGCCGACTTTGTTTTGCTGCTGTAAAATCACTAATTGTAATAGCAGACTGTTGAGTGACCATTGATAGTGTCATTGCGTAGACAGGGTAAACAGACGAATGGTTCTGGTATTGGTTAATTCCCCATGACAGTTGATTAGTAGACTAGATAGCTGGTTCCACTTCTGTTTTCTCTTTTATTGTTCCGGCGTATGTGCAACCGGTTTTGTCACGGTGCTACTGGTGGCAGGAAAAAAACCATTGAGGGGCCAAACGCGTTGAGAGAAGTCTGGATAAGCTTCTAGACCATGTTCACTCAGATCTAATCCCATTGACTCTGCATGGGAAGAGACTCGCAGGCCAAATGCCTGCTGCAAAATAAACCAGCTAATCAGGGTGGTTGTACTGACAAAGATGGCTACAGTGGCGACACCTACTAGCTGAAGCAAGAAAGGCTGAATATTGCCACCGATCAAGAAACCAAGGGGGGGACCCGATAGCTCCGTATGCCAAGGATTGATCCCTGGACCAACACTAAACAGTCCAACTGCTAGCGTTCCCCAAATACCGCCGACTAAATGCACAGGCAGGGCACCAACAGGATCATCAATTTGCAGGCGATTGAATAGGCCGGATGCAAAAACGGCGAACATGCCTCCACCGAAACCAATAATAATTGCACTGGTGGGTGCTACGTAGGCACAGCTAGCGGTAATTGAAACTAGACCTGCTAGGGCGCCATTGATAATCATGCCAAGATCGGGTTTACTGGTCGCCAGCCAAGAGACAATCGCAGCGGCAACAGCCCCAGTCGAGGCTGATAGATTGGTGGTCAAGATAATACGGCTCGCCGCCGCCGGGTCGGCTGCCATACTAGAACCGGCATTAAAGCCAAACCAGCCGAACCAGAGAATTAGGCCGCCTAGGGTTGCGATCGCAAGATTATGCCCTGGGATTGCTCCTTGACTCCCTTGGTCATATCGCCCGATCCGTGGCCCCAACGACCAGGCC
>NZ_JADEXP010000121.1 GCF_015207065.1 Leptolyngbya cf. ectocarpi LEGE 11479 | reverse complement strand
AGTAAAAACACCGTGCTGGGTCTGGTCAACGTTGGCATTTAAGACCCGCAGGCCACCAATGAGAACCGTCATCTCAGGCGCGGTCAGGGTCAGCAGCTGTGAGCGATCCACCAGTAGCTTCTCTGCCGGGATGGTAGAAACATCTTTGAAGTAGTTGCGAAACCCGTCTGCAATCGGCTCGAGGGCCGCAAAGGAATCGACATCTGTTTGTTCCTGAGGGGCATCGGTGCGTCCGGGCTGGAAGGGAACTTTGACATCGTCCCGACCGGTTGCCTGCTCAACACCTGCACAGCCACCAAGAACAATCACATCCGCCAGTGAAACCCGCTTGTTGCCAGACTGAGCAGCATTGAAGTTGTTTTGGATTGTCTCTAGGGTTTGTAGTACAGTGGCCAACTGGTCCGGCTGATTCGCCTCCCAATCTTTTTGCGGCATCAGACGAATACGTGCCCCGTTCGCGCCACCGCGTTTGTCAGAGCCACGGAAGGTGGAGGCCGATGCCCAGGCTGTTGCAACCAGCTGGGAGACCGACAGCCCCGAGGCTAGAATCTGGCTCTTGAGCGTGGCAATATCCTGCTCGTCAATCAATTCATAGTTAACCGCAGGGACCGGATCTTGCCACAAAAGCTCCTCCGATGGCACTTCGGGACCCAGGTAGCGTGAGACCGGTCCCATGTCGCGGTGTGTTAGCTTAAACCAGGCCCGAGCAAACGTATCTGCAAGCTGTTCCGGGTGCTCAAGAAAGCGTCGCGAAATGGGCTCGTAGATGGGGTCCATTTTCATGGCCATGTCCGCCGTGGTCATGATCGGCGCATGCCGCTTGGATGGATCGTGGGCATCGGGTACCGCATCGGCCGCCGCGCCCCCTTTCGGCACCCACTGATGTGCCCCAGCCGGACTTTTGGTCAATTCCCACTCATAGCCAAACAGATTTTCAAAGTAGTTGTTATCCCATTTCACCGGGTTTGTGGTCCATGCGCCTTCGATACCGCTGGTGATCGTATGGACACCTTTCCCACTACCAAAGCTGCTCTTCCAGCCCAGGCCTTGCTCCTCAATGCTAGCTCCCTCAGGTTCGGGACCCAGCAGCGCATCATCGCCAGCGCCATGGCATTTACCAAACGTGTGACCACCAGCAACCAGGGCTACGGTCTCCTCGTCATTCATCGCCATTCGTCCAAAGGTTTCACGAATGTTCTGCCCCGAGGCAACCGGATCGGGATGGCCGTTAGGGCCTTCCGGGTTTACGTAGATCAGACCCATCACAGTCGCGCCTAGCGGATTTTCCAGTTCGCGATCGCTGTTGTAGCGCTGTTCGTTGGTCATCCATTCATGCTCGTTGCCCCAGTAAATGTCATCTTCGGGTTCCCAAATGTCTTCACGTCCACCCGCAAAACCAAAGGTTTTGAACCCCATGGACTCCAGAGCACAGTTACCGGCAAGAATGATCAGGTCGGCCCAGGAGATTTTCCTACCATATTTCTGTTTGATCGGCCAAAGCAACCGGCGAGCCTTGTCCAGGTTGCCATTGTCAGGCCAGCTGTTAACCGGTGCAAAGCGTTGATTACCCGTGGCTGCACCACCCCGTCCGTCGCCGATGCGGTACGTGCCGGCGCTGTGCCACGTCATGCGGATAAAGAGGGGACCATAGTGGCCGTAGTCGGCTGGCCACCAATCCTGAGATGTCTTCATCAGGTCGAAAATATCTCTCTTCACCGCATTGAGGTCGAGACGCTTAAACTCCTCAGCGTAGTTAAATGTCTCACCCATGGGATTAGATTGGGGAACGTGCTGGTGGAGGATTTTCAGGTTTAACTGATTCGGCCACCAATCTTGGTTAGACGTGCCAGTACCCGCAGCAAATTTACGAGTCGCGCCGGTAAATGGACATCCGCCACCATTACTGCCAACACTCTGGCTACTCATAGGATCCTGTAGGTCACTCATAGTGTCTCCCTGCGTAGGTGTAAGTTCGTTGTTTGACTCTTTGACTCTTTATCTAACTCTTAACAACCTCATGTTTAACGTTTAACAAACATACTGCCGCTCTGACTTGAAGCGGCTTAATATCGGATTAGAAATTGAAAATCTAGAACCAATCACAATTAAGAATAATTCCAACTTAGTGATAAATCAATACGTATATTTGCTCATGTGCTGCCATGGGTCGCCGCGAATGCGGTGCGGCTGGTGTGATGACAAATCTGATGGCAAAAATGTTATGAGATGCCTACAAAAATCCCTTATAAGTTCTTAATCCACAGGGATTCGCAGAAAACTGTTGTGTATTATACGGTTAGGGAAATTAGATTGTTATCCCTGATACCGTATTAAGGATTATTGAAATTATGGCTCAGCTTACTGTCAGCGAAGTGCTTTCAAAAGTCAGTCATCAGCAGTCACTATGCCGAGCTGAGCTGAGCCATATTGATTTGGGTGGAGCCGCCCTAGACCGCAGTAATTTTACCCAGGCCTATCTGCGTCAGGCTAACCTGGCGGGTGCCTCCTGTGAGGGATCTGATTTTTCCAACGCTACATTAGTGCTAGCCGTGCTGTCAGATGCCTGTTTTGACAAAGCTCGTTTGGACTCGGCCAAACTGACCCGCGCCCGCTTGGAGCGCGGTATTTTTCGGGAACTCCATGCGCCTAAGGCTAAGTTTCACGGTGCCTATTTGACTGACGCAGACCTTTCCTTTGCCACACTGACCCAGGCTGATTTGGCTAATGCTGTTGGCCACGGTGCTCGTTTTAGATGGGCGCATTTGGTCAAGGCGAACTTTGTGGGGGCTGACTTTAGTGAGGCGATCTTTGAAGGGGCCAATCTTACCCGCAGTAACTGGAATCGGGCGATTGTGAGAGGGACTTCTTTTGAGCAAGCTGATCTAGAGTCAGCGCTTTTTACAGCAGTCACTCTAGAAGGGGCCAACTTCACCCAGGCTAACTTGCTCAATGCCAACCTTACTCAGGCTCAGTTGGACGGTGCTGTTTTAATGCAGGCGCAGGCTGACTGGGCAATGTTGAATGGAACCAGTTTAATTAAAACTGATTGGACCGGTGCTTCGTTAATGGGCACACAATTAGAGGGGGCTAACCTGGCGGGCGCTAACTTGGCGGGCGTCAATCTTCAGCAGGCCAATCTAGAAAATGCTAATCTGATCGCCGTTGACTTTACCGATGCCCAGGTTGCTGGCGCAATCTTGACGGATGTAAAAGGCCTGACTCAGACGCAAGTGGTGTGGTTAAAGCAAAATGGAGCGCTCAACGTACCTGGATAAAATTCTGCTGAGTACGATGGATATACAGACATTTTGGCAACAGTATCATGGTGCTAATCGAAGTTTTTGCGGTATCTGCCTCCCCCAGGCTGACTTTTACCAGGCAAACCTCAGCGGCCTAGATTTTAGCCACAGTCATCTGGAGCAAGCTCATCTGATCTGGGCTGATGTGAGTGGAGCGACGTTTGCAGCCGCGCACATCAAGGCGAGTGTGGCTATCTGGCTTCAAGGATTGTGGACTGATTTAACTGGCGCTGATGTGCGCGACGCTGATTGGAGCTGTGCTAATTTGACCGCGGCCTGTTTGGATCAGGCAAATTTTACCCAGAGCAATCTCACGGGGGCCACTCTAGCAGAGGTTAGGGCTCAGGACACTAACTTTTCTGGAGCAAATCTCTGGGGGGTGTGGGCCGTGGGGGCCAATTTTACAGATGCCTGTTTTCGAGGAGCCGATCTCACGGGGGCTAACTTATCGAGAGCCGATTTAACCGGAGCCGATCTGACCGGGGCTAACTTGACCGGAGCCAACTTGACTGGAGCACTTGGGGTTACAACACAGCGCAGCTACACCAGGACAGCGATGCCTGGCATGCTTGTCCGCAGTGCCTAGCTAAAACTTGGGCTGCTCCACCAGGCAAAAGAATGTTAGCGCCACTGTACAAGCCAAGGTGGCTGCCGCAGAGGGATCACAGCCCAGAAACTGGATCGGGAAGTAAAGACAAATCGCTAAAACCCCAGATAGGCCAACGGGAGTGGAGAGAAAATCAAACACATCCTGGGCAGTTTCTAGGAATTCTAAGAGCTTAAGAAATCGAGTTAGAAGTGTCATAGCAGTTGCCTACCCGAGCTGGTCAAAGACGTGGGCAAAAACAGGCTTAGGTACCTTACCGACCCATGTTTTTATTTCATTCTGATGAGCATCGAGCAGGGTAAACTGGGGCACACCTGAGGCTCCATAGTCTGACACCTGGGTTGCCCACTGGGGATCGTCAATATCTAGCATGACAAAATTGATGGTAGCGCCATATTGCTGGTGCAGGTCGACCATGGTGGTAGCCATGCCCTGACAGGTGGTGCACCAGTCGGCGTAGAACTCGATCAGTGTGGGGTTGGGGGATGAGATCGCATCCTCATAGGGCATCGCTTCCGTCGCCATCGATTTTAAGGTGATCAGACCTGACAGGGGCGTAAAACTTGTAGCCGTTGCCGCCGGGCGAGTAATTAAAAACGTGACTAATATGGCTGCGATCACGGCAATCGTCACAGCCACTAACTTCGTCAGCGGATTGGTTGAACCTTCCTGGGTAGTAGACACCATCAAATCACTGCTCCCTTAGCGATAGTAATAAGCCAGAAACACGTGAACCCCCAACATGAGGAGAAAAACACTGACTAAAAAAATATGTGTGGGCAACCAAACCGCTCGCATATTGCGAATCAACGGCCCTTTGGTTATCACCAGATCTTTATTCCCCGGCACACCGAATAACTTACGTGGTGATTCAAGTACGCCTGTTTCAGCAACTACGCCTACCAACGCAGACAGGGTGACCGCAAAGAATATCCATAGAAAGACAGCATTGAAATTAAGACCTGTGGCCCCAATGGTATGGACTAAAACAACGGCCAATAGACCTACACCGAGAAAAATATGGAGACTGCGCCACCAAATAACAGACCCCGGCAGCTTCAGCTTCCCGATCCAGCTCCGTCCTCGCTTCCGTAAAGATAAAAGCATTTCTAATACAACAAAGGCCAGGGCAACATAGCCTGTTGTCTGTTTGTAAAGTTCACCACGAATAAACCGATGTAGCTCCACCGAGTGCTCCCGCAAAGCATCTAAATAAATTGGACTCACCACAAATGGAGCCAACAGAGCTGCACTTAGGAGCGTTAATAAGATCAGTGTTATAAATTTAGGCTTCATGACCCCTAAGGAAGCAATAGTGAAAACATAGATAACAACATTAGGGATAGAACCATTGGCAAACCAACACGACTATCCCTAATGGCTGGGAGAACTCTCTTGACATTTAGCTGTTATACAGTGCCGCATACAACCGTTCTGTATAACAGCTGTCAACCAACAGATATACCAAGGGGGAACCCTAGGCAGCAGGCATACTCTCAACAGGAATGTTGATGACCACACCACCCATGACTTCACCCATTTCAAATTGCTTATCGGGGTAGCGCTCCAGATGAATTGGGTGGGTATTATGGCAACTTACACAAGCTTCGGCAATGGCCTTGTCAGGATACATAGCAGAGAAGTACGCCTGGTCAGCCACTTCCTGATAACCCTTGTAGGGCTCACCGGAAGCAACCATCGCATCCATAGCTTCTTGTTCGAAGTCACTCTTGGGGCCATGGTTGTCATTAATATACCAAGGGGAAATCAAACCGTAGGTAAATAGTCCAGACTCATTAGCAATCTCATAACCCAGGCGGAACATCTGGGCAGGTAGGGGAATACCATCGGTTTGCTGCCAACCTTCAGTAGATTCGACATCAAGCACACCTTTATCCTTAGCCTTGCCTTCGAGGGTCTTCACACGGCTAACCACGTGCTTAGTATAGGCAGTACGATCGGCGGCTAACACCGTATGAATATAATCAGCCACAAGATCCGGGGCAATACTGGGTCCAGTAGCCGTAGCAGCAGTAGAAGAACCGCCACCACTACAAGCAACAGCTGTAAAACAAACTGCAGCGGCTATACCCAGTAACGCCACCGTTCTAGCGCGAATACGCTGAATCCAATTCATCAACATTTCAATTATCTCCTGGTACATCCGAATAGTTATTCACACAGAGAATTCTGAACAACAGAAACTTGTTATTCAGAGGCATTGCCCGTCCTCCGCTCCTCAGCTGCCCTCATTAGCTCAAAGGACTGAAGCTCAAGCGTTGGAGGTCGGTCAAAATTGGCTTCGACCAGCTCAGGGTCAAAAATACTGTTGTAGCTATACTCAATGCCATGACAGTTCATACACACATCGCCCACCATGCGATCCTGCGGCTTGAGGTTATAGGTATTGTTATGGTTCACATGCACAAGGGCGTCATCAAACTCATCTACCTCACGGGGCAAGTGGCAAGTGGCACAGCTGACAGCACCCGCACCTGGGCGCGGCAGCTCCTGGCTCGCAGCAAATAACTCAGCATGCCTTGAGTTCTGATAGTTGAGAGAATGATTATCGCTATGGCAGGTCAGACAAGCATCTACTGATGCCTCTATTGTGTTGACTGAATGCACATTATGACAAGCATTACAGCTCATCTGCTTTTGCATGGCATCATGCTGCATGGGCAACCTAGCCATGGCAGGAGTCAGGGGAGACTTACCCTCCAGCAGACGAATCCCGTGCTTGCCCAACAAAAATGTGTCTACGGGCTGCTCATGGCAGGATTGACAGCTTTCATGGTTAGGAACTGCAACAAATTCTTGGGTCTCTTTATTCTGATGACAGCTAGCACAGTTGACATCGTTGAGGGCATGAACACTCGTTTGCCATTGAGCATTAATATCACTCAGCTCCTGCTCTGTCGTTGCATGGGCAGCTGAACCAGAGCCTAAGGTGAGTGCCATCAGAACTCCCATCAGAATAAAAGAACGCAGCCATGAGCTAAGCCTTTCACGGATCATGAGCCACCTCCCAAAAACTCTTCTTTGAGATTAGGCACTGGGGCAGAATCCAACGACGTGGTAACCACTCGATCCGGCAGTTCTTGAACGGGCAACATGGCTGGAGCACCCATATTTTGCCGCAAGAAACCCGTGGATATGGTGCGGTGGTCATGGTAATTATGGCATCCAGCCGTCCAACAGCCATCAGCCGCAAACCCTTCATGACTTTTAAGCTGAGTCAGCGTCAGCTCCTCATGGCAGGCCATACAGAGATCAGGCTGCAGATTCACCCCACGACCAAACATATGCACATGCTCGTTGTGACAAGCCGTACAGGTCAATACATCGACTCTCTCGCGATACTCTGCCCAGCGGGGATCGCGAAACTTCTTAGTCCCATGCACATCATCAGCTAGCTCGGCTTCATGACAGCGGGTACAGGTTTCGTTACTAACTGGCTTAAATCCCTCATGACAGGAGGCACAGGATGCCTCAAACACATGGTGTCCCTCCGAAGTTTCACCGGGTAGGAAAACCTGCTTTTGGTCTAAGGCAAATGCCGCTGACACCCACACCAGCAGTATCAACAATGCCAAGACAATACCTGTCTTGAGCGATAACAATTTACCTAGCCACTGCCTACGTGCCATCAGCTCTCTACGCACCCAACCTTAAAGCAATATCATGAGCAGAACGACGAGAGCAGCTGCACCCCCACCAATGATGCCCGCCGTTGTTCCCATGCCAATACCCTCTGGCGGTTCGGCAGCTATCGCCGAGTCTAGCTGAATATCTTGCTGGTCATAATCAGCACCTGCAAGCATGAGTTCAGTAATGGCTCCGTAGGCACCTACCCAAGCATCCTTGACTTCGGCGGTCCAGGCAGAACCGGCATACTGTTCAAGCGTTTTGAGCAAGCTGTTACCGACAAGGGGATAGTGGGCAGGAAGAGCCCCATACTTAACATGACGAGCACCTAACCCCTGAAGAGCCTTACTTAAAACATCAGGCTTACGAAGATTTTCCACCACCATGACCAGACCGCCCTTCAGCATCTGTTTTTGTTTGGTCATATCGGTGTGCTCAAACAGAGGTCTCGCATCTGGGTAGTCAGTAAACAGGTGGTCGTAAAACGTTGAGACCAGCTCATCAGCCTGTGGAGCTACTAGCGCAAAGCTTTGCTCCAGCAGCTCGACATTTAGACCACCTTCCTCGGCAGGCGCATTCTCCAAAGCAACCTCTGCATGCGTGTAGTCAGCACCTTCAAGCATAAGCTCTGTGATCACGCCATAGGCACCTGCCCAGGCTTCCTTTAGCTCGAAGGTCCAGGCATCGCCAGCATACTGCCCCAGGGTTTTGAGCAAGCTATTCCCAACGAGGGGATAATGTTCTGGTAAGGCACCATATTTGACATGGCGAGCGCCTAATCCCTTAAGCGCACCACTGAGCACCTCTGGTTTTCTCAGGTTTTCAACAACCATCACCAGCGCTCCCTTGAGCATCTGCTGCTGCTTTGCCATGCTGGAATGCTCAAACAACGGCTTAGCCGCCGGGTAGTCTGTGAACAGATTGTTATAGAAGCTAGCGACGAACTCATCTGCCTGAGGCTTGACAAGCTCAAAACTCTGCTCTAACAACTCAACGTTTAAGGCCATGCCTGCTAGTCTCAATTCAACAAGTTTTGGACACAAGTGTTGTTTCAAAGAACCCAAAAACAGTAGGCGCAGAAAGCCACAGAGTCTTGATGACTCAAGCAACTCAAACAACGTACCGAATTAGGTGATGAAGTTAGTGAAATGGCATCGATACCAGAACCGAAGCCGGGAGGAGAATTCAAAAAACGAAAAATGAGCAGTCAGAACCACCTTTAGTCACAATTACCCGTCACTAGGTGTCACATTTGACGGGTTGAGAACCACTCGTGTGGGTATCACCGTATTGCGATCGCAACTATTTTTTTGTGACTTCAGATACCAAAAAAATAGCTTAATTCTTTTAACGCATTTAGCCATTGCAATAAGCGAATAAATCTTATTTTTTCTAGAGAAAATTGGCGGTGCAACAGTTAACCCATTTTTCCCTTGAGGCGATATCTATTAGTAACAGTGGGTTTTAGCCACTGACAAATATCTAGTCACCTCTGAATTTCACTCTCTAAATATCACAAAAATCAGTAGTCACTTGCATTTATCGACATGCTTCGATTCATTTTTTGAATAATAGTGGAGTTACTGACAGAAAACACAGATTTTCTGTACCCATCTATACAAAAAAGACTGGGGTTCACGGTGAAGATGATCAAATATTGTTGCTTGCTGAGCTACTCAGGAATGCTTGGCTAACATGTTGCTCACTCCTTGCCTATGACTTCTGCAGTGATCCAATTTATCGGTTCGATTCGACTGGCGATCCCCCTGTTGTTGGTGATTGGCTCTATCTTGATCGGAGCCACATTTTACGAGTCGGAAGTCGGGTCATCTGTTGTCCAGCAAGAGATTTATAAGAGTCCATGGTTTGGGGCTTTGATGTTTCTACTGGCCTTCAACCTCAGCGTTTCCACACTGTTGCGCTATCCATGGAAAGGCGCCCGCAAGATTGGCTTTGCCATGGCCCATTGGGGATTGGTGGTGATTATTGCCGGCTCGGCTGCTGTGATTCACTTGAGTGTCGAGGGCATGCTGTTGGCCCGAACCGATGGGGGTCCGGTGAGCACCTTACGGGTGGAAGGGGATCTGCTGGAGGTTGCTAGCCCCGGACAGGAGCTGCAACAGACGTCTCTATTTATCAAAGACAATGGTACTGTGGTGCCCGATCATTTAGGTAATCTGTCCCTGCTGGGTTACACCAACCATGCCATCAAAACAGTGCAATTTAGAGATGGGGCTGCGATCGCAAATCCAGCCGTCCGACTTTCCCTGAGTAGCAACCGCATGGGACAAACCCTGGAACGTTGGCTAGCGGTTGCGCCTGCAAACTATGACCGGATGGATATCGGTCCGGCTGAGCTACAAATTAAAAGAGTAGACTCTGACCAGGAGCTGCAAACAGAATTAGCTAACTCTCAGCAAAAAACAGGGGCGGCCTGGGGCACCTTAACCCTGCAACAACCTGACGGTACTCAAACCATAGATGTCAAATCTAGTTTGCATCAAGCTGTTGTTCTAGATCGAGTGAATCTGACCGTCAAAGAGTTTTGGCCTGATTTTCGTTTAGACGAAAACGGTCAACCGGAAACGGCGACCCAACAGCTGAGAAACCCGGCGGTACAGCTAGAACTATCCACAGATAATGTAACCGAGCGCTGGTTTATCTTTGGCAATCCAGATTTTCAGCCAATCCGCACCCAGCTCGCTGGAAACACTCCCCTAGATCTGGACATTCACTACGATATTTCTGCTGATGCTCAACCCGATGCCTTCTTCAAAGTCCTAGTAGATTCTAGAGAACAGCTTCACTATGCGGCCAAGTCCTCAAAGGGCTTTAAGTCCGGACCACTAGCTTTGGGAGAACCCGTGACACCAGGGTGGGCAGACTTTAAAATCACATTGGAAGAGTATGTCCCTAGGGCTAATGTGGAACGAGCTGTTGTGGCATTACCGGTCGGGAACGAGGGCGGCGAACCCGCCTTACAGGTGGCCACAGCCGAGGGCCAGACTCGCTGGATTCCTTGGGGTGAGCCAACCACAATGGAGACACCTGACGGGAGTTGGTACTTGGCCTTTAGCCCCAAACTAATGCGACTCCCCTTTGCCCTCAAGCTCAACGACTTTATTGTGGAACGCAATGAAGGCAGCGAGTCTGTGGCCATGTGGACCAGCCTTGTAACCCTGATGGAACCCATAACTGGCGAACTATCTGAACGCCGCGTCTGGATGAATCATCCCACCTGGTTTAAGGGGTGGAAGATCGCTCAGGCCTCCTGGAATCCGGGCGATTTGGCCCAGTCTACGCTACAGGTGAAACGGGAGCCTTGGTGGGTTACGGGACTGACCTGGCTCGGTTCGCTAATGGTCACGATGGGTGTGGCTACTATGTTCTATGGTCGGGCAGTCGCTAAAAAACTCAAGTTTGTTAATGATTTACTGGACTCTCCTGAGAGTGACAAGCAGCCGGAGGAGGCCGCGACTATCCCTATCTTCAGCTTTTTCTCTAGCCGCTAGCCCTCACCCAAAATCCCTCTCCCAAGCTTGGGAGAGGGACTTTGAGAGGACAGACACATCTTTGGTCAAAGTAATTTATGAAAGCAGGCTACTCACTCTACCCATGAAACTTCTCAAATTTGCGATTGGATTATGTCTGGGGCTGTTGCTAATTGCTATGCCCATCAGTCAGTTTCAGCCCTCTGCCCTGGATGGTCTCGAAACCATGGTGGTTCAGCAGGGAGGACGTAAAAAGCCGCTGGACACGGTTGCCCAGGAGACCGTTGCCAAAATCTATGGGGCCACCACCTACGAGCATGATGGCGTTCGAGAAAGTGCCATGGAGACATTTATGTCGCTGTGGTTGAACAATCGCAACTGGAACGAAGAACCTTTTGTGCTGGTGAGCTATCGTCCTCTCAAAGAGTTAGCAGGCTTGGATTTGGAGCAAAAGCACTTTTCCTTTGAGACGCTGATGAGAAATCAGCCCCTGGGCGAGATCGTCAGAACGGCCCACCGTAAGCAGATAGATGACGAGGATCTAACTCGGGATGAGCGGGAGGCCTTGACAATTGAAGATCGTCTGCAGCTAATGCTGAGTATGGTAGATGACGGTGCGATCGCAATTGTCCCTCACCCCACCGACATCAAAGGCAAATGGGCTGGCATTAACGAGGCTCAAAGCCTATACGATGCCGAATCAGTCTCGCCGCTGCTAGGCAGCTTTGCCATCGTTAAACAGACCCTGCTGTCGGGCACCGATCATCTGCCCATGCTCGCTCCATTGGCACAATCGCTAAAAGAGGGGCTGGCCGATCTTAGCCCCACGGTCTATCCGGCAGATAGCATCATGCGCCGAGAAGTGTTCTTTAACCATTTTCACCCGTTTGCCAAGGCTTGGCAGCTGTATGGTATCGCCTTTGGATTGATGTTAGTCGCCCTGTGGGTAGAGCCGTTTAATCTTTACTGGGCCGCTATAGGTACCTTTGTCGCGGGTGTCGCCGTGCAAAGCTATGGCTTCTGGCTGCGGATGCAGATTGCCGGTCGGCCCCCGGTCACCAACATGTACGAATCAGTGGTGTGGGTCGGGTTTGGCATTGCCGCCATCGCCCTGATGTTTGAGCTGCTGCATCGGTCTAAGTACTACCTGCTGGCCGCCGCCCCCCTATCGGTGGTGTGTTTGATTTTGGCGGACAGTCTACCGGCGGTGTTAGACCCCAGCATTTCCCCGCTGGTGCCGGTGCTGCGCGATAACTTCTGGTTGAGCATTCATGTGCCCACCATTGCCCTCAGCTACGCTAGCTTTGCTTTAGCCCTGGGCCTAGGCCATGTCGCCTTGGGTAGCTATCTGTTTACCCCCAATGCCAAGGACCGGCTCAAACTGCTGTCTCAGCTTAACTACCGAGTGCTGCAGGTGGGGGTGTTGCTGTTAACCGCTGGCATTATTCTCGGCGGTATTTGGGCGCACTTTTCCTGGGGACGTTTCTGGGGCTGGGACCCCAAAGAAACCTGGGCGCTGATCGCTCTACTGTGCTACCTGGTGCCCCTCCACGGTCGTCTTGTGGGCTGGATTGGCAACTTTGGCATCAGTGTCGCCAGCGTCGTTGCCTTTAATGCGGTGCTGATGGCCTGGTATGGCGTTAATTTTGTCCTGGGAACAGGGCTACACAGCTACGGGTTTGGCACTGGTGGTTCTGAACTGATGATTGCAGGTATAGTCGGTTTGGATCTGTTGTTTGTGTTGATCGCGGCCATTCGTCATCAGGGATGGGGAAGTGGGATATTAAAGTCTGACGCAGAGCCTAGCCCAGTGGTTAGCTCGACTCCATCAGGCAGCTGAGGTTAGCATCGATTAACCGATGTCACACCTACGATTCAACCCTTCGACAACACTGAGAGAGGATTTTTAATTATGAACCGTCGCGAATTTGGAAATTTGATGGGATTGGGACTAATTGCTACGTCGCTGCCGGTTGCGATCGCAGCCTGTGGCCCCAAAGAACCGGTCTCTGAAGCCCCGGCTACTGACCCAGCCCCGGCTGATGAACCGGCTGCAGCCATTGATGAAACCCCCAGAGATGATGGCTTTGCGGCCCTCGGCACCGTCGCTGATTTAGATGCCAACGGTTTTCTATCTAAAAAGGCCTTTATTGCTGGACCGGTGATCGTCATTCGCGATCCGGCCAACGCCGACAGTGTAATTGCCCTCAACTCCATGTGTACCCACCAGGGCTGCGGCGTCGAGTGGAAAGACAACGCCTTTGCCTGTCCCTGTCACGGCTCTAAGTTTAGTACAGACGGCAGCGTTACCGCCGGTCCTGCGTCTAAGCCCCTGGCCCCCTACGAAGTCATGATTGACGGCGATTTAGTCCTGGTAAAAGCGACCTAAGCCAAGTACAGCCTCTAGTAATATGAGGCCGGACCTTGTTTCTAATGCTGCCTTGAAAACTATCGCCGCTTGGATCAACGATTACGGCCTCCGCTCCACCCCTAAAAATCAGCGCATTTGGCTAACTGCCAGTTTAGGAATGGCGGCGATTTACGGCATCCTATTCTGGCGCATCGCCTTTGCCGGTCCTTACACCATTCCAGACGATGGCAGACAGCACCTGTTTTGGATGCTGCGCTATGTCGATCCTAGTTTTTTCCCAGACGACATCATTGCCGACTATTTTCAGTCCGTCGCGCCCGCAGGTTATAAGGCACTGTATTGGCTAGGAGCCCATCTGGGGCTCCACCCGTTCTTGCTTAGCAAACTGTTGCCGCCGCTGGTGGGCATTGTGGGTACGGCCTATACGTTTTATCTTGCGATCGCAATTATTCCGGCTCCGCTGGTTGCTTTTACCAGCACCCTTATCCTGAACCAATCCCTATGGATGTGGGATGAACTGGCCTCCGCCACCCCCAAGGCATTCAACATTCTGCTAATGGTGGCTTTCTTATTTTATCTGGTGCGGCAGAGACTATGGCCCTGTGCCACTGTGGTAGGTCTGCAGGGATTGTTTTATCCCCAGACAATTTTTGTATCGATCGTTATCTTGGGGCTGCGCGTTGTTTGGCCACAGCACCACCGTAGTGCCTGGACGTTTCTCGGTGTGGGGCTGTTTGTTGCAACCATTGTGCTATTGCCCTATGCCATGGGCACATCGCCCTATGGCCCTGTGGTTACGGTAGACCAGGCAAGGGAAATGGCCGAATTCCAGCCCGGTGGCCGCAATGCTTTTTTCTATGACAATCCGCTTCGCTACTGGCTCTTTTCTGCTCGCAGCGGTTTGTTGCCGCCGGTAGTGCCCGTTACGATCTGCGCCGCGCTGTTATTGCCCCTGCTGCATCGGTTGAGACTGCCCCTGTTAAAAACAATTACCGCTGATGGAATTATTCTGCATCAGCTGGGATTAGCCTCAATCATCATGTTTTTAGCCTCCCACGGGTTGTTATTTCGGCTACATTTACCCAGCCGCTACAGTCGCCACAGCATTAAGGTTATTGTTGCAATCGCAGCGGCTATGGTGCTGGTGGCTTTATTGGATGTGGCGCTACGCCGCCTTAGCCGTCCTCACCTGTGGCAACAGGCCATAGCCCTGAGCTTAGTCGCTGGCTTTGCCACCATTACTGTGGGCTACCCCTCCTTGCTCAACAGTTTTCTCAATGTGGTATACATCACCTCTAACCGCACCGCCCTTTACGAGTATCTACAACAACAGCCAAAAGACATTCGCATTGCCTCTCTCGCCAAGGAAGCCGAGAACATTCCCACCTTTACCGGGCGCTCAGTCCTGGTTAGTCCAGGCCACAGTCTCGCATATCATCAAGGCTATTACTCACAGATTCGCCCCCGCATTTTAGACCTGATGGCAGCTCAATATAGCCCAGATCTGACCCAGCTTCAATCGGTGATTAACAACTATGACATTGACTTTTGGCTGGTGGATGAGAATTCCTTTAACCCAGAGGCTCGGCAGTGGTTCCAACAGTTTGAACCAGAACTGGCTAATGCCATCAGCCAGCTGCAACAGCAGCCACCTGCCCTACAAAGGCTTCTCCCCAGCTGCACGGTCATTAGTGACCAGGGTAAAGCTCTGCTCTCAGCCCAGTGTCTGCTAGAGGCAACAAATCTCACACGCGTTGAATAAATCCCATTCCCCATTCCCCATTCCCCTACATCATGGAGTGGGTGCGATCGCAAAAACGCACCCACTCCCAACTCCTCTACTGCTTGAGCATCACCCGCTTGGTCAAAATCACCATGACCTCATTGGGGCGTCCGGTGAAGATGGGTTTACTCCAGTCGTTGGGTTCAGCGTAGTATTTTTTATGCAGTTCTTGGATGGTGAGTCGTACTCCGGTAAGGCTGCCAAACACCAGATGGCGGACGGTTTCATATTGATGCTCGGGGAGCGGATCGGTGCCAAGCGGCAACGTGGACGCAACAGCGCCCTTGGTAGTATCGACGAACATAAGCTTTGGTCTCCAAACAGTAGCGTTGTTAAACCTTGGCCACAGCCAACACTAGAAGGTCGCAGTCGAAAAACTACAGACCTCAATTTGGTCGCGGGTTAGGAAGAAACCAAAGCTCAAAACCTAGCTGCCCCGATTATGTGATGCAAACCGGGGCAGCAATAGGATAAAGTATCCCAAGCCTCGGACTGCGTGTTCAGTCACGGGTTAGCTGGCGGTTCGGTGGAGCTAACACCTGCCGCCAGTGCTAAATATTGAGCTTTGTGGTCATGCCCAGAAGGGCGTGAGAACTAAACTACCGCTAAGTCATTGGTGACGTCAAGCAAAAAATATTGCAGTTGATTACAAATCTACTGATAAATGTAGGTTTCTCCAGTTCGGTAGGAATGGCTGTCTAAGTCGAATAGCGTGGTGACTATACTGAAACTTTCCACCTAATCATCCATATCGGCAGATTAGGCTGACGTATTTCCACCTAATCACCCCCATTGGAATCTTAGGCAGAAATATTTCCACCTAATCCACCATTAGAGGTAAATAGGTGGAAAGTTTACCTCTAATTAATTGTTACTCACGGTTCGCTTAAATTTAGGAAGGGTTGCCTAAATTATCCGGTGAGTGAGAGGTAGATATCATCCGAAGCCTTCAACAACTGCAGAATGCGCTGTTGCCGCTCAGATAAAGCAGAGAGAAAATA